>QHTX01000095.1:0-4798 GCA_003220975.1 Gemmatimonadota bacterium | reverse complement strand
CGTTGGCGACGAGGTCGTTCGCCGCCATGAAGTTCGCGAGCGGCTGCCCGTCACGCCCCAAGCCCGTTGCCGCCGTTCGCACCCCCGCCACACGTGTTCCCACGGAGAGCAGGCTCGCCGCCGGAAAGCCCGTGAACAGGTTCACCCCCAGCGCCTCCGCCTTCCCGCCAAGCCAACGCACGATCTCGCACAACGAGGCGACGTAATGACCGGCGTTGTGCATCGTGGGGGGCGTCGGGAGGCGCACCGCGCGTCGCGCCGTCAGCAGATACACGGCCTCCTTCGCCACGCGGGCGCGGAACGGGAAATCGGCGTCCGGCACGTCGGGGAAGAGGTCGCGCAGGGCGCGGGCGTTCACGACGGCGCCCGAGAGCGAATGCTCGCCCAGCGCCTCCGCCTTTTCGAGCACGCCGATGTTCAGCTCGGTGCCGTTGCGTCGCGCCAGTTGCGCGAGCTCGATCGCGCAGGCGAGCCCGGCGGGACCGGCGCCCACGACCAGCACATCGAGCTCCATCCGGTCGCCCGCGCCCGCGGACCCGTCCCGAAGGATCAGGCGGTCGATGGGGAGCGGCGGCTGATACCGCGCCGGGACGAACTGCTCCCTGCTCCCTGCCCCCTCAGCCATGGAGCTTCCTGATCTCGTCGGTCAGTTTCGGGACGACGTCAAACAGATCGCCGACGATTCCGTAGTCGGCCACCTTGAAGATCGGCGCGTCCTTGTCCTTGTTGATCGCGACGATCACCTTCGAGGTGCGCATGCCGGCGAGGTGCTGGATCGCGCCGGAGATCCCCACCGCGATGTACAGCGTGGGGCTGACGGTTTTGCCCGTCTGGCCCACCTGGTCGGCATGCGGCCGCCACCCCGCATCCACCACCGCGCGCGACGCCCCCACCGCCGCCGCCCCCCCGAACGCGCCCGCCAGCTCCTCCAGGATCTTGAAGTTGGCCGGCTCCTTGAGGCCGCGCCCACCCGACACGATGATCGGCGCTTCGGCCACGTCCAACGCCCCCGCCGGCGCCGCCTTGATCTCGCGCACCGTCACCCGGCCCCCACCCCCCCCGCCCCCCCCAGGGACGTCGACGGCGGCGCTCTGCGCCACGCCCGCCTTGGGCCGCTGGACGGGAGTGAACACGTTAGGCCGGAGTGAGACGAGGGCGGGGCTCGCGGCGAGCTTGAGCTTGAGGAGCGCTTTCCCCGCGTAGACCGGCCGGACCACGGTCACGGCTCCGCTCTCGACCCCGACGTCGGTGACGTCCTGCGCGAGGGGCACGCCCAGCCGCGCCGCGACGCGCGGCGCCAGATCCTTGCCGGTCGCGCTCGCGGCGAACACGACCGCGATGGCGCGGCTGTAGCCCTCGGGCGCATAGCGCGCGAAGGCGGCGTGTGTAAGGGTGATCACCTTGTCGGCGCCGAAGGCGCCGAGCTGATCGGCGCCCCCACCCACCGCGCCAGCCGCGAGCACCAGCGCGTCAACCGTGCCGCCCAGCGCATCCCCCAGGCGACGCGCGCCGGTCACGACCTCGTGGGAGACCTTGCGGAGCGCGCCATCGCGCTGCTCCAGCACCGCGAGCACGCCGCCGCTCACAGGACCTTCGCCTCCTCGCGCAGCAACCGCACCAGCTCCGGCACCGCCGCCGCCCCCTCGCCCACGATCTTCCCGTCCTTGCGCTCCGGCGGCGGCATCAGGGCGAGGATCTCCAGGCCGCCCTGCCCCACCCTGGTGGGCTTCGTATCGAGCGGCTTCTTCTTCGCTGCCATGATGCCCTTGAGGGCGGGGTAGCGCGGCTCGTTCAGGCCCTTGTCCGTGGTGAGCACGGCCGGGAGGGTGAACTCTACCACCTCGACGCCGCCCTCGACCTCCCGCTCGGCCGTTCCCCGGGCGCCATCGATCTCGAGGTGCGCCACCGTAGTGACGCACGGCAGATCGAGCAGCTCCGCCACCATCGGGCCGAACAGGATCAAGTCGTAGCCGCCGCCCTTGAGCTCGGCGGCGAGCGCCTTCGCCGCCTCGAGCCCATCCGCGGGGATGCGGTCGACCTGGAGCAGGACGCCGCGGTCCGCGCCCATGGCGAGCGCGGTGCGGATCGTCTCCTGGGCCGCCGCAGGCCCGAGCGCGACGACCACGACTTCCCCGGTGCCAGCCTGTTCTTTGCGCCGCAGCGCCTCCTCGACGGCGAACTCGTCGTAGGGATTGAGGATGAACTTGACGCCCGCCTCGTCGAGCGACTTGCCGTCCGAGGCGATCTTCACGCGTGTCTCCGAGTCGGGGACGCGCTTGATGCAGACGGCGATTTTCATTGCGTTTTCCGTCGTCCGTTATCCGTCATCCGAAGGGCTCTGCAAAAGCGCAGGAAAAGAAACCCGGCGAACCGATCCTGGCAACGGGTCGGAAGCATCTCGACTGACAACGGATGACGGATGACGGACGACGATTCAGAAGTCCGTACTCAGACTCAGCTGCACGCTGCGCGGCACGCCGGGCGTGAGCCACCGCTGGACCGGCGTGCCCGGCTCGGTCGGGTTCTCCGCGAACGTGCCGAAGTTGAAGTAGCGGTGGTCCAGCACGTTCCGGACCATCGCGCGCAGCTCAAGCTCGCGCCAGCCGAGCGTGAGCGACGCGTCCGCGACGGCGTAGTCGGAGAGGCGACCGGTCGCGTTCGCCTCGTCGCCCCGGAGCCATTGCCGCCCCACGTAGCGCGCGTCGAGGGCGGCGCGGAGCGACGGCCCGCTCGACAGGGTGAACACGGGCAGCGCTGCGCCGGCGTTCACGCGGTGGTTCGGCACCAACGGGAGCGCGTCGCCTGGCTCGATTGTTTCGCCATTGGGGTCGCGCGTGGTGGCCAGCCGGGCGGTGGTCTCGAACGTCGCGGTGGTGTAGCCGTAGTTCGCGTACAGCCGCAGGCCGGCGGGGCCGAGCCATTGCAGCGCCAGCTCGAACCCGCTGCGGCGCGTCGCGCGGATGTTCTGGAAGTAGCCGCCCGTCACGCTGGACGCGATGAAGAAGATGTCGTCCCGCACGTCCGTGCGGTACAGGTTGGTGCTGGCGTCGAGCCGCCCGTGCGGCGCACGGAAGCGCCACCCCAGCTCGTAGGTCGTGGCCACGACGGGCCGGAGCGCGGGATCGGGCCCGAGCGCGAACGGCAGCGGGCAGGCCGCCAGGGAGTCGGCGCACCCGATCTCTACGACGGCGGGCGCGCGGAAGCCGCGGCTCGCCGACGCCGACATCTCGTGCCCGCGGCCCGCGCTCCAGGTGAGGCCGGCGCGCGGGGACAGCCGGCGGAAGATGTTGAGGCCGCTCTGCGAGGGATCGACGAGGTCCTCGAACGGCACGCGGATCCAATCGTAGCGTGCCGCCAGCGTCGCCGTGAGCCGCGGGACCACGTCGAGGTTGCCGCCCAGGAACGCGCCCGCGTCCACCTGGTTGGTGCGGACCGACTCGGTGAGCGAGTCGGGACCGCCGCCGGGAATCGCGAGGATGCGCACCGCCGTGTGCTGGTAGTCCGCGTCCGCGCCCGCGAGCCAGCGCAACTCGCGCCCACCCAGGTGAACGCGCCCGGACAGCTGCACCGCGCCGCCGCCGATACGCGTACGGTTCAGCTGGCGCGAGTTGTCTCCCACGAAGTTCACATTGAACTGCTCACTGTTCAGGGAGCGACCGAACGCGTTGATCGCGAGCTGGGTTCGCCCGAGCAGCCGCTGGGCGTTGAGGATCACGAGGTGCGCATGCGGCGCGAAATAGTCGCCCCGCGTGAAGTTCGAGTCGGGGCGTGCGGCCGCGAGGCTCTCGGGGAGGCTCCCGGCCTGGAAGATCCGGTTGTCGGCGCCGGAGTAACTCAGGGTCGCGTCCCACGTGCCGTTCAGGAGGCCGATCTTGCCGAAGAGCGTCGCGATCCGGCTCTGGGTGTCCTGGCGCCAGCCCGCCTCGCGCTCGTAGCGCGCTCCCAGGTAGTAGTCCCACACGCCGTGTCGCGCCCCCACGTGCGTCTTGAGCTCGTAGCGGCCGTAGCTCCCGGCCGACGCCTCGAGCTCGCGCGACGCCGGGCTCGTGCCCCGCCGCGTCACCAGGTTCACGGCTGCGCCGAGCGCGTTTCTGCCCAGCAACACCGAAGGCCCGTACACCACCTCGACGCGCTCCACGTCCTCGAGCGGCAGCAGGTCGAAATTGACCTCGTGCGCGTCCGGCTCGTTGGCGCGCACGCCGTCCACGTACACCGTGACCCCTTGCGGCAGCCCGATCACCGGCGACACCTGAAAGCCACGGAGCGAGACGTCGAGCTGACCCGTCGCGCCCAGCTCGTCCGACGTCGTGACGCCCGGCAGCTGCTCCAGGGCATCCGCGAGCGAGCGCACGCCGCGCGCGTCCAGATCCAGGGCGCTGAGCGTGGCAGTGCGCCCGGCGAGCCCGCGCGCCAGCTCGCGCACGGTGGGGAGGCGCACGCCCGTCACGACGACGGGAGCGAGGAGGGTGGTGTCTTTGGGAGTGGAGTCGGATTGCTGCGCACGTGCGGGCAGGGGGACCAAGAGGAGCGGCAGCGCACCCTTCAGCAAACGCGGAAGTCGGAACGCGGAACGCGGAACAGAAGACAGGCGCATGATGCCTCGTCCTACTGTTCCGAGTTTCGCGTTCCGCGTTCCGCCTTCTTAGTTGAACGCATTCAACCCCGTGATCTCCTGCCCCAGAATCAGCGTATGCACGTCATGCGTCCCCTCGTAGGTGTACACCGATTCGAGATTTGCCAGGTGGCGCATCGCCTGATACTCCGCCAGGATGCCGTTCGCGCCGAGCAGCCGGCGCGC
>QHTX01000094.1 GCA_003220975.1 Gemmatimonadota bacterium | reverse complement strand
GCGAGGAGGTCGAGCCGGCCCTCGTGGCCGACACCGCCGCGATCGGGGCGCTGGGGGGCGGGGGCGGGGGCGGGGGCGGGCGCGACTCCACGGGGACCGAGTTCACCGCCGACGTGGGCGGCGAGCGTCTGATCGGTCTCGCGAGCCCGCTGCGCTCGGCAGGGGGCGACGTGTTCGGCGGGTTCATCACGTTCCGCTCGCACGACAGGGAGCTCGCGGCGTTCCGAACGCTGCAGCGCACCATCGGGTTCGCGGTCGTGCTCGGCCTGCTACTGGCGCTCGCGTCGGCGTACGTCCTCGCGCGCCAAATCGCGGGTCCCATCCGGCGGCTCGCGCTCGCCACGCGCCAGGTGCAGGACGGCGATTACAGCATCGCCATCGAAGCGCGCTCGGGCGACGAGATCGGCATGCTGTCCCAGGCGTTCCAGCAGCTGGTCGCGGACCTGAAGGAGAAGGCGGATCTGGTGGAGTACATGACGTCGGTCTCGCGCGCCGCGCCCACCGCGCAGCTCGCGACGCCCTCCCCCCGCCCGTCCGTCGCCTCGCGGGGCGACGTCCTCCGGCCCGGCACCCTGTTCGCCAGCCGTTACGAGGTGAAGGAGCTGCTCGGCACGGGCGGCATGGGCGTGGTGTACCGCGCGTTCGACCGCGAGTTACAGGAGCCCGTGGCGATCAAGACGCTCCGGCCCGAGGCGCTCGCCGGCGATGGCGTGGCGCTCGAGCGCTTCAAGCAGGAGATCCGCCTGGCGCGCAGGATCGCCCACCGCAACGTGGTGCGGACGTACGACCTGGGCGAAGTGAACGGGCTGTACTATCTCACGATGGAGTACGTGGAGGGCACGTCGCTCAAGCAGCTGATCGGCACGCGCGGCCGGCTCCCCGTGCCTGTGGTCCTGACGATCGGCAAGCAGCTGTGCCGGGCGCTCGAGGTGGCGCACGAACAGGGCGTGATCCACCGCGACATCAAGCCGCAGAACATCGTGGTGGACCCGACGGGCTTTCTCAAGGTGATGGACTTCGGCATTGCGCGGCTCGCGACCCCGGCGACCGGCAAGGGCCTGACGCAGGAAGGGATGTCGATCGGCACGCCGGATTACATGTCGCCGGAGCAGCTGTCGGGGTTGGAGCTCGACGCGCGCAGCGATCTCTATTCGGCCGGCGTCGTCCTGTTCGAATGCCTCACCGCGCGGGTCCCGTTCGAGGCCGCATCGGTGTACGCCTTGATCGCGAAGCACCTCGAACAGAGCCCGCCGGACCCGCGGACGCTCAATGCGGAGATATCAGAGGCGCTTGCCAACGTGATCATGAAAGCCATGGCGAAAGAGCCCGCCGACCGGTATCAGAGTGCGGCTCAGATGCACGATGCCCTAGCTGCGATGGGGTGAGAGACTCGACGTCTAAATCCCGCCAAACCAGGGGTATCCTTGGTCCTCCCAATAACCCCCCGGTCTTCGATCCGTGAACGTCATCGACACCAGATACTTCGTGAGCTTGTATCCCAGCTTCACCGGCGAGTACAACCGGAGCGGCGCGCCGTGCGCCGGCGGCAGCGGATTGTCGTTCATCCCGTAGGCGAGCATGGTCTGCGGGTGCATCGCGCTCGTTAGATCCCAGCCGTTCGAATAATCGGCGTCGAACGACACGAAGTTGATGTAGCGCGCCGCCGCGAGCGGTCGACACCGCTCGACGACGGCCGAGAGCGGCACCCCGTGCCAGCTGGCGATCGCGGACCACCCCTCGACGCAGTGGTGCTTCACCGTGTACGAGACCCGCGGCATGCGCTGCAGCTCGTCGAGCGACAGCACGAGCGGCGCCGCCACGAGCCCGTCCACCCGGAGCCGCCAAGCGTCCGGATTCCGGAGCATCGGCACCATCGCGGAGATGAAGTAGCTGGGCAGCATCGCGCTCCGCTCAGCGGGGCTGTACGTGCGTGCGAGACGGGCGGACGAAAACAATATCTTCTCGCCGACCCAGTCGTTCACCCGGCTGACGTCGAGCAGCGCAGGCCGCAGGGCGTTGCCACCGTCCCACCCGCACGCGGCGACGAGGGGGGCCGTCGCCGCACCGACGGCGAGCTTCAGAAACCCGCGGCGGTCGGTCGCCTTAGTCATGGCTCGGGAATCTCCCGCGGTACCAGCCGGTGATGATCGCCCGGAACGAGGCCGGGTCCACGGTGAAGACCAGGATCACGTGTGTGAGGGTGAACGCGACGAAGATCCACACGGTCCAGAAGTGCCAGTAGCGCGCCGCCTGAAAGCCGCCGAACAACGCCGTCAGCCAGCCGAACTGCACCGGTTTGTAGATGGAGAGGCCGGTGAGCACGGCCAGCGCGCCGAACAGGTAGATGCTCGTGTAGGCGAGTTTCTGCAGCGGATTGTGCTTCCCCTGCGGCGGGTGCTGCTTGCGCAGCCCGAGATAGTAGCCTGCCATCTGGACGGCGCCCGGCACGTCGCGCGGCCGGAACAGCAACGCCCGCCACTCACCGCTCTTCACGAGGTAGCCGAGATACACGAGCCCCACGGTGACGAGGGGCCACATGAGCGCGAAGTGCCAGTTCAGGGCGCCCGCGAGCCAGCCGCCCAGCCGCGACCACGCGGGGAAGCGCGTGTCGTTGAACGGACTCGGAAGGAACGGCCCGCCGCGGCCTCCGAAGCGGGCGTACGCCTCGTAGATCTGGAGGCCGCTCGTGATCAGCCCCGCGAGCGTGACGACGGTCACCCAATGGGTGAGGCGGACGATCCAGTGATGCCGCCGGACGGGGCTCTCGGTCATAGGGCGAATATATTTCCGGTCATGAGGTACGCCATGATGGCGGCGCTCGCGTGCGTCGCCGCGTGCCAGGCGCGCACCGAGACCAGGGAGACGCGCCGAGCGGACTCGCTGGATTTCCCGGCGCTCGTGCCGCGCGGTGCGGCGGACAGCGCGCTCGCGCGGCCGCGCGTCGTCGGCGAGCCGAGCGTCGTGCTGTTCTGGCTGCGCGCGGCGGACACGCTGAACGCGGGCGACCAGTCCGATGCCTTCGACGACCTGAAGTATTACACCGAGCAGGTGGCCCCTGCGCTCGAGGCGAACGGGATCAAGCTGCTCGCGACCAACGCCGACACGGTGTACGTCGCGCTCCCCAAGCACGGGCGTCGAATGATCGTGCTGTCGGGCCTGGATTATCCGTACGGCTACCTCCTCATCGACCCGGGCGGCCCCGAGCGCATCCTCACAGGCGTGTACGCCGACGACGAGCTGATGGACGAGCTGCGCGCCTACTTCGACCTGCCCGAGGACTCCACCGCCGCCCAGCCGCGGATCACGACCTGAGTCCCGTGCCGCGCCGCGCGCCCGACCTCGTCCTTGCCGGCGGCGACGTGCTGCTGCACGACGGAGGGGGGGCCTGGCGGGTGGAGCGGGCGGATGTCGTCGTGCGCGAGGGAAGAATTGCGGCGGTTGGTAAGGCGACGGAAGGACGGAAGGACGGAACGGGGACGCAGCGCACGTCGCAGGTGCGCGACTGCACCGGCTGCCTCGTCCTGCCCGGCCTGATCCAGGCCCACGTCCACTTGTGCCAGACGCTGTTCCGCGGCCTCGCCGACGACCTGCGGCTGGAAGACTGGCTGGCGCGCCGCATCTGGCCGCTTGAGAGCGCGCACACGGAAGAAACGGTCTACTGGTCCGCCCTGCTCGGCGCCGCGGAGCTACTGCTGGGCGGTACGACGGCGATCCTCGATATGGAGACGGTGCGCCACACCGGCGCGGCCTTCGCGGCGCTGGAGCGGGTGGGAATCCGCGCGACCGCGGGGAAGTGCCTCATGGACGCGCATCCCGAAGGGGCGCCGCTCGACCTCGCGGAGTCCACCGACGCCGCGCTCACTGACGCCGAGACGCTGGCGCGCCGCTGGCACGGCGCAGCGGAGGGCCGCTTGCGGGTGTGCTTCGCCCCCCGCTTCGTGCCGACCTGCTCCGGGCCGCTGTTGCGGGCGGCGAGCGACCTGGCGGAGCGGTTCGGGGCCCAGCTGCACACCCACGCCGCCGAGACGATCGTCGAGCGCGAGACGGTGCTGCGCACCACGGGCCTCGAGGAGATCGCCTACCTCGACTCGGTCGGGATCGCGGGGCCTCGGGCGGCCCTGGCCCACTGCGTGTGGGTCGACGCGCACGAGATCGCCCGCCTGGCGCGCCAGGGGACCAACGTGGTGCACTGCCCGTCGTCCAATCTCAAGCTCGCGAGCGGCGTGGCGAAGGTCCCCGAGATGCTCGCCGCCGGCTGCCACGTGGCGATCGGCGCGGACGGGGCTCCCTGCAACAACCGCTTGGACGTGTTCGCCGAGATGCGCCTCGCCGCGCTCATCCAGAAGCCACGGCTGGGCGCCGAGGTGCTGCCGGCGGGCCGGGTGCTCGAGCTCGCCACGATCGGCGGCGCGCGTGCCCTGGGGCTCGAAAGCGAGATCGGCTCGATCACCGCCGGCAAGCGCGCCGATCTCGTGGTGCTCGATCTGGGCGAACCGCATCTCCGCCCCAGTACGGGGGACCCGGTGTCCGCGATCGTCTACTCGGCCCGCGCGAGCGACGTGCGCGATGTGTTCGTGGACGGCCGGCCGGTCGTGCTGGGGCACGAGCTCGTCACGGCGCCGGTGGACGAGATCACGCGCGAGGCGGACCGCGCCGCGGCCGAGCTACGGCGCGCGGCGCGGCTCGTGTGAGTCCTCACCGTGCTGCTTTCGGGACCTAGAGCGGCTAGCGCCGCTGCAGCATCGCGATCGCCGCCGGCGTGAACGGATTCCGCCCGCTCCGCAAGGCGTCGATCCAGGTCGCCAGCTCCCCCTCGTCCTCCTCGGGGTCGAGGCTCGGCTCGAGATCGGCCGCCGCGCCCTCGAGGTTGCCGGTGAGCGCGCGAGCCAGCCCGCGGGCGAAGTGGGCGGAGGCGTAGCGCTCATCATCCGCCGGCGTGCGCTCGACGGCCTTGTCGCACATGGCGATCACCACGGCCGCCTGTCCGGTTAGACCGCCGTGCCAGCACGCCGTCTGCCACGCCGCCGGCCACAGCGCCAGCGTCGAGTCGATGGCCTGCGCGGCCGCGTATGCGGTGAGCGCCTCCGTGATGCGCCCCTGCACGGCGAGGTGCCAGCCGCTGACGAGGCCGGCGACCGCTCCGCCGGCTGCGGCGCCCGCCTCCCGCAGACTCTGGGCGACGTCATCGTGACCTTCGCGCGCCGCCAGCATCCACGGCGTCCACCCGCTCTCCGTCTTGGCATCCACCCGCGCGCCGTGGCCCAGGAGCAGCCGCACCACCTCGCGGTGGCCGGCGCGGGCGGCGACGTGCAAGGCGGTCCACTTATCGTCCGACGTCGCATTGGCGTCCACGCCCATGCCCAGCAGCCGCTCGACGACGGCACCGTGGCCGTTCCGGGCCGCGTGCGCGAGCGCGGTCCAATCGGCGAACTTGAGCGCGTCGATCTCCCGGTCGTTGCGCCGATAGAACACCGTCGATCCTGTCTCGAGCGTGTACGCGGGGACGCGCTGGTCGAACCAGAGCCGGCCCTCCTCGTGCCCGGTCGCCGGGTCGACCTTGACGACGCTGAACCCCTCGCGGCCCCCATCATCCGGCGCGCCGGTGAAAAAGAACAGGTAGTCGCCCAGCCAGCGCGTGGTGGGCCGCATGATGTCCGAGCCCGTGCCGCTCCGCAACGCTTCGCCGAAGCTCTGCTTGGGGGACGGATACACGTGGTGGTAGCGCACGGCGCCCTGCCGATCCACCAGCATGACATTGTGCCAGGAATTGAGCACGATCCCTTCCCTCCAGACGCCGAAGCCGCCCGGCGCCTCCCCTTCCTTGAAGCTCACCGTCGCGACCGTCCGCACCGACCCGTCGGTCATCTGGATCGCGAGGACTTTGTTGTCCGCCGCCACGTACACCGTGTCGCCGCGCAGCACGATGCGGGTCGAGTTCTTGAGCGTCACGGGGGCGCGCCAGACCGACTGCCCCGTCGCGGGGTCGAGCAGGTCGAGCCAGTCGTCGCCGCGCGCCAGGAGACCGTGGCGCGTCACGTCCATCCGGATGACTTGGCTCTTGAACGTGTGCGGCGCGGGCCACGCCGCGTGTCCATCGGTGACGTTGAGCGCCAGGAGGCGCTTCTCGGAAGGCACGAACAGGACGCCCTGGCGCCGGGCGATGCGGGCGTACCCGTCGCGCAGGGTCGGGACCTTCGCCTCGCGGAACGCATCCGTCCGCCACACGAGCGCGCCGGTGCGGGCGTGCACGCGGATCGGCCCGTCGGCGCTCAGGTACAGCACGAACGTGGTATCAGTGTCGGCCGACGGCGGCTGGTGCCCGAAGAGGTAGGACACGCCCCCCGTCCCGAAAACCTTGGGCTCGAGGCCGAAGAGGTGGTCCTGGCGCCAGCGCACTTTCCCCGTGGCGAGCTCCACGGTCATCAGCGTCGTCGCGCTCTCCGCGGTGCGGCCGTACATCAGGAGCAGCGTGTCCTCGCCGGGCAAAGAGAGCCATCCCCGGGCCGAGAGGAGCGACAGGGTGCCCGTATCCCACCGCCGCTCGCCGGTCCGGAAATCGATGATCTCCATCTTTTCGCCGCGCGTGACCACGCCGTACCCGGTGGCCCCCACGAAGTCGAGCGCCACGCCGTGCAGGTCCGTGAGGTCCTTACGCGTCCAGATCGCGTCGCCGGTGGCGGGGTCGATGGCCGCGAGCTCCGTCTGGTTCGCGATCAGCAGCGCGTCCCGGAAGGCGTCGCCGCTGCTGCGATCGGCGTCGCCCGGTCGCGGAACCGCGACCGAGGCGAAGAAGTTGATGTCGCTCGGACTGGTGTGACGCCACACCGTCGGGCTCTCCGCAATGCGGAGCTTCTTGAGCGCCGCGGCGGCGATGCGGACCGTGTCGCCGCCCTCAGCGGCGCGCATGACCAGGGTATCGCCGCGCCACGCCAGCACGGTTCCTTCGGTGGTCTTCCCGGACTGCGCCGACTCTGCTTTCACCAGCGCCCCCACGGGCACGAGCACACCGCGAGGTTGTTGGGCGACGAGGCTGATCAGGGGCGGGATGCAGAGCGCTGCGACGAACGTGCAAGGTGGCGGGCGCATGGCGATCCCCGCTGCGGGAGTGTGGGGTAGGTAGCGATCGTCGCGTGGAATATGCAGCGCCGTGGAACGTCTCGACAGTATCGCGTGTTGTGCACCAGAATCCAGTCGCCACCTTTCCCAAACTCGGATGGTCGCCATGCGTAGCGTTCACCTTCCGTGACGCTTGCTCCCGTGGTCGCGCTGTTGCTCGCCACCCAAGGCCCCCCCGACAGCGGAGGAGCGCTGTTCCAGGCGTGGTGCAAGTCGTGCCACGGCGCCGACGGGCGGGGCACGCCCGCGGCGACGACCCGGCTCGAGGTCCCGCCGGCCGATCTGAAGGACTGCAAGGCGAGCACCGCGGAGACCGAGGACCGTTGGGTCGGCATCGTGGCGCAGGGCGGTGCGGCGTTCGGCCTCTCCCTCGACATGCCGGCGTTCGGCGACGCGGCGACGCCCGAGCAGATCCGCGCCGTGGTGCGGTACGCGCGCTCGCTGTGCGGCGAGCCGGGCTGGCCGCCGGGGGAGCTCAATTTCCCCCGGGCCTTCGTCGTGGAGAAGGCCTATCCGGAGGACGAGGTGGTCATCACCGACGAAGCCCGGGGCCAGGAGTTCATCTACGAGCACCGCCTGGGCAAACGGTTCCAGATGGAGGCGAGCGCCCGCACGGCGTTCGACGGGCTACCCAACTCCTTCGATGGCGCGACGGCAGCCCTCAAGTTCAACGCGTGGCACAGCCTCGAGCGCCGCGCGCTGGCGAGCTTCGGAGTCGAGGTGACGCCACCGCTCGGCCGGCAAACGCTGTGGGAGGTGGAACCCTTCTTCGCCTTCGGGGCGTCGCTCGCGTCGGCGCTCATGGTGCAGGGTCAGGTCGTGACGACCTGGGAAGAGGCCGGGGGCGTCACGGCCTGGTCGTACCGGCTCGGCGTGGGGGGGGGGCGCGAGATCGGCCGGGTGGTGCCGATGGTGGAGGCCGAGTGGGTGGTCCCGGGAGCAGGCGAGCGCACGTTGTCGTTCTACCCGCAGATGTGGGTTCGGCTGTCCCGGCTCGGTCACGTGGCGGCGTCGTTCGGCGCGGAGCTGCCGGCCGTGGGCCCCGAGCCGCGCCATCCGAAGCTCATCGCGTTCGTGCTGTGGGATTACGGGGACGCGCCGTTGTTGCGGGGGTGGTAACAGAAAGGTGGGGACTATCTGTGCACCAACCTGGAGGCAATCCACAGGCCAGCTGCGCCCGTCATCAACAGCACTCCATGCACTCGGCGAGGATACAGGCGCTGTTGTAGACGAATGGATCGGTCTGGCGCGAAGAGCCGGGGGAGACCGAAGATAGCGAGCAGGACCGCAACGACATAAAAGCCCCAAACAATGGCAGGCAGGATCAGTGCCAGTAGTATCGCTCCGGCAATGCGCACATTCCTGGAACGGCTCATGCGCTTCTCAGTTTCGTCCGGAAAAAAGAGATGCCCCAGCCCGGAGAGCAGCATGCCCAGGCAAACCAGCGGAATGAAGAATGATTTCAAGATCTCGATATCCAGCGGACTCCGTGAACGAGGCTCCGGTTTTTTCACGCCTTCCCGTTGACATTGAACCGCTCGATCGTCTCCGTCAGCTTCGCCGCGGCGACGGAGAGGTGTTGCGTGGTCGTCGTGAGCTCGCTGAGCGACGCAATCTGCTGCTCCGTGGCCGCCGACGTCTGCTCGGCGCCGTGCGCCGCGGTCTCGGCGATCCCCGCGACCTCCTCCATGCGCCGCACGACCTCGCGAATGCGGCGCGTCTGCCCTTCCGTCTCGCCCGCGAACGCGGTCGCGAACTGCACGGTGGCGTTCAGGTCGGCGAAGATCGCGTCGAGCGCCTGACGCACCGCGGCCGAGACGGCGCCGACGCCCTCCGCGGCGCGCCGGCCCTCGGCCATGGCCGCGAGCAGCTCGGCGACCTGGTCCTGCGTCTGGCGAACCCGCCCCCGCACCTCCTCGGCCGAGCGCGCGCTCTGCTCGGCGAGCTTGCGCACCTCGTCGGCCACGACGCGGAAGCCCAGCCCATGCTGCCCGGCTCGGGCCGCCTCGATGGCGGCGTTGAGCGCGAGCAGGTCGGTCTGGCTCGCAATGCGGGTGATCGCATCCACGAGCTTGCCGATCTCGCGCGAGCTCTGCTCGAGCGTCCCCGTCGCCTTGGAGACCTGGTCCAGGTGGCCGACGAGGGAGCCGAGCAGCTCGCTCGCCCGCGCGATCTCCGCGCCGTGGCGGAGCGCCTGCTGCGCCACTCCCGCGATCTGGCGCTCGGCCTCCTGGGCACGGACGTGGAGCTGCGAGGCGACCGTCGCGGCCGCTTCGGAATCCTCGCGCCCGCGGCCGATGAGCTGGCGCTGTCGCTCCGTGCCCGACGTCAGCTGCTGGGCGGTCGTGGAGATCTGCTGCGACGCCGCCTGGAGCTGCTGCGCCGACGCCGCGAGCTGCTGAGCCATCGCCGCCAGCTCCTGGGACTGATGCTGCACCTGGCGCACGGTGCCCGCGATCGCGACGGTGCTGCGGTTCACGCTGACCCCGAGGTAGCCCAGCTCGTCGAGCTCGGCGTCGTCGACCCGGACCGTGAGGTCGCCGCGCTCCACCTGGGCCAGGGTCTCGCGCGCCGCGCGCAGCCGGGCCACGATCCGCGTCAGCATGGGAATCAACGCGACGCAGGCGAAGGCGAGCACGAGGGATTCCTGCGCGAACAGCCGCCAGCTCCACCCGCCGGTGCCCGGCCCGGCGCGTATCGCCGTGACCAGGGCGAACCCGGTGAGGTTGAGAATCAGCGCCTGCCAGGCCTCGGTGCGACCGAGGTACAGCGCGGCCTGGAGCGGAGCGATCATGTACGCCACGTAGAGCGCGTGCCCGGTGGGCCCGAGCGCGGCGAGGACCACCGAGATCAGCGCCGCCCCGACGGCGATGTTGAGGTGCGCGTACCAGGGACGGAACGCGGCGTCGCGGGCCAGGCGGAACATCGCATAGTTGGCCGCGACGAAGCCTGCCGCGAATGCGACGATGAACCACCACGAGACCGGCACCCACCGCACGAGCCGGATGACCA
>QHTX01000093.1:12557-13757 GCA_003220975.1 Gemmatimonadota bacterium | reverse complement strand
GAGCTGTCGCATGACGCTACCCTTTGAGATGGGCCGTTGCGGCCGCGAAATCCTCCGGCGTGTCTACGTCCGCGAGCAAGGCGACCGGGCGGTCCACGTACATCGCTTCGTGCCTGTGCGCCTGCACCACGGCCTTGCCACAGCCCTCCCCCGTCCAGGCGAGCAGCTCGGGGAAGAGCGGCCGCCGGAACAAGAGCGGCGGCGCGGTCACGTCGCCGTAGCGCGAGACGACGAGCGGCGCCTCCGTCCCGCGCGCCGCCGCGACCAGCATCCCGAGCGTCTCCGCGCTCACGCGCACCATGTCGCCCAACATCACGACGACGGCGTCGACGTCCGGCCCGAGTCTGTTCAAGCCTTGATGCAGTGAGCCGCTCGTGGGGCCGGTGAAATCGGGATTCACGGCGAACTCGAGCGGGAGGTCCTTCAGCTCGGTTCGCACCCGGTCGGCTTCGTGCCCGATCACCACCACGACGGGCGCGAGCCCAGCGGCGATGGCGCGCCGGGCCGCCCGGCGGACCAGCGATTCGCCCTCGAGCTCCAGCAGCATCTTGTTCCGTCCCATCCGACGAGACGCGCCGGCGGCGAGAATCACGCCGGCGACGCGCCAGCCCCCCCCCACCCCCTCCCCCTCAGTCGGCTGCGGCATGGATCGGCGCGGCGCGCTCGCGCAACGACCGGGCGCGGCGGCCCGACCGAACGGCGAGGATCTCGGCGATCACGGACAGCGCCACCTGCTCCGCCCCGTCGGTGCCGATGTCGAGCCCGACGGGCCCATACACCCGCCCTTCCTCTATCTGCGTCTCGGCGGCGAGGGTGCGGAGGATGCGCTCAGTGCGCTGGCGCGGCCCGAGCATCCCGATGTACGCCGCCGGCGTCTTGAGGAGCGCCCGTACGTACGCCAGATCGTCCGCGAAGTTGTGGGTCATGACGACGGCGTAGCACGCGGGGTCGAGCGGCAGCACAGCGGCGAGCCCGTCGCCGCGACTCTCGAGCAGCCTCGCGGCGGCGGGGAAGCGCTCACGGGTGAGATAGCCCGGTCGCCGGTCCACCATCACGACCCGGAACCCCACATCAGCCGCGAACCGAGCGAGCGGCCGCGCGTCGTCTCCCGCGCCGAGGATCACGAGCTGGGGCGGCGGCTCGAACACGTCGATGAACACCATGCGACCGGCGAGCTCGTGGATCCCGGAGTCGTCGCTG
>QHTX01000093.1:0-12406 GCA_003220975.1 Gemmatimonadota bacterium | reverse complement strand
CGCCCGCTCCCGCGGCCACGTCTCCCCCACCGGCTCGAACAGCACGTCCACCTGCCCCTCACATCCCACCCCCAGGTCCCACGCCTCGATCTCGTCGGCGCTCGAGCAGTAGCTACGGAGCTCGGCCCGGCCGGTGCGGATGACCTGGAGCGCGACCTCGCGCACGTCCTGCTCGAGGCAGCCGCCGCTCACATTGCCGGCCGTCGTCCCGTCCTCGGCCACGGCCAGCTTGGCGCCTTCGTGACGGTACGCCGAGCCCCGCACCCGCACTACGGTGGCGAGCGCGGCGCGCTGCCCCTCACCCAGGACGAGGGCGAGGAAGTCCAGCACTTCTCGGGTCTCGTGCCAGTGCTTCATGAGCTCGCCTGCAATCTACCTCGACACACCCCGGCCTTGCTTGCGGTGGGACCCGGGGTACCTTCTCCCCTCTTGTCTCGGACCAAAGAAGAGAGGAGGCATCGCGTGAAACACCTCGCATGGTTGCTGATCTTCGCGGCGCTGCCGGCGGCCCTGGTGACGACCCGCCGCGGCCCCGAGGACGAGTCCGTCTTCGTGCACGGCCTCAAGGCCGACCAGCACGAGTCGCTGCTGTACGTGTGGACCAGCGACGCCGACCAGAAGGATCCCGACTTCCTCACGGTGATCGACGTCGACCCGAAGTCATCGGGCTACGGCAAGGTCATCGCGACCGCCCCGACCGGGTCCACGGCCAACGAAGCCCACCACTTCGGCTACACCGTGAACGCCGACCGCATCTTCGCCGGCGGGCTGTTCTCGAACCGGCTGTTCATCTACGACGTCGCGGCCGACCCGAAGCACCCCAAGCTCATCAAGACCGTCCCCGACCTGGCGGCGAGCACCGGCTACTCGGGACCGCACACGTTCTACGCGGTGCCCGGCGGCGTCATGATCGCGATGCTGGGCGCGAAGGGCGGCGGCGCGCCGGGCGGGCTCGTGACGCTCGACAACGACGGCAAGTTCCTCGAGGCGCGGCCCGCACCGGACTACATGTACGACGTCGGGGTGAAGCCCGAGCTGAACCTGATCGTCACCTCGAGCTGGGCGCATCCCCATGCGGTCATGGCAGGCAACACGCCGATGGAGCAGGTGGGCGACGTGGTGGTCGCGTGGGACTACAAGACGGGCAAGGTGCTCCAGGTCGAGCACCTGGACAAGGCGCCGCTCGAGGTGCGCTGGCTGCACGGGGCCGGCGCGCGCGGGGGATTCGTCAACTGCGCGTTCGGGAACAGCGTGTGGCACTGGGAGGTGGGGAAGGACGGCAAGCTCGCCTTCACGCGCGTGATCAAGCTGGCCGACGGGTCGATCCCGGCCGACATGCGGATCTCTTACGACAACCGCTTCCTCTACGTGTCGCTGTTCGGCGGGGGCGCGCTGCAGCAGTACGACATTGCCGATCCGGCGAATCCCAAACTGGTGAGCAGCGTGGCCATCCCCCAGGCGCAGATGCTGAAGCTCACGCCCGACAACAAGCGGCTGTACGTGAGCAACTCGCTGCTCTCGAACCTGGACGGCAAAGTCCCATACCGGGTGCAGCTGGTGAACGTGACCCCGAAGGGCCTGGCGCTCGATTCCAAGTTCGACGTGGACTTCGAGCACCTCGCGACGGGACAGGCCAGGCCGCACGACATGCTGTTGAAATGACGCGCTAGCTTGCGGGGCCCCGATGTTCGCGCCCTGAGAGGGCGCGCTCGGCTCGGTGTGCGTCCTTAAGGACGCCCCCGGGCCGAGCCCGGGCTCTCAGCCCGGGTTCCCACCCGAACTCGTCCGCGAAGATGGTGGCACCGATGGCAAGCGGCCCCGCCTTCCTGTTCGATCTCGACGGCACGCTGGTGGACAGCGTGTACCAGCACGTGCTCGCCTGGCGCGAGGCGCTCGAGAGCGGCGGCATCAAGCTGTCGGTGTGGCGCATCCATCGGCGCATCGGGATGAGCGGCGGGTTGTTCATCAACGCGCTGCTGCGGGAGACGGGCGGCGAGGTGTCACCCGAGCAGGTGAACCGGATCCAGCGCGTCCACGCGGAGGCGTACGCGCGTCTGGTGTCGCAGGTGCGCCCGCTCCCCGGCGCGCGCGAGCTGCTCACGCACCTGACGAAAGTCGGTGTGCCGTGGGCGATCGCCACGAGCGGCCGGCTCGAGAGCGCCCGTCCCAACATCGCGATGCTCGACGTCCCGGCCGGCGTGCCGGTGGTCACGCGCGATCAGGTGGAGCACGCCAAGCCCGATCCCGACCTGTTCCTCGCCGCCGCCGAGCGGCTGGGCGTCCAGATCGGCGACTCCGTCGTCGTGGGGGACAGCGTGTGGGACCTCCTGGCCGCGCGCCGCGCCCGCGCGCTGGCCGTGGGCCTCCTCTCCGGCGGCTACGGTGAAGAAGAGCTGGAGCGCGCGGGGGCGTACCGGGTGTATCAGGACCCTGCGGACCTGCTCCGGCACGTGGACGAGGTCGGTGTGCGCTAATCGTTTGGCTCAGCGGTGTTGCGGCGACGCAACGCCCGACCTCGTAGCGTGTGACGACGATCACCCAGCAGGAACCTGCTTGCCGCTAGAGTGTTACTGACGGCTAAGCTCTAGTCTCTTGGTCAGTAAAGGCCCCGTTGCGCCCGCGATCGGCCGACGGGGTCTTTTGATTTCTTCGTGGCGCAGGAGGGCCGTATGGACTCCAAAGCCTTGCTGGATAACCTGGACGTCGGTGTAGCCGTCATCGCCCCGGACTGGACGATCGGGTATTGGAGTCCGGCGGCGGCCCGCCTCACAGGACGCCCCGCCGATCGGGTGTTGGGGCAGACCTTTTGGACCGCCTTCCCGACGGCGAAGGCGACCCACGTCGAGCGGGTGCTCCAGGACGTGCTGCACGACGGTGAGCCGCGCACCTATCTCGCGCCCGCGCAGGCCCTCGGCTCTACCGGGACGTTCTTCGAGACCCGGGTGACCCTGGGTCCCCAGAACCAGCTGATCCTGCTGCTGCGCGACGTGCGCGCCGAGCTGCCGTCCGAGTCGCGCGCCGCCCAGATCCTCACGGCGTTCGAGGAGGAGCGGCGGCTGTATGCACAGTTGTTCAGCCTGCTCCCGATCCCCGGCCTGGTGCTCAGCGTGGACGGCCAGATCCTCGACGCCAACCCCGAGGCGGGCGCGCTGCTCGGCGCCACGGATATCCACGCGCTGCGGGGGCGACGGCTCGGCGACTGGGCGCCGGCGGCGCAGCGCCCGGCGCTGGCCGCGGCGCTGCGTGACGCCGTCACCACGCGGCAGCGGTTCCGGATGGCGCTGGACTTCGCCGGCGAGTCCGTGCGCGACGTGGACGCGGTGATCGAGAACCTCGATCCGCGGCGCCCAGCGCCCAAGCTGCTGTTTCTCGCGGTCGACTCATCGCGTGAGGTGCTGCTGCAGCGCAAGCTGCTGGAAGCCGACCGGCTGTCGCAGCTCGGCAGCCTCGTATCCGGCGTGGCCCACGAGCTGAACAATCCGCTCGCGGCCATTGCGGCGTTCGCGGAGGTCCTGCGGGCCGACACGGCGAAGGCGCAGCTGAGCGAGGCCGCGGAAGTGATTCAGACCGAGGCGCTGCGGGCCGGGCGGGTGGTCCAGACGCTGCTCGATTTCGCGCGCCAGCGGCCCCACGTGCGCCAGCCGGTGGACGTCAAGGACGTCGTCGCCCGGGTCGTGGCGCTGCACCGCAGCGCGCTCAAGAAGGCGCGCGTGCAGGCGATCGATCTCATCCCGAGCGACGTGCCGGCCGTGACGGGGGACCCCCAGGAGCTGCAGCAGGTGCTGCTGAACGCCTTGGTGAACGCGGAGCAGGCGATCGCGGCCACGGGCCGGCCGGGCAAGGTCGTGTTCTCGTCGCGGCGGACGGACGACCGCCTCGTCATCCTGGTCGAGGACACTGGCCCCGGCGTGGCTCCCGAGATCCTGGACCGCGTGTTCGAGCCCTTCTTCACGACGAAGGGGGACCAGGGCACGGGGCTGGGCCTCGCCATCAGCTACGGGCTGGTGAAGGGCATGGGGGGACGGATGTACATTGTCAACGTGGAGGGCGGCGGCGCGAGCCTGGCGATCGAGCTGCCCGTGGACACGGCACCGACCGAGCCGCGTGCCGCGGCCGCACCCTCCCAGGCGACGCGACCGCTGTCGGTACTGGTCGTCGAGGACGAGGACAGCGTGCGGCGCGGCATCACCCGCATGGTCGAGCGCCTCGGGCACCGTGTGACGGCCGTGGGAGCCTTCTCCGCGGCCCTGGCCCGATTGCAGGATGCCTCGGCGCGCTACGACGCGCTCATCGTGGACGTCCACCTGGAGGAGGCCCACAGCGGCTTCGATGTGTTCGAGACATTGCGGCTCGAGGGGCGGGGCCGAGAGCGACGGTTGGTGTTCACCACGGGCGACTCGATCTCACCCAAGACCCGCGACCTGCTCCAGGTCTCGGAGCGGCCCGTCCTCAAGAAACCCTTTAGTCTCGACGAGCTGCGCGACATCCTCGCCCGCCTGTGATCCGGCCGATCGGCCGGGTTTGACGCCGTGAGCATGTTGCGCGTGCTCATCGTGGAGGACTCGGCGGCGGACACGGAGCTGATACTCCGGTCGCTCCGCGCCGGGGGCTTCACGCCGCTATACGAGCGTGTCGAGACCGCGGAGGCGATGCGGCAGGCGCTCGCACGGCAGCCGTGGGACGTGGTGCTCAGCGATTACTCGATGCCCCACTTCGACGCCCCCGCCGCCCTCGCGCTGCTGCAGGAGCACGCGGTGGACGTCCCGTTCATCGTGGTGTCCGGCAGCGTCGGAGAGGATACCGCCGTCGCCGTGATGAGGGCCGGCGCCACCGACTACCTCATGAAGGACCGCTTGCAGCGGCTGGCGCCGGCGGTCGGCCGGGCCGTGGAGGACGCCGCGGTACGCCACGAGCGCCGGCGGCTCGAGGAACGGCTGCTGTTGTCGCAGAAGCTCGAGGCCGTCGGGCGGCTGGCCGGCGGCGTGGCGCACGACTTCAACAACGTGCTGACGGCGATCATCGGCTCGACCGAGCTGCTCCTCCTCGACACCCCGCCGGGCGCCCCGGACCGCGAGGAGCTCGACATCATTCGGGACGCGGGGGTGCGCGCTCAGGAGCTGATTCGCCAGCTGCTCGCCTTCAGCGCCCGCCAGGTGCTGAACCCGGTGGTGCTGGACCTGAACCGCCTCGTGAAGAACGTCAATAAGATGCTCCGCCGGCTGATCGGCGAGGACGTGAAGCTCGTCACGGCGCTCGCCCCGGATTTGGGTGCCGTGCGGGCCGACCCGGGGCAGATCGAGCAAGCGCTCGTCAATCTCGCCCTGAACGCGCGGGACGCGATGCCCCAAGGCGGGCAGCTCACGATCACGACGCAGAACGTCGACATCGCCGACGGGAGTCCGGCGGTGTCCGTGCCGCCCGGGCGCTACGTGCTGCTCCAGGTGACCGACACGGGCGTCGGGATGGACCGCGAGACGCAGCAGCGCGTGTTCGACCCGTTTTTCACCACCAAGCCGCGCGGCAAGGGGAGCGGGCTCGGCCTTGCCACGGTGCACGGCATCGTGCGCCAAAGCGGCGGCGACGTCACGGTCGAAAGCGCGCCCGGCGCGGGTGCCACGTTCCGGATCTATCTGCCCTGCGTCACGGCCGCGCTCGACGCGGTCGGCGCTCCCGCTGCCGTCACGGCTCCCGCCGCGGGCAGCGAGACCGTGCTGCTCGCCGAGGACGAGGAGCTGGTCCGCGTGCTGGCGCGCAAAGTGCTCGCACAGGCGGGGTATCGGGTGCTCGTCGCGGCGGGGGGGGCGGAGGCGCTCGCGCTCGCCGAGCGCCACGACGGGCCGATCCATCTGCTGCTCACCGACGTCGTGATGCCCGAGATGAGCGGCCGGGAGCTGATGCGCCGGCTCATCGAGCGCCGGCCGGACGTACGGGTGCTCTACATGTCCGGGTACGCGGACGAGGCCATCGCGCGGCACGGCGTGCTCGACCCGGGCACGGCGTTCATGCAGAAGCCGTTCACGCCCGGAGTGCTCGCGCGCCGTGTGCGCGACGTGCTGGACGGCTAGTCTTTAGCCGCGGTGGCCGGGAACAGCGGCAGGTACTGGCCGTACCCCTCCGCCGCCAGCCGCTCCACCGGAATGAAGCGCAGCGCCGCGGAGTTGATGCAGTAGCGCAAGCCCGTCGGCGCCGGGCCGTCGTCGAACAGGTGGCCCAGGTGGGAATCCGCGTGCGCCGAGCGGACCTCAGTGCGCACCATGAAGAGCGACCGGTCCGTCTTCTCCGTGACGTTCTGGGCCTCGAGCGGCTTGGTGAAGCTCGGCCAGCCGGTGCCGGACTCGAATTTGTCGACCGAGCTGAACAGCGGCTCTCCGGACACGACGTCCACATAGATGCCGGCCCGGTGATTGTCCCAGTACTCGTTCGCGAACGCCCGCTCTGTTCCCTCGTGCTGTGTCACCTCGTACTGTAACGGCGTGAGCGAGCTGCGCAGCTCGGCGTCACTCAGTTTCTTGAAGTGCATCGGATTCCATCCCTTCGTGTGATCCTGTGCAGCCGCCGGTCCACCGATGGCGGCGAGCGCGACGGCGAGCGCCAACAGCCGCGGCAGCTTTGTCATCGTTCGGCCTCCGCGTGCGGCGCCTCCGCGCCCCAGACTTCCTTAAGCCGCCGGTCGCGACCGCAGCCCCAGCGGTAGGCCTGGTAGCTGACCGGATTCTTGCGGTAGTAGTGCTGGTGATACTCCTCCGCCGGGTAGAACCGGCCCGCGGGCGTGATCGCCGTGACGATCGGCTGCTGGAAGCGCGCCTCGAGGCGGCGCTTCGAGGCGTCCGCCGCGCGGTGCTGCGTCGAATCGCGGTAGAACACGGCGGTGTGATACTGCGGCCCGTGGTCGCAGAACTGCCCGTCCGCCTGCGTCGGGTCGATGTTGTGCCAGAAGGCGTCGAGCAGCCGCTCGTAACTCACCTTCCGGGGGTCGTACACGATCTGGACGGACTCGAGGTGCCCCGTCGCGCCCATGGACACCTGCTGGTACGTCGGCTGCGGTTCGCGCCCGCCCGCGTAGCCCACGGTCACGGACACGACGCCGTCGAGCTGGTCGAACGCGCGCTCCATGGACCAGAAGCAGCCGCCGGCGAACGTCGCCGTATCGGTGACCATCAGCGCGGCGATGAGAAGGAGGTTCATGCGGTCAATGTGACGGCGCCGAGCCTCGAGGGGAAGTGCCGGCGGTCGCCATTAGAGGATTGTCATCTTCCTCTCATCGCCTCCCGTGCTAGGTTAGCGGCGTGCAGCTGCTGCTGGTGGAGGACGACCGCGATCTGCGGCGCTTTCTGAGCAAGGCCTTCCGTGAGGAGGGCTACGGCGTCGTCGAGGCGGACTCCGGCGACCAGGCCCTCGACCGCGCCCTCGACGGCGGCCACAGCTGCATCATCCTCGACGTGATGCTGCCCGGCCGGGACGGCTTCAGCGTGGTGGAGGAGCTGCGCCGGCGCGGCGTGTTCACACCCGTGCTGCTGCTCACCGCGAAGGACGAGCTCGAGTCGCGGGTGCGCGGCCTCGAGGGCGGCGCGGACGATTATCTCACGAAGCCGTTCGACCTCTCCGAGCTGATCGCGCGCGTGCACGCGCTCATCCGCCGGGCCGAGCTGCGTCACCAGGACGCGACCCTCAAGGTCGGGACCCTGACGCTCGACCCGCTGGCGCGGCGCGTCACGCAGGACGACCGCGTCGTGGACCTGAGCCCGCGGGAGTTCGCCCTGCTCGAGTTCCTGATGCGGAACGCGGGCCGCACGGTCTCCCGCTCCCGCATCGCCGAGGCGGTGTGGAACTACAAGTTCGACCCCGAGACCAACGTCGTGGACGTGTACGTGAACTACCTGCGGAAGAAGCTCAGTTTCGGGGGGCAGACGCCGCCGATCCGCACCGTGCGCGGCACCGGTTACCGGCTGGAGGCCCCTCCCGCGTGACCGAGCGACGGCTCGCCACCGTCCTCACGCGGCGCTTCAGCCGCGTCGCCTGGACGGCGCTCGCGGGCTATGCCGTGCTCGTCGTCATCGCCTTCGCCGTGGCGGCCGAGATGGTGCTGCGCCGCTCGCTCGAGCATTCCGCCGACGTCATCGAGTCGTTGCTCGGCGCTTACGGCGACTCCACGCAGGGGCGGGGCGGCGTCATGCCGACCGCGCTCGCCGACCAGCTCGTCGGTATGGGCGGCCAGGTCGTGATCACGCGCACCACGACGAGCGCCGGCGGCATGCAGCAGGTGTACTTCCTGTCGCCCGGGATGCCGGCGCGGCGCCTCGAGGGGTTGCCCGCGAGCGCGTCTCCGGACGACGTGCGCCAGGCGCTGCTCGCCGCGATCGCGCAGCGGGCGCGCTGGCGCTATCGCGTGCTGCACCGCGCCATGGGCGCGTTCGATCTCTACGTGGTGGCGAGTCGCGAGCCTTACCTCGTAGCCCTGGGCGCGCTCGCGGCAGCCGCGGCGCTGCTCCTCCCCGTGGCGGCCCTCAGCGCGCGCCGCGGCGCCCGCCACGCCGTCGTCGCGGCGCTCGACCCGCTAGAGCGGGTGGCCGCGGAGACGCGCGCCATCGGCCCGGCGGAGCTGGGCAAGCGGATCGCGAGCCCGACGGGCCAGGCCGAGGTGACCGAGCTCGCGGACAGCATCAACCGGATGCTCGAGCGCGTGGACCGGGCGCACCGGGCGCTCGAAGCCTTCACCGCCGACGCGAGCCACGAGCTCCGCACCCCCCTGACCCACCTGCGCGCCCAGGTGCAGTGGGCGTCGGCCGAGGAGCGCTCCGAGCCGCAGATGCGGGAAGCGCTCATGGCGATGGAGCGCGAGCTCGAGCGCACGACGAAGCTGGTGGACGAGCTGCTGCTCATCGCCCGGGGCGAGAATCGGCAGCTCGCGCTGGCGCATGTCCCGTTCGACCTGCGCATGGTGGTGGACGAGGTGAAGGAGATCACGGAGGCGATGGGGGGGGCGCTGGACCGCGCGCTCGCCGTGCGGGTCGAGCCGTCGGAGGCCGTGTGGGCGCTCGGCGACAGCGACCGCACGCGCCACATCCTCTTGAACCTCGCGTCCAACGCGGTCCGCTACACGCCGGGCGGCAGCATCACGTTCGCGCTGCGGCAGAACGGGGATGTGGTCGGGGCGAGCGTGCGAGACACGGGACCCGGCATCGCGCCCGAGCACGTCGAGCGGATCTTCGACCGCTTCTTCCGGATCGACCAGTCCCGCAGCCGCGAGCTGGGCGGCACCGGCCTCGGTCTCGCGATCGCCCGGCTGTTCGCCGAGCTGCAGGGTGGACACATCACCGTCGAGACCGTCCCGGGCGCGGGCAGCACGT
Source organism: Gemmatimonadota bacterium (assembly GCA_003220975.1). GTDB lineage: Bacteria > Gemmatimonadota > Gemmatimonadetes > Gemmatimonadales > GWC2-71-9 > AG41. Next base: position 3,059 of record QHTX01000093.1, on the reverse strand, counting down.
TCACCGTGTGGCTGCCGGCGGCGGCACCTCACCCCCTGACCCCCTCTCCGCATGGCGGAGAGGGGGAACGTGGGCGATCCTTGCAATGAGGCCGAGTAAGGTGTTCGCCAGGGAGGAAGTCCTGTTCGTAGCGGCCGTCGTAGTCGGAAGCGTGGCGGGTCTCGTGGCCGCGCAGCTGCTGCGGCACTGGGTGAGCGCCGCCACCGCAGGCAACGTCGCGCTGGCGCTCGCAACGACAGTGACCGGGGCGACGCACGCTCGCCTCGTGCATCGACACTCGATCGGCTCGCTGCTACCGAGCGTAGCGGTGGGCGCGCCGCTGGCCTACGTCGTCATGCGGGTGATCCACGCGTTGGTGGGGTCGTGAACATAACGTAGGGGCGCGGCATGCCGCGCCCCTACGATCACACAAGGATTACTGCGCCGCGAGCCCCGCGACGGAGCCGGGCATCGCCCCCACCACGCCGAGGGTGGTGAGGTGGCCGTCGTTCTCCACTCGCAACGCCGTGATCGGCCCGCTGCTGCGCAACTGGTACAGATAGCGGCTGTTCGCGCTGACGGCGAGATCGATGTTCCCCGGACCCACCACCGCGGTGGCGCCGCCCGCGTCCAGCAAGCTCAGGGCGCCATCTGTTCCCACCGCGAACCCGGAGATCGTGCCACTGTGTGCGTTGGCGGTATAGGCGAACCGCCCGTTCTGCGTCACCACCAGCCAGCAGGGCGCGCCCTGCTGCGTGGATACCGCGCCACTCACGACCGTGAGACTGCCGCCCGAGCCGAGGAGGTAGGACGATGCCGTCCCGGCGGCCTCGGAGACGAGCAACTCGTCCCGCAGACCGAAGGCGAACCCGAACGGCGTGCCGCCCGCGGACGCATAAGTCGTGGGGCCGGTCGCCGAGCCGTCACCACGAGCGAGCGGCCGTCGCGGCTGAACGCGACCTGCGCCGGTCCGACCGCTGACCCGCTCAGCGCGCGGCGGGACCCCGGAATCGCCGCTGCCCCGCCGTTCGCGTCGAGCGCGAAGCCGGCGATGTTGCCGCTGCCGCCGCCGTTCAGGACGTAGAGCAGGTTGCCGTGAACGGTCGAGCTGACGGGCTGCACTCCACCGGATGGAATTCGGCTAGTGAGAGCCAGGCCCGCGGGGCTGACGCTGAAGATGGAGACATCGTTGCTGCCAGCGTTGACGGCGAACAGCCAGCGCCCGTCGGCGCTCAAGACGACCGCGCCCTGCGACCCGAGGCCGCTGCCCGTTCCCGTGCCGCCCGTCGCGACGGTGCCGGCCGCCGTGAGCGTGCCGTCCGCCGCGCGCGCGAAGATCGCGACCGCATTCCCCGACGTGAGATTCATCAGGGTGTACACCGCGCCCGGCGCGCCATCTGCGGCCGCCGCACTCGCGGCGAGTCGCGCCGCCGTGGCTGCGGCCGGGCCGGTGATCGCTCGATCCTGACTGCAAGCGGCGACGCCGGCGGCGAGCGCCGCGAGGGCGATGTGCCTGTGCATCATGGGGACCTCCCTGGCAGTGAGTGGATGGCTCTACGCTTCCGGGGAGGAACGCCCCCACACGACGCGGCGGATCCGTCGCGGGCGGGTTATGAGAGGATTCTCATACTCCTCTCACGCTCCGTGCCGGGGCGGCGGAGCGCCGGGGCGCAGCGTCAGCCGGGCCTCCGCGGCTTGGATCGGCCAGCGCGGGGTGCCCGAGTATCCCTGCACCGTTTCTTCGAAGCCGCGCTCCGACTGGGAGACGGTGGCCACGGGGAACCACCACACCTCCGCCCTCGGCGTGAGGTCGACGTCCACCTTTCGAGCGACCGACATCTCGGGGCAAAAGAACGTGTCGCTCGGGAACGCCGCCGGGTCCCAGCGGTAGCTCACCGTGAGATCGCCCGACTGCTCGAACCTCAGGCGCTTCTCGAGCAGTCCCGCCGGCATGGCGCCCGACACCGGGCGCAGCACCAGCTCGACCGCTCGCGGCGAGCTGTCGAGGGTCGCGTCGAACGCGGTCTCCACCCACGACGCCACCGCTCCGAACTCTCCAGCGGAGTAGGCGCTGAGCGTGATCTGTCCGGAGAGGACACGGTCCACGAACAGCGCTCGGTTCGCCGCATCGACCGGCGGCAGCCGCTCCAGGCGGCTGGCACGCTCGAGATCATGAATGCTGGGCGTTCCGTCGGCGGCGCCCCCCCCCTGCGCCGACGCGGCACCGGGCTCCGCGCGCGCCGGCTCGTGATACGCTTCCCGCCGGCGAGTCAGCACGTCCGCGTAGTTGATCCCCGGCTCGAACACCGTGTACTCCTCGAGCACGCCGCCGCGGCGTGGGCTGACGAGCGCGGAGAAGCTCGCGGAATGAATCCAGATCTCCATGGCGCCGTCGCCGTCCAGGTCCAGCTGCTCGGCCACGAGCGCCTCATCGTGGCGCAGCTCGCGTTCCGCCTGGGCCAGATTCCGCCAGATCGCCGACCTCAGGTGTGGCAGGTAGAGGCCACCGAACACGCCGTGCCAGTAAGCGTCGTTGCACTGGGCGCGGCCGATGGCGCGGCGCGCCGCCGGCGGATCCCCTCTGTCGCGGCACAGGGCGGACAGCGCCAGCATCTTCTTGTGCATCCGATTCGCCTCGGGGTACTTGACGAGGAAGTTGCTCCAGTGCCCGCCGCGCAGGAGCGCTCCCTCGGGTCCCGTCATGCGGGTCTCGCCCAGCTCGCGCTCGAGCCGGGCCAACCGGAGGGCCGCCGGCGGCGGCAGGGCCCACGCCTCCATCTCGCGGTACGATGCCGTGGGGAGATAGGCGAGGCCCCCGCTCGGGAGCTGGTCGAGCGCCGCGCCGGGCGTCGTGAGCCGGACCTCTCCCGCGGCGACGAGCGCCCCGATGGCGTCGAGAAACTGCGCCAGCCAGCCGCGCGTGTACACCCAATCTTTGGTCCCGGGCCAGCCGCCGAACTTCTCCCCGTCGTCCACGAACACGGCGAGGGGGCGGCCCGCGGCCCGCAATTCGCGGAGGTACTCGGCTGTTGCCGCGGGCGGCCTGAAGGGAATGAGATAGCGGAGCCGCTCGTCGATGG
>QHTX01000199.1:2249-7081 GCA_003220975.1 Gemmatimonadota bacterium | reverse complement strand
TGAGGCCAACCCGCCATACTGGTACTATGAGATGGCAGTCGTGCTTCTTCATTTGGGTCGGAGCGACTCGGCGCTGGCGGTGATACAAAACTACCTCCGGGCGCATCCCGAAGACCGAGGCGGCGTCGTAACGAGCGTGCGCGCCGTGTGGTTTGCCATGGCGGGCAACGCTCTCCGCGCCCAGCGGGACATCGAGACCGCCGTCCAAGAAGGGAAGGGATACATCCACTTCCATCACGCCGCGTACCACATCGCCTTGGCGTACGCGCTGCTCCACCGGCCCGACTCGGCCGTACACTGGCTACGCCAGGCCGCCGAGGGTGGGTTCCCCTGCTACCCGCTGTTCGAGCGTGATCCGTTCCTGGACAACATCCGCAGCGATCCGGGCTTCGTCGCCTTCCTCCGGGAGCAGAAGGCGCAGTGGGAGCGCTACCGGGCCACGCTCTGAACGCCGTGCGGGGTTGACGCAATCCCACGCGCGGCGTCTCTTCGACCCGACCAGATCAGACATCCCGGGCTCGGAGGACCTATGCGATGCTGGCTGTGGAGTTTCCTGGCGCTGGCGCTGAGCACCACCGCCCTCAACGCACAAGGCCTCCGCGACAAGATCTCCGAGCTGTTCATCTTCACGGCCGGCCAGGACCCGCTCTTCCTCGGCGGCACCGCCGGCTCGGACTCGGCGACCGCACTGCACGCCGACCACTTCATTCCCTCCGCGCGGGCGGAGAACGGCACCCTCATCTCGTTCATCAGTAACGCGATCAGCGGCAACGTGGCGAACGTTCCCGTGAGCGCGACGAGCGGCGGCTCCACGTTTCGCTTCGAAGGGGGTGTCCCCGTCAAGACCTCGGCCTCCCCAGGGCCGGTGTTCGCCGAGCGTGCCCAGACACTCGGGCGCGGTCGCGTCTTCGTCGGCGCGAACGTGAACCGGCTGCACTTCGAAACGCTGCGGGGCGTGAGCTTGAGCGGGATCGAGATGACCTTCACGCACGTGAACGTCACGGGGCCGCTGTGCGACAGCATCCAGGGCACGTCCTGCGACCCGTATGGCGTCCCCGCCCACGAAAACGACGTCATCGCCCTGCGCCTGGCGCTCGACATCGACATGACGGTCAGCTCGTTCTTCCTGAGCTTCGGGCTGCTCGATCACGTGGACATCGGCGTCGTCCTGCCGATCGTCGCCACCTCGCTCACGGGCACGAGCGACGCGCAGATCATTCCGTTCGGCGGAACGACCGCGCAGCACTTCTTCGGCGGCACGCCGACCAGCCCCGTGCTGTCCACGTCGCGATTCGTGCAAGGCTCGGCCAGCGGCATCGGGGACATCGCCGCGCGCGTCAAGGTCAGCGTCACCCAGTCGGAGCGCACCACGTTCGCGCTGCTGGGCGACATCCGCTTTCCCACGGGAAGTGAAGACGACCTGCTCGGCTCGGGCCACCTCGCCGCGCGCGGCCTCGGCATCTTGTCGGCGCGATTCGGAGCCTTTTCGCCACACGCCAACGTGGGATACCTCTTCCGGAGCGGCGACCTGCAGAACAGTGCCGTGCTCGCCACCGTCGGCTTCGATCACCTGATGGCCCCATGGGCGACGATGGCGGTCGACCTGGTCTCAGAGCTGCAGGTCGGCGAGAGCAAGCTGCAGCTGCCCGGCCCCGTGGCCTATGATGCGCCGTTCCGGCGGACGATCGATGTCACGAACCTCCCCAACGAGCGCGATGACGTGATCAACGGCTCGTTCGGCTTCAAGTTCACGACCGGCTCGGGGATCACGCTGGTGGCCAACACGCTGTTCCCGCTGAACCGCGGCGGGCTCCGCCCCAACGTGCTGTGGACAGCCGGCCTCGAGTACAACTTCTGAGCCGGCGCTAGCGCAGGGAGTGGATCGAGCTGAGGTGCCAGCCGGTGGAGTCTTGCACCAGCGTCGCCCGGAATGTGGTGGTGTCCCGCTTGCTCCTGCCGGTCTTGGGCTCGACATACTCGTACACGCCGTTCACAATGGCGTCCGCCGAGCTGCCCGCGACGACCAACCGGTTGATCGTCAGCGCCGCCTTGAGCTCGGGGACCGACTGGAAGAACTGCCTGAACGTCTCTTGCTCCACCGCGCGATTCCAGCGCTCGCGCATAATCTGCCAGCAGGGCCTTGATCTCCGCCCGCGGGTCCGCCGGGGGATGCGCCACCGGCGGCGCAGCCGGCGGCGCCGCGGGGCGCTCCCGCACGGTGTCGCGCACGGCCCGAGTGCGGGACGCCCGCTCGGCCTCCCACAGCGACGCCGCCATGGCGAGCTGCACCATGGCCTCAGCCGAGCGCCCCGCGGCGGCGAGCGACTCCGCGGCTTTCATCACCGTGTCGCCCTTCGCCAAGTCGGTGGGCGTGGCACCCGCCTCGAGCGCACGGCGGAGCGCGCTGACAGCCGCCGTGCGCAGGGCGCGCACGAGGCTGTCTTCCCGCTGCAGCGCCGCGGCGCGGGCGGTGGATTCGGCGGCGGGTGCGGCGGGGGCGGCGGCGGCTGGGGCCGTCTGGTGCGCGACCGGTCGTTTCGTCTGAGTCGGGGTCGCAGGCAGCGCCGGCGGTGGGGGGGGCGCGGCAACGACGCTCGTTTCCGCGGGAGCGCGGGCAGGCCCGGCGGCCGCTCCGGTGTCACGTGGGGTCGCCGTCCGCCACGGCCCGGCCCACCACAGCGCGGCAGCCACGACGACCGCCCCCGCCCCCGCCCCCAGCGCCCACCAGAGCCGCGGACCCCCGTGTCGAGACGGGGCTGCGACCGGCGCCGGGTGGGTCTGCGATTTCGAAAGCGCGAGCGGGCTCGTCGGCGTCTTGATGTGGGCGAGCGCGGGCGAGCGACCGCCGGCCCGCGCGAGCGTGATCATCTCGCCCCGGACCGGATCGTCGTGTCGCAAGGACGGCCGCCCGCACACCGCGATCACGTCGTCCATGCTGGGCCAGCGGCCGGCCGGATCCTTTGCCAACATCCGCATGACGGCGGCAGCCAGATTGGCCGGACAGTCCGGTCGACGCTCGGTGACCGGACGCGGACGCTCGTTGAAGTGGGCGTACATGACCGCCATCGTGGATTCCGCCTGGAACGGCAGCCGTCCCGTCAGCATCTCGTACGCGACGATGCCGAGGGAGTACTGATCCGACGCCCCCGTGACCTCGCGCGTCTCACACTGCTCGGGGCTCATGTAGGTGGGCGTGCCAACCGTCACCCCGGTCACGGTGAGCCCCTCCGCCTGGACGACCTTGGCGATGCCGAAATCCGTGACCACGGCCCAGCCCTCTTCGTCCAGCATGATGTTCGCGGACTTGATGTCGCGGTGAATCACGCCGTGGCGATGGGCGTACCCGAGGGCGTCGCCCACCTGAGCGATGATCGCCTGCACCATCGGGATGGGAAGCGCTCCGACGTCGCGCAGCACCGAATCGAGGGGCCGTCCCTGCACGTACTTCATCACGAAGTACAGGACGCGCTCGCTCTCCTTGACCGCGTAGATTGGTATGATGTGCGGGTGGCTCAGCGCGGCCGCGGTGCGGGCCTCGCGCTTGAACCGCTCCACCATTCCCTCCCCCATCTGGAGCAGCGCAGGCGCCAGTACCTTGATGGCGACTTTCCGGTCGAGGGCCACGTCGTGTGCCAGGTACACGGTGGCCATCCCGCCCCGCCCCAGCTCGGCGAGAATTTCGTACTCGCCCAGCGCGGCTTGACGGAGGGCGTCCAGCAGCGCCTCGCGCCCGGCGTCGTGCGGTGGCGGCGGGGCGGTCGCGACGGTTGGCGCGTTCGCCGGTGCGACGGGGATGCCGGTCCCGCACCGCGGACAGAAGTAAGCCCCGGGGCCGAGCCGCGCACCGCAGCGCGCACAGAATGAGCCGCTGACCCTCATCGACGTGTCTTGCCTAGTGGCTGACGATCCAATGTGTGATTTCCGGCGACCCTATCCAATAACACTCGGGCCCGCGGCGGGCAACGCCTTCGTCGCCGGGACGTCGTCGCTGGCCTACCCAAACACCGGCGTCAACGGCGGATCGCCGCGCAGCACCGCCTGCACGTTCGCGACCGCGATCGCCGCCATCCGGGTGCGCGCCTCGCGCGTCGCGCTGCCGATGTGGGGCAGCAGCACCGTGCGCGGTGCGGCGCGGAGCCGCGGGTGGATCGCGGGCTCGTCCAGGTACACGTCGAGCCCGGCGGCGCCGAGCCGTCCTTCTTCGAGCGCGATGGCGAGCGCCTCCTCGCGGACCAGGTCCCCCCGCGCCGTGTTGATGAGGATGGCGCCGGGCTTCATCTGGCGTAGCGTGTCCGCGTTGATGATCCCCTTGGTCTCGGGAACGGACTGGGCATGGAGCGAGAGCACGTCGCTCTCGCTCAGCAGGCGGCCGAACTCGACCCGAGCGGCGCCGGTGGCCCGCTCGAACTCGGGCCGCGGGCTGCGCGTCGTGTAGAGGATCCGCAGCCCGAACGGCACCGCCCGGCGGCCCACCGCCTGGCCGATGCGTCCGGCCCCGAACAGGCCGAGCGTCCGGCCCTTGAGCTCGATCCCGAGCAACTGCTCCGGATGCCAGCCGGTCCACGTGTCGCTCTTCACGAGCTCGACCCCCTCCAGGACGCGCCGGGCGCACGCGAGGATCAACACCCAGGTGAGGTCGGCGGTCGCGTCGGTCAGGACGTCGGGGGTGTTCGTGACCTTGATGCCGCGCAGCTCGGCGGCCACGACGTCGACGTTGTCGTGCCCCACGGCGCAGTTCGCGATGATCTTGAGCTTGGGGAGGTGCTTGAGCTCGGTGCCGCCCACCCAGCGCGACAAGAGCGGCACGATCGCCACGTAGTCCCCCCGGGGCG
>QHTX01000199.1:0-2130 GCA_003220975.1 Gemmatimonadota bacterium | reverse complement strand
GCGCCCGGCGGATCGAGTCATCCACGGCGATCGCCCGCGCGGGGCTGCACTTGTAGTACAGCTGGAGACAGGCCCCGGCCTGCATGTCGCGCCGGTGCGCGCAGCTCGCGATTTCCTGCCGGTGCTTGGAGCCGTTGGTGCGCCACGTCGAGTCTTCGGTCGCCCGGGCGCGCGGCTCGGCCCACCCGAACCCCAGCAAGCAACCGGTCATGTCGCCCGACGGGTCGGCGGCGCACTGCTGGACCTCTTTCGAATGCCGCACCGCGTCGGCCCGCCACCCCGAATCGGCCTTGAACTGCGCGATACTATCCTGCTCAAACTGAAACCGCTGCGCGTACGCGAGCGCTTCCTTTTTCTTCCACTTGTATTGCAGCACGAGGCAGTTCGCCGCGCCGGGCGCGTCCATGGTGATGGCGCTGCAGGCACGGACCTCCACGAGCTTCTTCGCTTCGGACTTGCACGCCAGCGTCACAAGCGCCAGACAAACGGTGATCCGCGCGAAGAGCCGGATGCTGATGCGCGAAGTCAAGCCAGCCTCCTTGGTTGGCGGAATCAGTGCGCATATGTGGAGCCGCGGACCGCGGGCGCCGGTGACCACCATCACACTAGTCACCGTAGATCACGGTCCCGACGATGATCTCCTTCACAACGCCGCCCCCTAAGCGGACTACCATTCCCTGCCAGTTCGAGGGAGCGGTCGAGCGAGCGAACAGCCAGCGTGTGGCGTCGCTGTGGCTCTGGCGAGGCCAGGCGTAGAGTTCCACAACACGCTCGGCGGGGTCACCGATGCGGAGCCCGCGTCGCGTAGGAACGGATCGCCCGGTGATCCGGGCCATGAAGAGGCTCCCGGAGCGGAACGTCAACGTGAGATCGTGGAACTCCCAGTCGACGACCGGCAGTTCGCCGTCATTATAGAGGCGGTACGCGCGAGTCGACCTCGGAGAACCGAGTGCCCGGACCGCCTGCGTGCTGTCCGTTGCTGGTCCAAGGCCCGCTACCACCAAGTCCGAGTCTGCCAGCTGGTATCGGGATGCAACGGAAGGAGCGTCAGGCGAGCCGTCGGCGACTGGCCGCGCGCCATCTGGCCTGCTGCGCGGACGGCGCGCCCCCTCGCCACCGCACTCGGACACCGCGGCGAGCAGGAGCAGCGCGAGCGCGGGCTGCGCCGCGCCGAACCGAAGCCAGCATCCGTTCACACGGACAGGGTGGGATTCGAACCCACGGTACCCTTGCGGGCACACCGGTTTTCGAGACCGGCCGTTTCAACCGCTCACGCACCTGTCCAATACCTAGGCGGGTAGACGGGGAGACGCATAGACGGGTAGGGGTGGCTCGGCCTGCTGTTGCTACCCGTCTACCCGTCTCGCCGTCTATCCGTCCAGCCGTTACGGATAGGGTGGGATTCGAACCCACGAAACGGTTACCCGTTTACACGCTCTCCAGGCGTGTGCCTTCAGCCGCTCGGCCACCTATCCACACTACTCGACGCCCAGACGCGTAGTAAATACATAGGGCTGCTCGGTTTCGCCACGGGCCACACCGCGGCTGAACCCCAACGGCCCTCGGCCGCGTATCATCTGAACGTTCCGAGCGAGCCCCGATCTTGAACCCAAGGAGGTAGGTGTGAACAAGCTGCCGACGAAGCGCGAGCCCCCCGAGCCCGCCGAGGTGGAAGACACGCCCACGTGGCGCGACTTGGGTGAGCGCATCCGCGACCTGCTGAAAGACGCCCTGCGGGAAGGCAAGGCGCTCGAGCGCGACCTCGAGCCGAGGCTGCTCCCCGCCCTCAAGCGGCTCAAGGCCGAGATGGAGAAGCTGATCGCGAAGCTCGAGCAGCGGGCGGGCGCGGGGAAGCAGCAGCCCTAGGTCGGCCTAGGCGCGTCGTAGGCGCGCGCGATCCACCTTCCCCAGATGGGTGCGCGGCAGTGCGTCAAGAAAGATCACCTCGCGCGGATACTTGTAGGGCTCGAGGCGCTCCCGCACGAACGCTTGCAGCTCTTCGGCCAGCCCCTGACGCGGCTCTTTTACGACCACGAACGCGTGCGGCTTGACGAGTCCGTGCTCCCCGACAACGCCGACCACTGCGACCTCCTTCACGGCCGGATGCTGCAGGAGACAATTCTCGACTTC
>QHTX01000198.1 GCA_003220975.1 Gemmatimonadota bacterium | reverse complement strand
GGAAGGCGCGGCGGGGAGGGGGGGCCATGGCGCGGAGAAGTATAGCGGCCCCGGGCCTGTCCTCAGCGCTCGCTAGGGAAACCTCAGCGCAACACCCTGCCGCACAGTGCCGGCGATCGTGAACGTCTCGACGGCGAGGGCGACGCCGAGCAGCCACGGCCGCACGCGCGCGGGCACCACGGCCGCGGCACCGAGCACCGTCAGGCCGGCCACGGCGGTATAGGTGTTCACCTGCCCGACGCTGGGATGCGGCCCTAGGATGGGATTCATTTCGCGGTAGCCCTGCCACCCACCTTGGGCGATGGAGCGCGTCTGCGCGGCGTCGATCGCCAGGGCGACGACGAACGCGCCCGCCAGCGCCACGTCTGACGCCCTCCAGGACACGCGCGCCGGAATGGTGGCACCCACGTGGAGCGTTGGCAGGGGGGGGGCGAGACGCTGCGCAGCCGCGGCCGCAGGAACGACCGCCAGAGCCAGCAGGACTGCTGTCGTGCGCGCCATGGGCGTGCGTTCTCGCAAGCCGGGTGCCACACGCCGCTCCCCCGCTCCTGACCAATTCGGCGTTGCGGAGCGCCATGTGCCCGGCGGACCTGTGGCTGTACTGCGACACTGCACTGGAGCTTGACAGTACCGCCGGGGCGAGCGGGCGCCGCGTGCCAGCGTGCGCCACGGCCTGATTCCTGCGGACTGGAGCGATAGCTGCGGGGAGTGGGCCAAGAGGAGCTGGCCGACCGGGTTTCGGGTCCGCGCCTTTCCATCCTTCCTAAGGTGGCGGTCCCCCCATCGGTGGTTTCCACTCCCCGCAGGACCCTTAGTGGCAGCTCCCGCTCCCCGCATCGCTGAACGCCCCGCCCGCCACCGGAATGAAGCGCCAGTCGTAGCCGCCCGGTTTGAGCGTCAGCTGGAGCACGCCGAACGTGGTGTTGTCGCGCACTTCGCTGTTCGCGATGGGCGGGCCGAAGGCGTAGTGACTCATGCCGCCGGTGCCGGCGACGAACTCGCGGATGCCGCGCGCCGTGTCGAGCGCGCCGGCGGCGGTCTGGGGCGCGAAGCGCTCGTAGTCGTGCTCGTGGCCCGAGACGACGACATCGGCGCCGGCATCGTACAGCGCCTGCCACAGCGGCTGGGTGGCCGGGGTGCTGCCGTGCTCGCTGCCCGAGCTGAAGCGCGGGTGGTGCCAGTAGGCGAGAGTGCAGCGCGCCGGGTGCCCGGCGAGATCGGCACGGAGCCACTGCTCCTGCGGCGAGCCGGGCGTCGCGGGGATGTTGCTGTTGAGGGAGATGATGTGCCACGTCCCGATGGTGTAGCTGTAATACCCCTTCCCGGAGTCGCCCGCGAGCGCGCCGAAGTACGCGTAATAAGGCGCCGCGCCGGCGCTGTAGTACTCGTGATTGCCCGGCGCCGGGCGCGTGCGCGGCTTGTGACGTCCCCAGGAGCTGTTGTAGCAGCCCGAGTAATCGGACGTACTCCCGTCGGGATACGCGTTGTCGCCCGCGGTGAACACGACGCCGGGCAGCGTGTCGAGCAGCGCGGCGGTCGCCTCGTCACCGCTCGACGTGCAGCTCGCGATGTCGCCGGCGCCGAGCAGCACCGCCGGCTCGACGGCGACGGTGATCCGGGCGGCGAGTAATCCCGCGGTTGCTTCAATCGTCACGACGCCCTGGGCGCGGCCGCGGACCAGGCCGGCCGAGTCCACGGTGGCGACCGTGGGGTCGGCGCTCGCCCAGGTCGTGGGCACGGCGAGGGTGTCGCCTTGCGGGCCGAGCGTGGCGGCGTGGAGCCGGGTCGTGTCGCCCGGCGCCACGGTGGCCCACGCCGGGCTCAGCATGAGGCGCATGGTAGCTGCGGGGGCTTGCGACGCGCGCTCGCACGCGGCGGCGAGCAGGAGGAGCGCGCAGAGCCGGGACATGGCGGGGAATCTAACCTTGCCGAGCTCGCCCGTCCTCGCATATCCTGATGCCCGGAGTCGACACCTGACCACAACCTCCTTGCTGCTCGTCGAGGACGACGAGTTCGTTCGTCTCGCGCTCACCCGCGCGCTGAACCGCACCGGCGTGTTTGCCGTCATGCCGGCGGAGCACGGGGAGCGCGCCCTCGAGCTGCTCGGGGAGCACCAGGTGGACGCCATCCTGACCGACCTGCAGATGCCGGTGATGGACGGCCTCACACTGCTGGGCCATCTGCTGGAGCGCGGTGTGCGCACGCCGGTCGCCGTGATGACGGGGCAGCGGATCACGCCGGAGCTCGCGGAGCAGCTGCAGCGCTTCGGCATCGCGGCGACGTTCACGAAGCCGGTGGAGCTGTCCGCGCTCGCCGACGAATTGCAGCGCTCGCTCAGCCCCACGACGGTGGGGCGGATCACGGGTGTCACGCTGTTCGGGTTCCTGCAGCTGCTCGAGGTGGAGCGCAAGACCGCGCTGATCGTGGTGCACTCAGGCAACGAGGAGGGGCGGCTCTATTTCGATAGCGGCGCCCTGGTGCACGCCGAGACGCGGCGGCTCCGGGGACTGGCGGCGGTGAACGAAGTGGTGGGCTGGCCGGATCCCCGCCTCGAAATCTTCTACCGGCGCACGGCGCGCGATCGCACGATCGACCAACCGCTGCAGCAGGTGTTGATGGAGGCGGCGCAACTGTTGGACGAGCGCGGGCGGGGGCTCGAGCCGGCGGACGAGGTCCGGCCGGTCGCGGCGCAGCGCCCGGACCTGCAGGAGGCGCTCGACGAGGCGATGGAGATCGACGGTGCGCTCGGCGTGGCGCTGGTGGACGGCGGGAGCGGCATGAGCCTCGGCGTGGCGGGCGGCAGCGCCGGGTTGAACGTGGAGCTCGCGGCCGCGGGCGCGGCCGACTTCGTGCGGGCCAAGCTGCGCGTGATGGCCGCGCTGGGGACGAAGGACACGCTCGAGGACGTGATGATCACGCTGGGGCAGCAGTATCACCTGATCCGGTTCGTGGGGCCGGAGCTGAAGGTCTTTCTCTACCTCGTGCTCGACCGCGAGGGAGCCAACCTGGGGATGGCGCGGCACCGGCTGGCGGCGATCGGACGGGGGATCAGGGTGTAGCGGGGGACCCTATCGGCGGAGCAGCAGGCTGATCACCCCGGCGCCGGTGCCGATCACGGCCAGCGCCGTGGGGGCCCAGAATGCGAACATCCGCCAGGTGAGTCGAGATTCCAGTTCCGCGAGGCGCTGGCCGAGCTTCGCGTCGAAGCGCGCGAAGTTGAGTTCGTTGAGTTCTCGCAGCTCAGCCCGATAGGTAGCGTCCACCGTGTTGAACCAGTTCACAAGCTCGTTGGTGACGTCCTCGCCAAACTTCTCGTAGAATTTCCTCGACAGGACCGCCGTGACCGGCATGAATCGCTCCAGTGGTGGCCGGTCACGAATGTCTAGTTTGCCGAGTGCCCTGGCGTAACCATTGCACTGCATGCGGGCACCGAGTATTGCGCGCGCCTGACCCAATGTCGGCTCGGCGGTGGCGCCGAGTCAAGGCTGGGGTGGCGGGTGCCGTTGCGTCGGGGAAAGGCCGAGCGTACCGTGCACGATCACCAACACGAGGCCACGCGATGACTCTCCATGACTTCGCGGTATCGCCTGCGGCGGCGCACTCGCTATCCGGTTTGGAGCGGGTGGAGCAGCGGCTGATGGCGCTCGAGTCCCAACTTCACGACACCGAGTATCGGCTCCGGATGGATCTCCTTCAGCGGGACAGCGCCTGGCGTGAACGGACCACGGCCGCCATGTCCCTGCTCTGTCGGATGCTGGCCGCGGTGGTCCCAGAATGACGCTCGCACCCGAGGAGCGCTGGCGAGAGGCGCTGGAGCGGGTGTACGGCTAGGCGCGCTCGGGCGTGGTTCTCGCTTTCCGCAATGTGGAGAGCGGGTCAGGGCGCGAGGTCCCCCGGGCGTCCCGACGGCGGGACCGGTATGTACCGTGAGCCGCCGGGGCCGTACTTCGCTATCAGCCGAATGGGACGCGCCACGTAGTAGAGGGGGTAGAGCGCGTCCGGCAGGCGGAGCCACGCCCAGTCGCCTGAGGTGGGGGTGAGTGCGACGCGGGCGCAGTAGCGCAGCCGATCGCGCCAGCGCTCCCGCG
>QHTX01000092.1:10497-17764 GCA_003220975.1 Gemmatimonadota bacterium | reverse complement strand
GTGTCGGTCACCGCGACGCGCACGCTCCGCCCGCCCGCCTCGAGCCGGCCGCTCAGCGTGATGCGGCCGCCGTCGGTGGTGAACTTGATCGCGTTGGAGAGCAGGTTCAGGAGGATCTGGCGCAGCCGCCCGTGGTCCGCGGTGACGGTCACGGACTCCTCGGGCGGCTCGAGCTCGAGCCTGTGGTGGCGGGCCTCGAGCTGCGCCCGCACGGTGTCGGCGGCTTCGCGCAACACGCCGTCGAGGACGAGCGGCTCGAGCCGCAGTTGCATCCGGCCGGCGGCGATCTTCGAGAGGTCGAGCAGCTCGTTGATGAGCTCGAGCAGGTGACGGCCGTTGCGTGCGATCGTCTCGAGGTAGTCGCGCTGGGTCTCGGTGAGGGGCGGGCTCTCGGGCGACGCCATCGTGAGCAGCAGGTCGCTGAACCCGATCACGCTGTTGAGGGGCGTGCGCAGCTCGTGGGACACGTTCGCGAGGAACTGGTCCTTGAGCTTGCTGGCCTGGTCGAGCGCCGCGTTCAAGCGGGTCAGCTCGGCGTGCTGCTCCTCGAGCTTGTCGTTCAGCGTGGTGAGGATCGCGTTTTGGGACTCGAGGCGCTGGGCGGCGTGCCGCACCTCGACCGCGAGGCGGCGCGTGTGCTGATGGGCGGACTCGCGCTCGCACGCGATGGCGAGGTTGGGTGCGGCCTCCTCGAGCGCGGCCCGCGCGTCGACGCTCAGGTCTCCGGCGAGCGTCACGACGAGGAGCCCGACGAGCCGCTCGCGCGAGCGCAACGGCACCACGGCCAGGCCTCCTCCCCCCCCGCCCCCCCCGGTGCCGTCGGAGAGATGCAGCGCGCTGCGGACCGGATCGGCCGCGGCCCCCGTGTAGTGAATCACGTTGACGGCGTCTCCCACGAGCTGGCGCAGCACGTCGCGCGACAGCGGCCGGGCGGTGGCGCGGCGCACGGCCGACGGGGCCCATTCGTTCGTGTCGTAGCTCGGCTGGTACAGCGCGAGCGCCCCGGCCCCGGTGACGGCCGCGAGCAGCTCGAGCGCGGGACCGAAGCTGCCGCCGCTGCCCGCCCCGTCGCTGGGCGGCGCGTTCAGCGCCGTCAACAGGCGGGCGGTGTGGTCCTGCACCCGCTCGCGCCAGGCGAGCGCGGCGGCCATCCGGTTCAGGCCGCGCGCGATCATCCCGAACTCCTCGGGCTGCTTCTCGTCGAGCCGCTCGTCGTATTTGCCGGCCGCCGCACGCTCCAGGGCCCCCACCACGTGCGCGAACGGCGCCGCGAGCCGGCCGCGGTTGTACCACAGCGCCACGCCCAGCACCACCAGCAGGATCACAAAGATGACCGAGGTCTGGACGGCCGTCTGGATCGCGTCGTCGCCCACTTCGACCGTGAGCTCGCGCATCGCCGCCAGCTCGCTCCGGAACGCGGGCGCGACGGAGGCGCGGTCCAGGTCCTCGAGGCGCTGGGTGAGCACGACCATCGCCGCCTGGGTGCGGCGGGCACTCTGCCATGTGGCGATGAGGCTCGCCAGGCCGGCGACGGCAATCCCGAGAAATGCGACCGCGAACACACGGCTGAAGCTCGGCGCCTTGAGGGTGATCATCGGCGGATCTATAAATGGGGGAGCGTGCCGCCCCGGGACAAGAGCGCGGCGTACCGCGGCTGCTGGCGGCCCGTTCCCCCGCGCTGTATGCTAGCCGCCACCGTGTCCGATCTGCTCGACACCCTGCGTCGAACGCTCGCCGACCGCTACGCGGTCGAGCGCGAGATCGGCCGCGGTGGGATGGCCACCGTCTTCCTGGCCGAGGACGTGAAGCATCACCGTCCCGTGGCGATCAAGGTGCTCCACGCCGAGCTCGCCGCGGCCCTGGGAGCCGAGCGCTTCCTCCGGGAGATCGAGATCGCCGCGCGGCTGCAGCATCCCCACATCCTGCCGCTGTACGATTCCGGTTCGGCCGCCGGTCTCCTGTACTACGTCATGCCGTTCGTCGAGGGCGAGTCGCTGCGCGACCGGTTGACGCGGGAAAAGCAGCTCCCCCTCGAAGACGCGCTGCGGATCGCCACCGAGGTGGCGGGCGCGCTCGCCTACGCGCACAGCCACGGCATCGTGCACCGCGACATCAAGCCGGAGAACATCATGCTCTCGGCCGGCAGCGCGGTGGTCGCCGACTTCGGCATCGCGCGCGCCGTGACGGCGGCAGGGGCAGGGGAGCACCTGACTCAGACCGGCACGATCATCGGGACGCCGGCCTACATGAGCCCCGAGCAGGCGACGGGGCGTGCCGACGTAGACGGCCGCAGCGACGAGTACAGCCTGGCGTGCGTCGTGTACGAGATGCTCGTGGGCGAGCCGCCCTTCACCGGGCCGACGGCGCAGGCCGTCATCGCGCGCCACTCGCTCGACCTGGTGTCCCCGCCGTCCATCGTGCGCGCCTCCATCCCCGACGCCGTGGAAGCGGCGATCCTGCGGGCGCTGTCGAAGGTGCCGGCCGACCGCTACACCACGACCGCGCTGTTCGCAGAGGCGCTGAACACGCCGTCCCCCGCGACGGGCGCGGTGCGCCGCGCGACGCTCGAGCGCGGTGTGGCGCGTCCGCGGCTCGGGTGGCGGCGGGTGGTGCCGCTCGTCGTCGCCGTGGCGACCGCGGGGGGATACGTCGTGGTCCGGTCGCTGCGCCCGGCACGCGTGGCAACGGGCGGGCCCGATCCGCGGCGCCTCGCGGTGCTCTACTTCGCCGACGATAGCAAGGGCCACACCCTCGGCTACCTCGCCGACGGCCTCACGGAAGCGTTGATCGCCGAGCTGCGGCAGGTGCCCTCGCTCACGGTGATCTCGCCAAACGGCATCGCGCCTTACCGCGATCCGGACGTCCCGGCCGACAGCGTGGCCCGGGCGCTCAAGGTGGGCACTATCGTGCGCGGCGGCGTGGCGCCGGCTGAGGGAGCAGAGGGGCGCGGTTATCAGATCTCGGTGCGGCTCATCGACGGGGCGAGCGGCGCGGACTTCAAGCGCGCGAGCTTCGAGCAACCGGCCGGCGCGGTGCTCGCGATGCGCGACAGCCTCGCCCAGAAAGTGGCGGGGTTCCTGCGGGAGCGGTTGGGTGAAGAATTGCGCCTGCGCGAGCAGCAGGCCGGCACCCAGAGCGTCGCCGCGTGGTCGCTGGTCCAGCAGGGGGAGCGCGCGCGCAAGGACGCGGAAGCCCGGTTGCAGGCCGACGACGTGGACGGCGCGTTCGCCGGGTTCCAGCGCGCCGACTCCTTGCTCGCAGCCGCCGAGGCGGCCGATCCCCGGTGGGTCGAGCCGGTGGTGCAGCGCGGCTGGATCGCGCACCGCCGCGCCCGGCTCACGCGCGACCGCAGGGGGACGGCGCAGCTGCTCGTCACCGCTCTGGGGCACGCCGAGCGCGCGCTGCGCATGGCGTCCGGACACCCTCGGGCCCTCGAGCTGCGGGGCACGGCGCGCTACACCGGCTGGGTGCTCGAGCTGTCGTCCGACCCGGCGGAGCAGGGCCGCCTTCTGGCGGGCGCGCGCCAGGATCTCGAGGCGGCGACGCAGGCCGATCCTACGTTGGCAGGCGGGTTCAGCACGTTGAGCCACCTCTACTATCAGACGGAGGACGTGCCGGCCGCCGTGCTCGCCGCGCGCAAAGCGTACGAGGAGGACGCCTACCTCACCGTGGCGAACGACGTGCTGTGGCGTCTGTTCATCGGCTCGTACGACCTGCAGCAGTTCGGGCAGGCGAATCGCTGGTGCCAGGAGGGCGGGGAGCGATTCCCCGCCTATTATCGATTCGCCGAATGCCGGCTCTGGTTGATGACCGCGCCGACTACCACGCCGGACGCACCGGAGGCGTGGCGCTTTTACGCGAAGCTTGATTCCGTCACACCACCGCCGATCAAGCCGTTCGAGATGCACCGCGCCAAGATGATCGTGGGAGCCGTGCTCGCCCGGGCCGGGCTGGGCGACAGCGCGCGGCACGTGCTGGTCGCCGCACGGGCGGGTCCGGACGTCGACCCGCAGCAGGACCTGGTCTCGCTCGAGGCATTCGGGCGCACGCTGCTCGGCGAGCGGGGGGAGGCGATTCAGCTCCTGAAGCAGTACGTGGCGGCGAATCCGGCCCACATGTTCAAGCGCGGGGGAGATATCTCGTGGTGGTGGCGTGACTTACGTACCGACCCCCAGTTCGGGCAGCTGCTCGAAAAGGGGCCTTGATCCGTGCCAGTTCCGGGTCTTGCGGGGCGACCAAATCGGCGCAGGTTCATGATGCACCCGAGCCGCACCCCGACCGCTGGCTATGGAAGGAGTTCCGCCGTGAAGCGCGCCGCACTGCTTGTGCTGACCGCAGCCTTGTTTGCTGCATGTAGCGACCACAGAGAGCCGACCGCCGCCAGATCCTCCGGCCTTTCCGCAGATATCTCCGACGCAGGACACACGAGCACGAGCTTCGCAAGCAATCCACACTTCTGGTGGCTGCCGCCGCTCGTCGCGGCACCGAGCCCGACCGGCGTGTTCAATCCGCGACTCTCCCCGGTGGTGCAGGTCTGCAATGCCAGAGTCGTGATGCCGTGCCCCGCCGACCAGCTGCACGTCGCCTTCACGAAAACCAGCGGTCCAGGGTCGCAAACGGTCCGCGTCGACGCGGCGAACGAGCAGTACATCGTGAACTGGAACACCGACCTGTCCACCGAGCCGGTCGGCTCAAGCTTCCGGCTCCTGGTCGTCGTGCACGATCGCGTCTTGGGCTTCGCTGACGTCGATGTGCTCGCCTTGGGGAACATGAGGAATGCCAATACCGGCGGCGACATCCCGCTCGTAGACGGGCGGACGTTGCCGATCAAGTTCCGGCTCGAAGAGGGGGCGCTCGCCGCGAGCTGCACCAATGTCAGTCTCGACTGCGTCGAACAGACCGCATTCCCGGACAGGGACAACACGATCCTCACGCTGGGGAAACAGGCGGGGACCTTCATTCCCGCCGGCGCGCTGAGCCAGATCGTAACGGTGGCGATCATCGAAAACACCACTAAGCCGTGCATCCCGCCGCCGTTCGCGTTGCCGCAGTACTTCCCGGAGCCCGATCAAAAGGGCTGCTACGACTTCTTCACGGATCCAGGTCCGAGCATCTTTAACACGACGCCCGATAACCCCGTGGTCGTCGCCATCTGCGTGGAGTCTGGTTTGGATCCTGGAACGACCGGCCGGAACATACAACTCTTTCAGTTTGACAAGGGTCAACCGGCGCAGCCGCTTCCGCCCCATTCGGCTGCGTTCATGCCGTGCGAGCCCGATCCATACCAGGAGGTGATCGGCTCCGCCAGGCAGGGCTTGAGCAAGGTCTTCGCCTTTGCCAGGGCGCGACTGCACCGCGTGCTCACGTATTTCGCGCCCACGTCGCTGCATGCCGCTCACGTCGGCGTGGGAGGCTCGACCGGATCCTACAGCACGATGACTTGGTCGATCCTGGCCCAAATGGACAAGAACTCTGCCGATCCGCAGACGGCGGCGGTGGGGACGCCGGTGCCCGCCCCGCCCCAAGTCCTGCTGCGTGATACGTCGACGGTTCACAATCCCGTCGCCGGCGTCACGGTCACCTTCTCGACTGACGGGGGCACGATCGCGAATCCCACGGTCGTCACGGGCTCCGACGGGCTCGCCTCGGTCGGTAGCTGGACGCTCCCGGCCACGCCGGGAACCTACCATGTGACCGCGACGGCTGGCGGGGCGATCGGAAGCCCACAGGTGTTCACGGCGACCGCTGGGCTGCCGATCTTCCAGGCGACATTCACTGGTGATGCGGCTGGCGCTCCGCCTGGCACGCCGGAGATCGGTGCCTGGACCCTGACCAATCCGGATGGCACCATCCTCGTCCAGTCGGCCGTCGGGAACCTGACGAGCAAGCCCGTGGAGCTGACCCAGCTCGGGCTGCAGGCGGGGAGCGTGAAGCTGTTCGGCGCGGTAGCCGGTACGCCGCCGGCGAGCGGCGTGTACGTCGCCCGGTGGCGCTCCCTGGTGCACTCGGCGGACGCCTGCTTCAACGCGCTCGTGCTGCGGGACGCCGGCAGCCTGATTCTCGCAGACGTGGATTATCGTCCGGGCGGGCAGCTGACCTACAACAGCAATAGCCTGAACCTCACCGTGGGCAGCTGGACTCGGGACGTGGCGCAGCTGTTCGAGATCACGGTCGATCTCGGCAACCACGTCACCAGCCTCAGCATCGACGGCGCCCCGGTGGCGGCGGCGCAGGGATTGCCATTCTCCGATCCGACGGGGACCCCGGCCAATCTCGGTCAGATCAATATGGAGCTGGGCTGCATCGCGCCGCAGGATTACGCCTGGGACGACATCACGATCGCGCGACAATAGACGCCCGAGGTCCGGACGAGTGGGCGGAGGGCGGCTGCAGACTGGCCGCCCTTCTCGTTTACGCCCTCACCGCGTGCCGCTAGCTTCCTCTGCGTGCGTCCGCACACCCTGGGCATTCTCGGCCTCGGCGCCATCGGCGGGTCCGTCGCCCTCCAAGCGAAGCGCGCCGGCATCGCGACGGTGCTCGGCTGGTGCCCCGACCCCGCGGAGCGCGCCGCCGCGGCGCAGCAAGGGGCGATCGACGACGCGCCGGCCCGCGCCGCCGACGTGGCGCGCGCGGCGGAGCTGCTCGTCCTCGCGGCGCCGCCCGCCGCGAACGTGGAGCTGCTGGAGCGTCTCGAGCGCGACGTCCCGGCGGGCGCGGTCGTCACGGACGTCGGGTCGGTGAAGCGCACCATCGTCGCGCGCGCCGAGGGGCTGGGGCTGGCGGCGCGCTTCGCGGGCGGCCACCCGCTTGCCGGCACGCATGCACGGGGGGGTCTACGTGACGCCGACACGTGACGGCGGCGCAGCGGCGCGCGAGGTGGCGCACTTCTGGTCCGACACCCTGGGCGCCCACCCGGTGGTGATCGATGCCGCGCAGCACGACCGCCAGCTCGCCGTGACGAGCCACCTGCCGCAGGCGGTGGCGTCGCTGCTCGCGAGCTTCCTGGCGCGCGCCGCGCCGGCCGGCGCGTCGTTCGGCCCTGGGGCGCGCGACACCACCCGCGTCGCCGCGAGCGACCCGGCGCTGTGGGCGGAGATCTTCCTGATGAATCGGGACGAGCTGCTCCCCGCGCTCCGCTCCCTCGAGACGCCGCTCGGTGAGCTGGAGCGCGCGCTGGAGCTGGGCGACGCGCCGGCGCTCACCGCCTGGCTCGGGGGCGCGGCCGCCTGGCGCCGGAGACTCGATCCGTGAAGGTGCGGGGCAGCGT
>QHTX01000092.1:0-10332 GCA_003220975.1 Gemmatimonadota bacterium | reverse complement strand
CGGCTGCACTGCGGCAACTCGGGCACCACTGCCCGGCTGATGCTCGGAATCCTGGCGGGTCAACGATTCGCCGCCACGTTGACGGGCGACGCCTCGCTGCGCCGCCGCCCGATGCGCCGGGTGACGGAGCCGCTCCGCGCCATGGGCGCGGAGATCACGGAGGAGGGGGGAGGCGACTCGCTGCCCCTCGCGATCCGGGGCGGCCGGCTGCGGTCCCTCGCGTACACGACGCCAGTCGCGAGCGCCCAGATCAAGAGCGCGCTGCTCCTCGCGGGACTCACCGGGCACGTGGGCGTGACCATCCGCGAGCCCTATCGCTCGCGCGACCACACAGAACGGTTGCTGGTGCACCTCGGCGTGGGGCTCCACGAGCGC
Organism: Gemmatimonadota bacterium; assembly: GCA_003220975.1. GTDB lineage: Bacteria > Gemmatimonadota > Gemmatimonadetes > Gemmatimonadales > GWC2-71-9 > AG41. Next base: position 9,957 of record QHTX01000092.1, on the reverse strand, counting down.
AACGGCGCCATCGTGCTCGAGCCGTCCTCGCCTTCCAACCTTCCGTCCTTCCGTCTGGCCGTCCCGGGCGACGCTTCGTCCGCCGCGTTCCTCCTCGCCGCGGCCGTGCTGGCCGAGGGAGGAGAACTGCTCGTCGAAAACGTCGGGGTGAACCCCACTCGCACCGGGTTCCTCGTGGTGCTCGAGCGCATGGGTGCGCACGTGGAGCGCGTGAACCTGCGGGACGAAGGCGGCGAGCCGGTGGCCGACCTCGTCGCCCGTCCCGCCGCGCTCTCCGGCACGGAGGTGACCGCCGCCGAAGTGCCGACGCTGGTGGACGAGGTGCCGATCCTGGCGGTGCTGGCGAGCCGCGCGCAGGGAGAAACTGTGTTCCGCGACGTGGGCGAGCTGCGGGTGAAGGAGAGCAACCGGCTCGAGCTGATCGCGGCGAACCTGCGCGCCGTGGGCGTCGAGGCCGAGGCGCGCGGCAACGACCTGCACGTGTGCGGCGCGGCGCGGCCACCCCGCGGCCCGGTTGCGACGGCGCGCGACCACCGGCTGGCGATGGCGTTCGCCGTGCTCGGCACGACACCGGGGGCGGCGGTGCGGCTCTCGGAACGGGCTTCGGTGGCGATCAGCTATCCGCGGTTCTTTTCGGACCTGCGGCGCATCGGGGAAGGGGGAGGGGGAAGGGGGAAGCGGGACGGGTGACGCTGCGCGTGATTGCGATCGACGGCCCTGCAGCGTCCGGAAAATCGTCCACCGCCGCGGCGGTGGCCCGCCGGCTCGGCTGGGCGCATCTCGACTCCGGCGCGCTGTATCGCGCGATCACGCTCGCGGCGCTCGACAATGTCGGGGAGCAGGGAGCAGGGAGCGGGGAGCAGTGGTCGGCGGTACGCATCGTGGCACTGGCCGAGGAGCTGCCGGTGCGGCTTGTGCTGGTGGACGAGGTGTTCCGGCCGGAGGTGGCGGGGGTGGACGTGGAGCAGGCGATCCGCTCGGAGCGGGTGACGCACCGCGTCTCGGGGCTGGCCGCGATCCCCGAGGTGCGGCACTGGGTGAACGTGCGCCAGCGGGAGGCGGTGCTCGGCCACCCGGGCGGCGTCGTGGTGGACGGGCGCGACATCGGCACGGTGGTCTTTCCCGACGCGCCCCTCAAGGTGTTTCTGACGGCGAGCCCCGAGGAGCGGGCCCGGCGGCGGCTCGCCCAGGCGGGCGAGGGTGCGGCAGGCCAGATCGACCCGGAGCGGCTGCGGCGCGAGACGGAGGCGCTCGCGGCCCGGGATCGGGCCGACGCGACGCGGCGGGTAGCGCCGCTTCGGGCGGCGGCCGACGCGGTGCGCCTCGACACCACGCGACTCTCGCTCGACGACCAGGTGGGCCGGGTCGTGGCGCTGGCGCGCCAGCGGTTCCCTGGGTAGGTTTCGCGGCTCGCTCCCCGGCCTTACGCCCGGGGCTACCGCCCAAACTCGTAACCGAACTGGTGTATTGAATGCTGGTGGAAACCGAAGACCTGCCCGAGAAGCCCGAGACTCCTTCCCCCGCACACCACTCCCCAATCCGCGTCCGGTCCGATCTTCAGGAAGAGTACTCGGCGGACGAAATCGCGAAGATGACGGCGCTGTACGAGGGGACGCTCTCCAACATCGAGGAAGGGGAGATCGTCAAGTCGAAGGTCCTGCGCGTGACCGACACCGCCGTCATCCTGGACGTCGGGTTCAAGTCGGAAGGCGCGGTGCCGATCGACGAGTTCAAGGACGCGCACGCCCTCAAGGAAGGCGACGAAATCGAGGTCTTCCTCGAGCACCTGGAGGACCAGGAAGGCGCCGTCGTCCTGTCGAAGAAGAAAGCCGACTTCATGCGGGTGTGGGAGCGCATCCGCGAGGCCTACGAGAAGGACGAGCCGGTCTCCGGGACGCTCGTGAAGAAGATCAAAGGCGGCGTCGTGGTGGACCTGATGGGCGTGGACGCGTTCCTGCCGGGGAGCCAGATCGCACTGCGGCGCGTCCCCAACATCGATGAGCTCCTGGGGCAGAGCTTCGAGTTCAAGATCATCAAGCTCAATAAGCGGCGCCGCAACATCGTCGTCTCGCGTCGCGTGCTGCTCGAGGCCGAGCGCAAGACGAAGCGCGACGTCCTCATGAAGGAGCTCCAGGTCGGCCAGACACGCAAGGGCGTGGTGAAGAACATCACCGACTTCGGCGCCTTCATCGACTTGGGCGGCGTGGACGGTCTGCTGCACATCACCGACATGAGCTACGGCCGCGTGCAGCACCCGTCCGAAATGGTGCGCATCGGGCAGGAGCTCGAGGTGAAGGTGCTGGACATCGACTGGGAGCGCGAGCGCATCAGCCTGGGGTTGAAGCAGCTGCAGCCGTATCCCTGGAAGAACGTGGCCGCGAAGTATCCCGTCGGCACGCGCGTGCAGGGCAAGGTGGTCTCGATCACCAACTACGGCGCGTTCGTCGAGCTGGAGCCGGGCATCGAGGGCCTCGTGCACATCTCGGAGATGAGCTGGACCCGCAACGTCCGGCACCCCTCGAAGATCGTGTCCATCGGCGAGACGATCGAGGCGGTCGTGCTCAAGGTGGACGAGACCGAGGAGAAGGTCTCGCTCGGCATGAAGCAGACCGAAGAGGACCCGTGGATGGCGCTGCCGCAGAAGTACCCGGTCGGCACGCGCCTCAAGGGCAAGGTCCGCAACCTCACCTCGTTCGGCGCGTTCGTGGAGATCGAGCCGGGGATCGACGGGCTGATCCACATCTCCGACATGTCGTGGACCAAGCGCGTGCAGCATCCCTCGGAGGTCGTGAAGAAGGGCGACGAGGTGGACGTGCTGATCCTCAACGTCGATGCCGAAAACAAGCGCATCTCGCTGGGCCTGAAGCAGGCGCAGGAGGATCCCTGGCTCAGGATCGGGGAGACGTACCCCGTCGGCACCGACCTGCGCGGCCGGGTGTTACGGCTGATGGACAAGGGCGTCGTCGTGGACTTGGGACACGACATCGAAGGGTTCGTCCCGATGTCGCAGCTCGGCATCCCGGACATCTCCAACCCGGCCGACGCCGTGAAGGAAGGGCAGGCGGTGGAGCTGAAGGTGCTGGAGGTGGATCCGATCCACCATCGGATCGTGCTTGCGGCGACCGGCTGGCCGAAGGAAGACGGTACCCAGGAGGCAGCAAAGCAGGAGAGCCAAGGCTAGACGGCGAGACGGGTAGACGGCGAGCGGGTTGTAGGTCGACGGGGTCAGAGCTTCCTGACCCCTTTTTTCCTGGCCCCCGCTCTCCGTCTACCCGTCTACCCGTCTAGCCGTCTAGATTTTCGGCCATGACTATGCGCGAGAAGCTCGAGCTGCTCCAGAAGCGCCGCGCCGAGGCCGAGCTGGGCGGCGGCGCGGACCGCGTCAAGGCGCAGCACGAGAAGGGCAAGATGACGGCGCGCGAGCGCCTCGACGTGCTGCTCGACCCCGGGACGTTCGTGGAGCTGGACCGGTTCGTGACGCACCGCGCCACGGACTTCGGGCTCGCGGACGAGAAGTACCTGGGCGACGGCGTGGTGACGGGCTCCGGCCGGATCGACGGCCGACTGGTGTACGTGTTCGCGCAGGACTTCACGGTGTTCGGCGGCTCGCTCTCGGAGGCGCACGCCGAGAAGATCTGCAAGGTCATGGACCTCGCCGTCCGGAACGGCGCGCCCGTGATCGGCCTGAACGATTCGGGCGGCGCCCGCATCCAGGAGGGCGTCGTCTCGCTCGGCGGCTACGCCGCGATCTTCCTGCGCAATACGCTGGCGTCGGGCGTCGTCCCCCAGATCAGCGCGGTGCTCGGTCCCTGCGCCGGCGGCGCGGTCTACAGCCCGGCGATCACGGACTTCGTGTGCATGGTGCGGGGCGTGTCCTACATGTTCGTCACGGGCCCGAACGTGGTGAAGACGGTGACGCACGAAGAGGTCGACTTCGAGGGCCTGGGCGGGGCGGATGTCCACGGCGGGACGTCCGGCGTGGCGCATTTCGTCCACGACTCCGAGCTGGAGTGTCTCACCGGGATCCGCACGCTGCTCGGGTACCTGCCGAGCAACAATCTCGACGATCCGCCGCTCCGCCCGTCCGCCGATCCGACCGATCGGCGCGACGAAGAGCTGCTGGACGTCGTGCCGGACAGCCCCACCAAGCCGTACGACATGCACGACGTGATCCGGCGCGTCGTGGACGACGGCGCGTTCCTCGAGGTGCACCGCGACTACGCCGGAAACCTGCTCGTCGGGTTCGCGCGGATGGGCGGGCGGCCCATCGGCGTGGTCGCGAACCAGCCCGCCGTGCTCGCCGGCGTGCTCGACATCAACGCGTCGGCCAAGGGCGCCCGCTTCATCCGGTTCTGCGACGCGTTCAACGTTCCCCTGGTGACGTTCGAGGACGTGCCGGGATTCCTCCCGGGTGTGGCCCAGGAGCACGGGGGGATCATCAAGCACGGGGCGAAGCTGCTGTACGCCTACTGCGAGGCCACGGTCCCGAAGCTCACCGTGATCACCCGCAAGGCGTACGGCGGCGCCTACGACGTGATGAACTCGAAGCACATCCGCGGGGACTACAACGTGGCATGGCCCACGGCGGAGATCGCGGTCATGGGGCCCAAGGGTGCGGTCGAAATCCTCTATAAAGGAGAGGAGGCGAGCGAGGAGCGGGAGGCGGAGTACCGGGAGAAATTCGCCCACCCGTATCTCGCAGCGGGGCGCGGCTACGTGGACGACATCATCGACCCGCGGGACACCCGGCCCCGGCTCATCGGGGCGCTCGCCGCCCTGGCGACCAAGCGGGACCGCAATCCGCCCAAGAAGCATGGCAACATTCCTCTCTAGCGCGCTCGCGGTGGCGGCGCTCCTGCAAGCGCCGCCACCGGGCGCCGCGAGCATGCCGGACTCGCTGGCGTCGCTGCGCGCGCGGCTCGGCCGGGATTCGACCGACGGGGCGGCGTGGCTGCTCGTGGGGCGGGCGTACCTGGGGCTCGTCGACGAGGCGCACGGCCCGACGCATCGGCCCGCGGGGGACAGCGGCTGGGTGCGCGCCGTGCTCGACAGCGCCGACCAGGCGCTGGTCCGCGCCGCGGCGCTGCTCGGCCCGCCGGGAGCGACCGCGGCGGGCGACAGCGCCCGCGTGCTGCGGGTGGGCGGGTGGAGCCGGCGGGCGCGACTGGCCTGGGAGACGGCCGGGATCGGCGCGGGCCCGCGCGACTGGGGGCCGGTGCCCCCGGACCTGCGGGTTCCCCCGGTGCTCGAGGAGCTCGGGGAGAATCTGCTGCGCGCGTGCCCGATGTGGGGCGTGCTGCTCACGGCCGACGACGCCGACTCCTATGCCGCGTGGTACATGCGGTTTGCGCGCGGGCTGCGTCCCGACGTCGTGGTGCTGCCGCTCGCGGCGTGGCGCTCGGACGCGCCATTGCGGGCGCGCCTCGGGACCGACCTGCGGCTCGGCCGCCGCGGCAGCGACGATGCTTGGCTGGCCGAACTCGTGAAACACCGCCCCGTGTGCGTGAGCATGGCGTTCGAACGGCCCCCCGAGCCGCGCACCCACATCGGCTGGGCGATCCGCTCGTTCCTCTGGGTGGCCGGTCCGCTCAAGGAGCAGCGTGTGCCGCCGCGCGACTTCGTGTTCGCCGCGCTGCGGATCGCCCTCGACCAACGCGACCCGTGGGCGGCGCCGGCGCTCGCCGTGTACGCCCGTGCCGCCCGCGCGACGTCGGCGCTATGCGAGGCAATGGGGACGTTCCGAGTGTCGAGGGAGGTGGCGACTTGTCGGCGATGAACGCTCGTCATCCGTCATCCGTCATCCGTCATCCGCCGTGCGCCCCGGGACCCACGGACGACGGATGACGACTATCAAACGCGTCCTCGTCGCGAACCGCGGCGAGATCGCGCTGCGCATCATCCGCGCCTGCCACGAGGAGGGTCTCGAGGCGGTTGCGGTGTACTCCGAGGTCGATCGGCTGGCGCCCCACGTGCGCGCCGCGGACGTGGCGGTGCCGATCGGCGCCGCTCCCGCGCCGCAGTCCTATCTGGACGGCGCCAAGCTGATTGATGCGGCGCGACGCACCGGGTGTCAGGCGATCCATCCGGGCTACGGCTTCCTCTCCGAGCGCGCGCCGTTCGCCGAGGCGGTGACAGACGCGGAGATGGTCTTCGTCGGGCCGCCTGCCGCCGCGATCCGCGCGATGGGTGACAAGACCGAGGCGCGCCGTCGCATGCAGGCCGCCGGCGTGCCGATCGTCCCCGGGACGACCCGGCCCGTCGCCGACCACGCGCAGGCGCGCTCCGAGGCCGCGCGGCTCGGTTATCCCGTGCTGCTCAAGGCGGTGGCCGGCGGCGGCGGAAAAGGCATGCGCCTGCTGCGCGAAGAGGGCGAGCTCGAGCCGGCGTTCGAGGCCGCCGCGAGCGAGGCGCAAAAGGCGTTCGGCGCGGGAGAACTGTATCTCGAGCGCTATCTCGAGCGACCGCGCCACGTGGAGATCCAGGTGCTCGCCGATTCCTACGGCCGCGTCGTGGCGCTGGGCGAGCGCGAGTGCAGCATCCAGCGGCGCCACCAGAAGCTGATCGAGGAGTCGCCGTCCCTCGCGGTGACGCCCGCGCTGCGGCGCCGCCTGAGCGAGGCGGCGACCGCCGCGGCGGGCGCCGTGGGATATCTCGGCGCCGGCACCATCGAGTTCCTGCTCGCCCAGACCGGCGAGTTCTACTTCCTCGAGATGAACACCCGCCTCCAGGTCGAGCACCCGGTGACCGAGCTCGTCTACGGCGTGGACCTCGTGCGCGAGCAGCTGCGCGTGGCGATGGGCCAGCCGCTGCGCGTTCACGCCGGCGCCCTGCAGCCGCGCGGCCACGCGATCGAGTGCCGCATCACCGCCGAGGATCCCTTCAACGACTTCCTCCCCGCGACGGGTACGGTCCGTCATCTGCGGGTGCCGGGCGGGCCGGGGGTGCGCTGGGACGCCGGCGTCGAGGCCGGGAACGAGGTCACGCTGCACTACGACCCGCTCATCGCCAAGCTCATCGTGTGGGGCGAAACGCGGACCGTCGCGCTCGAGCGGATGCGGCGCGCCCTGCGCGAGCTGGTGATCGTGGGCATCCCCTCGTCCCAGGCGTTCCACCTCCGCGTGATGGACGACCCCGACTTCAAGCGCGGCGACGTCGACACCACGTACCTCGAGCGCGCGGGCACGCGGCTCCTCTCCGCCGACGTGCGGCCGGAGCTGGGCCGCCCGCTCGCCGTCGTGGCCGCGCTGCTCGCCGAGGAGCGACGGCTCGCTGCGGCGCCACAGTCCCCGTCCAACCTTCCCACCGTCCAATCCTCCTCCTGGCTGCTCGCGGCCCGACGGGAGGCGCTGCGCGAATGAACGACCTCGTCGCCATCACGGGGATCGCCGCCGGCGGGGACGGCGTGGGCCGGCTCGCGGACGGGCGCGCCGTGTTCGTGCCGCGCACCGCGCCCGGGGAGCGGGTGCGGCTCCGCGACGGCGTCAGGCTCCACAAGACCTTCGCGCGCGGCGAGCTGGCGGAGGTGGTGGCTCCCGCCCCCGTCTCCGGGCCGGCCGGCAGCGCGCGGGTGACGCCGCCCTGCCCCCATTACGGGCGGGATCGGTGCGGCGGCTGCCAGCTCCAGCATCTCGCCTACGACGCCCAGCTCGCCGCGAAGCGCGCGATCGTGGGCGAGGCCCTGCGCCGCATCGGTAAGCTCGACGTGGCCGACCCCGAGATCGTCGAGGCCGTGGAGGAGTGGCGCTATCGGGCGAAAATCAGTCTGGCGGTCAAACCGGTCGGACGGTCGGACCGTCGGACGGTCGGACTACAGCCCTACGATCGCCCGGGCGCTGTCTTCCCCCTCGCCGACTGTCACATCGCGGACTTCCGGCTCATGGCGTTGTGGCGGGAGCTCAAGCCGCGGCTCGAGCTCCTGCCGGCGAAGCTCACCCGCCTCACGCTGCGGCTCGACCGCGAGGGGCGGCGCCACGTGATCGCGGAATCGGCGGGCGAGCCGTGGCTCGACGCCGACCGGTTGCGCGCGGCATTGCCCGACGGTGACGCCGTGATCTGCTGGTGGCAGCCGGCCGAAGGCGCGGCGCGCGTGGTCGCCGGGCCGGCGACGGGCTTCCCCGCCACGGCGTTCGAGCAGGTGAACCCCGAGATGGGCACGCTGGCGCGGCGGTGGGCCGTCGCGCAGCTGGGGGACGTCCGCGGCGCGGTCGTGTGGGATCTCTACGGTGGCATCGGCGACACCGCCCTCCAGCTCACCGAGCGCGGCGCTCAGGTCGTGAGCGTGGATGCCGACGAGCAGGCGATCGAGTGGGCGCGCGGTCGCGAGGTGGCGCGTCCCGTCCGGTTCATCGCCGGGAGGGCCGAGGACGTGCTCCCCACGCTCCCCGAGCCGCTCGGCGTCGTCGTGAACCCGCCCCGCGCCGGGCTGCACTGGAACGTCACCCTGCGGCTCACCGGCCAGCCGGTGCCGCGGCTCGCGTACCTCTCCTGCGACCCGGCCACGCTGGCGCGGGACCTGCAGCGGCTCAGCGTCAACTACCGAATCACCGCCGTGCGCGCGTTCGATCTGTTCCCGCAGACGGCGTATGTCGAGACGGTGGCGGTGTTGGAGGGGGTGTGAGAAAACAAACGCGGAAGTCGGAACGCGGAACGCGGAACATCAAGGGGAGCCAGGCTCACCGAGCGACCTGTCCCTGCTGTTCCGCGTTCCGCGTTTCGCGTTTCGCCTTCGGGGTGGCGGCGCCGTGAAGTACTTCGTCCGCATCGGCGCCCAGACGGTCGAGGTGGAGGTAGAGGGTGCGCGCGTGGTCGTGGGTGGGGAGGAGCTCGAGGTGCATCTCGCCGCGATCCCCGGCACGCCGCTCTACCACTTGCTGCTCGGCGGCGGGTCGTGGACGGTAGCGGCCCAGCCGCTGGACGGCGTGGGACGGTGGGCGCTGGGCGTGGTCGGCGAGCGCGTGGAAGTCGAGGTCACGGACGAGCGCACGCGCCAGATCCAGGCGTTGACCGGGGCGCCGAGCAATCCCGGCGCCGGCGCGACGATCCAGGCTCCGATGCCGGGGCTCGTGGTGCGCGTCGAGGTCGCGGTGGGGCAGCGCGTCGAGCCCGGAGCGGGCCTCGTGGTGGTCGAGGCGATGAAGATGGAGAACGAACTGCGCGCACCCCGCGCGGGCGTGGTGCGCGAGGTGCACGTGGCGGCGGGGCAGGCGGTGGAGCGCGGCGCGCCGCTCGTCACCCTCGCGAGCCCGGACCAGACTTAGCGGTCTACCAGCTGAGGCGGCAACCCCCGCCGTTCGCGTTCACCCAGTTCTGCTGGACCAGGAAGTCGCTGCCGCCGACCTGCATGTTCGCCGTGGAACCGTTGGAGGTCGTGTACGTCGCGCCAAAGTCCCAGGCGCACTTGTCGGCATTCTCGTTGCCGGCGTTGTCGTACCACGCGTTGAGGTCCTCGTCGGTATTCGTTTCCTCGGTCTCGTGCGCGAGGGTGTTCACCTCGGCGTCGGCGGCGGGGTCGTTGTTGGGCGACCCGTTCAGGGCGTTGCAGTCGAAAAAGTCGATGTCGTGGGGCATCGCGGCGTACTTCACGTCGTTCCCGTTCCAGGAGAAATTGCCGTGGTACGCGCAGTACACGATGCCGAAGCCCCCGCCCAGGTTCACCAGGGCGTCGCTGAACACGAGATACAACGTGTTCGGGTCGTACGTCAGGTTGCCGCTCGTGAACCCGGCGATGACCTGGTCCTGAATTTGCTGATCGAGCACGGGCACGAGCGGGAGCGGCACGTTGGTGTTCGCCGCCCAATACTGGGTGTAGGTCACGCTGTTCTGGATGTGGGTCCCCGCGCCGTCGTCATACGTCGTGTTGATGTTGTAGTACGGCGAGCCGCCGAGGTGGCTCATGAAGAAGCCCACGAGCGAGCCGTCGCCGCTTCCCGGGCCTTGCGTCCCCGGCGCCGGCCCCCC
>QHTX01000091.1:24477-24674 GCA_003220975.1 Gemmatimonadota bacterium | reverse complement strand
TGTCGGCGTAGGCAGGCGTCTCCCGCTCGGCGAAGTGATGCGACCCGGACTTGAGCTCCCGCGCCCGGGCGAGCGCCAGGACTTCGATTACGCCGCGCCCCTGCTCGCGTGCGTCGCCCTCGATCGTGGCGAGGCGGCGATGTTCCGGGGTCTTCTGGACGGTGACGCTGACGGCAAAGGCGCGCCCGCCGAAGTCC
>QHTX01000091.1:19690-24459 GCA_003220975.1 Gemmatimonadota bacterium | reverse complement strand
TCCTTGGCGTAGCGGCCGTACGCCTTGTGCCCCTGCCCCGTTGGGACCGCCAGCACGTCGGGTCGGATGCCCGGCGTGATCCACACCGGCGCGCGCACCGCGCCGTGCGGGGACTTGAGGAGCAGGATGTCTCCGTTCGCCAGCTGCCACTTCGCCGCCGTCTCAGGGTGCAGCTCGACCCACGCGTGCCAGGTGATTTTCGACACGGGGTCGGGGAGCTCCTGCAGCCACGGCTTGTTCGCGCCGCGGCCATCGTGGAGCGCCAGCGACGGGAACACGACCAGCGGGAGCTTGTCCGCCGCGCCCGGTGCGCCGGCGACACCGGCCCCCAGCTGCTCGATGCGCGGGCCGAGGCGCACAGTCTGCGTCGCCGCGTCGGTGTAGATGCCGCCGTGCTGCAGCGCGTCGTTCCAGAACTGCTCGAAGTCCCGCCCCTTACCGAAGCGCTGGTGCAGCTCGTGCCAGCGGCCCTGCACGTAGTCCTTGAACGTCCCCGCCTTCCCGGCGGCGCGGAGCAGCACGTCGCCCGCGGCGAGGGCGTTCGGGAACACGGGCTGCATCACCGGCTGCTGCAGCGCGTAGAGCCCGGCGCGGGGCCGCGAGTCGTTCCACTGCTCGAGCGGGTGGAGGTCGGGGAGCACGAGATCGGCCGCCGCCGTCGTCTCGTCCCAGTACGGCGAGAAGCTCACCTTGAACCCGACGTGCCCGAGCGCCTGGGAGAACGTGCCGGGGAGGGTGTGCACCGGATTCGCGCCTTGCACGAGCAGCAACGCCACCTTGCCGCCGGACAGGTCCGCGACGAGGTCGCCAAGTTGCTTGAACGAGCCAGCCTGCCCGAGGCCGTGATTAGGACCGAACTTGACGGTCTTTCCGACCTGCCCAGCCACGTAGTTCAGGATGTCCACCGCCGCGACGATCTCGGCGCCGTTGGGATACTGGGCCGCGACTCCGCCCGCCACCGCGAGACCGCCCTGCGACGCCGCGAACTCGCGCGCGAGCCGCGTGATGTCACTCGCCGCAATCCCGACCGCAGCTGCGACCTTCTCCGGTGCATGTGCCGCGAGCAGCCCTCGGAGCCGCGCCGCGTCGGCCGGCAGTGGAGCGCGCCGCCCGGCCACGATCACCTGCGCCATCGCGAGCGCGAGCAGGCCCTCCGATCCGGGGACCGGGGCGATCCATTCGTCCGCGCTCATCCCGGTGAGCGACAGGCGTGGGCCGACATACACGAACTTCGCGGGCGGCGCGGCACGGCCCGTCTGGAACGCGTGGGCGTGCGTGAACGCGTTCTGGTAGCCGACGGGCGAGAGCCACGTCTCCATGAAGTCGGCGCCGAACGACACGATGTAGCGCGCGGCGGCGAAATCATACCACGGAATAGCCGGCGTGCCGAAGGCGAGCCGGTTCCCCTCCCGCAGCGCCTCGAAGGCGAACGGCTCGTAGGTCACGTGCCGGCCGCCGGTCTCCCTCATCCAGGCATCGACCAAGTCGCCGAACGACCCCGTCTCGAGCCCGGTGACGAAGACGATACCCTTGCCCCGGGCCGCCTTGACCTGAGCGGCGAGACGTCCGATCGCCTCGTCCCACGTGAGCTTCTGCCACTCGCCGGTCGCCGTCCGGGCCATCGGGTCGGTGACGCGATCGGGGTTGTACAGGCCCTGAAGCGCCGCTTGGCCGCGCGCGCACAGCCGCCCCTGGTTGATCGGCGAGTCGGGATTCCCCTCGAGCTTGATCACCCGGCCTTCGCGGACCTTGGCGTGCAGCCCGCATCCGGCCGTGCACTCGCGGCAGGTGGTGGCGTAGTACGTGGCGACGCCGGGAACCTGGTTCTCGGGCGGGATGACGTAGGGGACGAGGTGCTCGGTCGGCTCGGGGCCGATGCCGCACGCCGACACAGCGGCGGCCGCCCCGCCCGTGGCGCCCAAGACTGTGAGGAACCGCCTCCGATCCATGCGCTCGGCTCTCAGTAGTGGCACACCGTGCAGTCGCGGCTCACGTTGCGCTGCACGTGACAGTTGATGCACCAGCCCATGCGGAGCGTCGCCACCTGGTACACCTGCGGCATGGTGCGCACGTCGCCGTGGCAGTTCGTGCAGCCCTCGGTGCCCAGGACTTTGATATGACGCTGGTGCGGGAAGCGCACGAAGCCCGGGAGCGCGTGCACGCGGATCCAGTGCGGCGGCTGTCGGTTCGCAAACGCCTCGCGGACCTTCTTGATCTCCGCCTGATGCGACGGCGTCGACCCGCCGATCATCTGGTGGCATCCGAAGCACGTCTGGAGCGCCGGAATCCCGGGCTCGCTCGAGATGGTCACCGTGCTGTGACAGTACAGGCAGGGGATCCGGTCCTGACCGGCGTGGATGTCGTGACGAAAGAAGATTGGCTGACGGGGACCCGGCAGCCGCCCCGTGTCGCTGATGACGGGAGCTTTGTACGGTGGCGCCGGCTGGCTGCTTTGTGCCACGGCCGGGGAGAGGGGGGGGGCGATGGTCACGGCTATCGCGACACCCACTCCGGCCCAACTACTCCTCTTCGTCATCAATCGCGCTCGATGGCGAATGTATCGTGTGTGTATGGAACGGCTCGCGGGGCGCCGGAATGTAGTGCCGACGGCGAAGGAGGCACAAGTGCCGTGCGCGGCCCGGGTCGGGGCACGGCAGTGCCGTGCCCTTACTCCGGCCGCGCGAGCAGCTGGTGTTTCAGGTGGACGACGTGCACGAACGCGTCGACGGCCTCGAGGTCGGGGAATTCCATCCAGCACCAGCGGATCCCGTTCGCCACTCGGCCGTCGCGCATCGCCTGCCGCAGCGTCTTCGGGAGGCCGTTGGTGACCGCGAGCTCCCGCTCTTCGCTCTCGGTCAGCACGAACGTCCCCGAGAGCCCCGCCTCCATGGGATGCAGATAGCCGAGCTTGCGGCCGCCGACCTCGTACATCCACACCCACTTCCACGCCGTGCCCATGAACACGACCTGCTCCGTCACATGCTTCAGCGCGCGAATCCCTTCGCGCGCGCGCCGGAAGCGCTGACCGGCGCGCGGCGGCAGGTCCTTGAGCGGGCCGTCGGACTTGGGCCGCTTGCGAGGACTCGTGTAGAGATTCCTCGCCCAGTAGCCCGGTGGCTGGTGTTCGATCGGAATCATGGTCGTTCGTATTGTACGCCGCGGGTCGCCGAACGGAAGCTCCCCTGCAACTCGCGCCACCGTGCCAGGCGCTCAGCCAGGGCGCGCTCCAACTCCCGTACCGCGGCCACGGCCTGGGTCGTGGGCGCGGCATCCACGCCCTGAATCACCCCGTACAGCTGGACCAGCTCCCCGCTCAGCCGTGTCAGATTCTCCTCGCGCCGCGCTCCCGGGGCCGGTGCGGGCCCGCCCGTCTCGAGCGTCGCCGCGCGGGCGTCGAGCGAGTCGAGCGTCGCGCCGAGGGGTCCGGTGCCCGCCCGCTCGCGGACTGCCTTCAACTCCTTGCGCAGGGCGCGCACCTGCTCGAGCGCCGCCGAGTCGCCGCGCAGCGCCGCGACGAGGCGCGAGGCGAGTGCGAACTGACGCGCGAGCGCGCCCGGGGGCAGCGCGACGCGGGGATCCATCGTCACCGTAAGCGGCTGCACGTACGCCTGGCCCGCGACCGTCAGTCGCGCCGTGTAGCGACCCGGCACGACCCAGGGCCCGCGCGGCTCCCGGGGCGTATTGCGATAGATCGCCGCGATGGGATACTCGTGACGCAAGGCCGGCGGAGGCGGGTAGTGCAGATCCCACACGAAGCGGTGCATCCCCGGAGCATCGCTCAGCAGTTGCGGCGGTCGGATCCACGAGGTTGGGATGTTCACGTCGGAGTCGGGCCGCTCCGGCTGGTCCGCGCTCGAGAAGCGGCGCACCACGTTCCCCCGCGCGTCCAGGACCTCGAGCGTCACGGGGCCGGACGCCGCATGCGCGAGGTAGTAATCGAGAATCGCGCCGTCGGGGGGGTTCTGCCCCGCCGGCTCGTCGGGGGGCAGCGGCGTATCGGTGTTCTCGTTCCACCGCACGCGTACGGCGGGCGCCGGCCGGTAGAGGTACGCGTCCGTCGCCCGGGCCGCGGCGGCGATCTGCCGCAGCGGCGTCACGTCGTCGAGGATCCAGAACGACCGCCCGTGCGTCCCGACGACGAGGTCGTTCCCATGAACGACGAGGTCGCGGACCGCCGACGCGGGCAGATTGAGACGGAGCGGCTGCCAGCGCTCGCCGTCGTCGAACGACACGTACACGCTGCGCTCCGTCCCGGCGAACAGCAGGCCGCGCTGCAGGGGATCCTCGCGCACGGCGTTCACGACCTCGTTGGCCGGTATGCCCGCGACGAGCTCCCGCCAGCTCTTGCCGCCGTCTTTCGTTCGATAGACGTGCGGGCGCAGATCGTCGAGCCGGAAGCGGTTCACGGCGGCGTACGCCGCGAGCGTGTCGAAGTGAGAGGCTTCGAGGAGCGACACTTTGCTCCACGGGGTGAGGGCGGACGGCGTCACGTCGGTCCACGACCTGCCGCCGTCGTGCGTGACGTGGATCAGCCCGTCGTCGGTGCCCGCCCAGAGCAGGTTCACCTTCCGGAACGACGGTGCGATCGTGTAGATCACGCCGCGGTGCTTCCCCTGCTCGGGATCGAGCGTCGTGAAGGCGCCGAGGCCCGGGGGCACGTCGTACATCGCGCGCGTCAGATCGGGGCTGATCGTCTGCCAACTCGCGCCCCCGTTCGTCGTCTTGAAGAGCACGGTCGCGCCGAGGTACAAGACGCGGGGGTCGACGGG
>QHTX01000091.1:19181-19627 GCA_003220975.1 Gemmatimonadota bacterium | reverse complement strand
TCGGGCGACACGTCCTGGACCTGGCCCGTGGCCCAGTCGAAGCGGCTGATCTTGCCGCCGTAAATCAGGTTGGGGTGCAGCGGGTCTGGGGCCACGTAGCCGTACTCCTCGACGCCCACGGGATGCCACTCCCGGACGGTGACCTGGCCGTCGTTGCCGCGGCTCGCGACGCCCGCCGATCCGCTCTCCTGCTGCCCGCCGTAGACCCAGTAAGGAAAACGGTTATCGGTGACGACGTGATAGAACTGGGCCGTGGGCTGGTTGTACCACGAGCTCCAGGTCGCGCCGCCGTTCACCGTCACGATCGCGCCCTGGTCGCCGGCGAGGAGGATGACGTTGGGCTTGGCAGGATCGATCCAGAGCCGATGGTAGTCGTCCCCGCCCGGGGCGCCGCGAAACGCGGTGAACGTCTGCCCCCCATCGCTGGACTTCCAAGTCACGACGTT
>QHTX01000091.1:8141-19170 GCA_003220975.1 Gemmatimonadota bacterium | reverse complement strand
AGACGACGTCGGGATTGGTCGGATCGACCTTCACTTCGTTGAAGTCGCCGTCGCGACCCCACAGCCGCTCGTCGCCGTTGACGAACCGCCAGTGCTCGCCGCCGTCGTCGGAGCGGTACAGGCCGCCGCCCCGCTTCGCGCCCAGCACGGCGTACACGCGGCCGGCCGCGCTCGCCGCGAACCCGAGCCCGATGCGACCCAGGCCGTCGTCAGCGCCCGGCAGGCCCCCGGTGAGCTGCCGCCACGTGGTCCCGCCGTCCGTGGACTTGTAGAGGCCGTTCTTGGCCGACAGCGTCCACGAGCTGCCGATCTCCCACGGCGCCTGGCGCGCGGCCCACAGCACGGCGAACACCGTCTGTGGACTCGCGGGGTCCAGCGCCACGTCCACGGCGCCGGTATTCTCGTCGGTGTAGAGCACCTTCTCCCACGCCGCGCCCCCATCGCTCGAGCGGAACACGCCGCGCTCCGCGTTCGGGCCGTACGGGTGCCCCAACACCGCCGCGAACACCCGGTTCGGATCGCGCGGATCGACCACGATCGCCGGGATTTGCTGGCCGTCCCGGAGCCCGAGATGGCGCCACGTGGCGCCGCCGTCCGCGCTCTTGTAGATCCCGTCCCCGACCGACAGATCGGGGCGCTGCAGCCCCTCGCCGCTCCCCACGTAGATGGTCCGCGGGTCGGACGGAGCCACGGCGATTGCGCCGATGGAGCCCGTGGGCTGGTCGTCGAAGATCGGCGTCCAGGTGCGTCCGTAGTCGTCGCTCTTCCAGACGCCGCCGTTGTTCACGCCGATGTACAACACGTCAGGCCGGCCCGACACCCCGACGGCTGCGACCGTGCGCCCGCCGCGGAACGGCCCGATCAGACGCCAGCGCATGCCGTCGAAGAGTCTCGGGTCGTACTGCTGGGCGACGGTCATGGAGGCGAGCACGACGGCGAGGAGAATCGACCACACCACGCCACGCAAGGCAATCACGGTTGACCTCTCCGGATCATGAGGGGGAGGACGCTCGAGACCGGCCGGTGATTTCGCACGGCGACCGCGCGCCGTCAAGCGACGAGCCGCTTGGTCACCGCACGAAACCGCGCTCCGTCGAGCAGCCGGGCCACCGACACGCCGGGCACCGCGATGCGGCCGTCCTTGCTCATGCTCAGTTTGATGACATCGGCGCCCCGTCCATACCACCGGGTGCTGGGCTCGAGATCGGAGGGATAGACGCACCGCGGCAGCGCCGCGACGGCGAGCGCCGCCTGCGAGCCGATACCCGATTCGGGCATCGTTCCCGCCCACAACTCCGCTCCGTAGTCCGCGGCCGCGCGATACACCCGGCACACTTCGCTCAGCCCGCCGACGCGATGCACCTTGATGTTCCAGATCTTCGGGCCCGCGAGCGCTGCGATCTGCCGCGCGGCGGCGGCGTCCCGCAACGTCTCGTCGAGACAGACGGGCGTGCGGAGCGCCTGGGCCAGGCGGGCGTGCCCCACCAGCTCGTCGGGCGCGAGCGGTTGCTCGATGTAGAGCAGGCCGGCATCGTCGAGCGCGCGGAGATTGCGCTCGTGCTCGGGCCACCCGTATGCGCCGTTCGCGTCCACGGTGAGCGGGAGATCGACGTTCGCCATTCCGGCACGCGCCGCACGCACCGCCGCCTCGTCCCAGCCGGGTTTCACCTTGATCTTCACCCGCCGGTAGCCGAGCTGCAGTGCCTCGTACACACGGCGCGTGAGGGTGTCGGTCTTCCCGTCCTCGGGGATGCCGAGGGCCACGCCGCAGGGGACGCTCGCGGCGGGCTCCGCGCCGACCCGGGCCGCGACGAGCTGCGCGAGGCTGGTGCCGCAGCGGTGGGCCTCCAGGTCCCACACCGCGGTTTCGATCCCGGCGCGCGCGAACGGATTGCCCCGGACACCGTGACGCAGCGCCTCGTCCACCGCCTCAGGGGAATCGAATTCTCCGCCCGTGATGCGGGGGATGAGCACGCGCGCGAGCAGGTCGCGCGCGCTGGCCAGCGTCTCCTCCGAATAGAACGGCAGCTCGAACGGCGGCGACTCGCCGTAGCCCGAGTGTCCCGCCTCGTCGTGCAGCACGACGATGAGCGAGCGGCGGGCGTCGATGCGGCCGCCCGAGATGATGAACGGCTCCACGAAGGGGAGGGTCAGCTCGTGCAGCTCAACTTTGGCGATGTGCACGTGCGGCCACGTCGAGGAAGTGCAGCTCGCCGCCCCGGCGCTCGAGCGCACCTCGTGCCCCGAGCTCGAGCATCCCAGCGACGAGTCCGTCCTCGGGGTGAAACACGAGCGCGTGGAGCGCGCGCTGGGTGCGCGAGCCCTGGGTCGCGGGATAGTCGGCCAGGGGAACCTGGAAGAACGTGTGGAGCTGGACGCTCTCGCAGCCGCCCCGGGCGTACTCGAGGATCATCCGGCCGGAGCAGATGTTGCCGGTGCCCGTGAGCCCCGGCCTGACGGCCGGGGCAATGTCCAGGACACGCAGATTCCGGTCACTCAGGTCCCATCCCCCGTACGCGACGCCTTGCTCGGTGTCGAACAAGCGATTGAAGCAGACGAGCGCGTCAGCACCCCGACAAGCGTCCATCATCTCGATCTGGAACGCGTCGTCGAAGCGCGCGTTCATGAGCTTCACGGCGAGCCGCACGGGGAGGGGAGACGCGGCGCGGATCCGCTCGGGCACGTCGCGCAACCAGCGCACGATCTGGGCGCGCTCCCCGGCGAGCGCGTCGCCGGCAAGCGTCGGGGAGAAGTCTTTCTCGACGAGCAGCGGTGGCTCGCGCCACGCCTCGGCGAGCCGGGCGGTCGTGTAGCGGTACTCGGGGTCGCGGAACGCTTCGGCGAGGCGCGGCAGGTGATACTTCACCGACGGCACGACGAGCAGCCGGCTGGCACGCGTCAGCTCCCGCCCCGCGCGCAGCAACGCAAGATATTCGTCGAGCGAGCGGTCCCAGCCCCGCCCTTTCCAGGTCACGGTCCAGCCGGCCCGCCCGGCGCCGGACTCCCGGCGCTCGACCTTCATCCTGGTCTCGTGGATCGCCCACGCGGCCATGGACTGCGCGCCCGCCTCGTCCTCCGCGATCACGGTCTTCAGGACCACGAACGCGAGTCCGGCCGCGGCGTCGTCCTCGAGCTGCCCGCCGTTGAGCGACAACTGCCCTGACCCCTTGCCGATCGGATGGGGGACGGTCTCGCCCAGGTAGCGCGCGGTCAGGTCGACCCCGTACGCGGCGCGCACGTGGTCCGGGAAGTCGCGCGGCAGCTCCCGTTTGAACCGCTCGAAGTCCCGCTCGAGCTCCGACCGCATGTGCGGGTGGACCAACCCCGAGGCCAAGCCCCCCCCGGGTCAGCGGCCCAACCGGGCCAACCGGAAGGTGGCGTCCGGCTCCCGCCGTCCCAGGACCGCGTCGGCCACCAGCTCGCCCACCGCCGGTCCGTGCTTGAAGCCGTGTCCCGAGCCGCCGCCCACAAGCCACGTGTTCGCGGCCCGGGGATGCCGGTCGATGATGAAGTGCTCATCGGGGGAGTTCTCGTACTGACACACGCGGGTCTCGAGCAGCGGCGCGCCGCGCAGCGCCGGGAACCGGAGGGCGAGGTATTCGCGCGCCGCCGCGAGCGACTCCGGGCTCGGCAGCCGCTCGCCGCTCGTCGGGTCGAACGCCGGCCCGCGCGTGTCGTCGGCGATCTTGAAGCCACGCCATTCGTTGCCCGGGATCCCGTACATGAAGTGGGCACCGTGGTCCGCCCACACGGGCAGCGCTTCTTCGGTAAAGCGCTGGTCACCCGCCGGCGTGCCGAAGAAGTACACCTCCTGGCGCGTGGCGCGTACGCGGTCGCCGATGACGTCGGGAAAGAGCCGGCCGAGCCAGGGGCCGCAGGCGAAGACGTAGTGATCGGCGCGCAGCGTGCCGCCGTCCGAGAGGCGCACGCCGCCGAGCTCGCCGCCTTCCACGGGCCCGGCCGGCTCGGCCGCGAGCTGGCGATATTCCCCGCCTGCAGCGAGCACGGCGTCGACGACCGCGGCGCAGGCGACGCGAGCGGTCAGGTAGCCCCCGTCCCGCTCGAAGATGGCCCAGCGCACCCGCTCGCAACTGATCTGCGGGTAGCGGCGCGCCGTCTCGGTGCCGGTCAGCTCCTCGAAGACGACGCCCGCTTCCTTGAGGAGCGGGAGTGCCGCGCGCTCGTACGCATCGTCGTCCTCCACGAGCCAGAGCACGCCGATCGGGTGGTACAGCTTGCGGCGCCAGCGGCGCTCGTGCGCCTTCCACAACGCCAGGGCGCGCGCCGCCAGGTGTGTGTAGATCCCGCGGGGCCCGTACGTGGCGCGAATCACGCGCGTCTCACCGCCCGAGCTGGCGCGCGCGTTCCCGGGCCCCCAGGCGTCGAGCAGTGTGACGCGGGCGCCGCGGCGCAGCAGGTATAGCGCCGTCCAGCCGCCGAACGCCCCCGCCCCTACCACCACCACGTGCGGTCGCTTTCTGGTCACCGGAACAAGGCCCTCGAACAAAGGCAAGGCGCCGAGCGTGCTGAGGAACGCGCGGCGCTTCATCGCCGTGCCTCGCGCGCCTCCCGCACCGCTTGCTGCACGGCGTCGCGCTCCGCCGCGCCGAGTGCCGGCCGCCAGGGGTCGTCGCACGCGTCGTCGGGGACGACTCCTTCGGCCGCGAGCGCCCAGAGCATGCGCTGCACGTAGCCTTCTACGGGGGCGGCAAACGCCGTCGCGCCAAAGGCGTCGCACAGCGACGTCAAGCTGAGAAACGTCGCGAAGTCCCGCCGGGCGTAGGCGGCGAGCAGCTCCGCCTGGAGATCCGTGAGCGCCGCGCCCATGCCGATCAGCGCCGCGCGGGCACCCAGCAGCACCGAGTACCCGAGGAAGCGATCCTCGCCCGTGATGAGCAGCTTGCCCGGATGGGCGCGGGCCAGAGCGGCGATCCGCTGGAACGTCACGGCCGAGTCGAGTGTCGCGACCTTGATCCCGATTACCCGCGGCAGCTCGAGGATCGCGTGCAGCGTGGCGTCGTCGTACGGTACGCCGCCCGCGGCCTCGTACAGATAGAAGGCGATCACGGGGAGCTCGCGCCCCAGGGCCTCGTGGTAGCCCACCACATCGTCGCGCTGCGGGAACGCGAGCAACAGGTCGGCGCCGCCCGCCTTCGCCTCCTGCGCCATTGTCGGCGAGGTGGCGCCCGCCACGATCACCTTGTCCGACAGCGCTGCGCGCCACGTCGCCAGTACGCACCGCCGCTCGTCGGCCGAGAGGTGCGGCCCCCGCCCGGTGTGGGCCCACACGGCGACGCCGGCGACCGGCTGACGCGCCATCCACCGGGCATAGGCGCGTTGCGCGTCCTCGGCCAGCGCCCGGCCGCGGAACGGGACCGGGACCGCAGGGAGGAGGCCCCACTCCAAGCGGCGGACGGGGTCAGCCCGCAAGCCCACGTGTCGCGTTCTCGGATTCGATCGCCGCGCGCTGCTCCGTCGCAAGATCGAGCAGGTCCAGCTTTGCCACGCTCGTCTCCGGCAGCCGCAGCGGCTGGCCGGTCCCGAACACGAACCGGTGCACGCCGATCGTCTCCAGCAGCGTCGCCAGGTGGTCCTCGGGTGGCCCCCAGATCCAGCTGACGTCCCACCAGAGGCGCGCGGCTTCCTCCGGCGTGGACCCGAAGTGCACCTCTTCGATGAAGGCACGGTCGGCATGCGTGATCACCAGCCGCACGTCTTCGTCGCTCCGGATCAGCGCGCGCACGGCGGCGGCGGAGAGTTCCGGGGCGCGGTCGTTGGGATGGCGTTGGCGCGCATCCTCGAGCCGCACGGCCAGCATCAAGGGCAACCGGGCGGCGCCGCACGCCGCGACGAGCACTCGCATCTCCGGTCCCGTCGGCTCGAGCCCGTAATGCGTGGGATCGCAGCGCACCACCGGCGCGCCGCGATCGGCGGCCTCGCCCAGCGCCAGCTCCCACCCGGCGAGCCCGGGATGGACGGCCGGCACCGGTTTGAAGCGGGACTGCCGGGCCGTCGTCTCGTACAGCCACGCGTTGCCGTCGCCCGGCGCGCGCCAGAACAGGCTGGGCAGGTGACTCACCCACGCCTCGTGGATGGCGACGCGGTCCATGGCCTGGAGCAGCGCGTCGGGTGACGTGCCGGGGACCTTGCGGAACGGGTAGGCGCCGAGCAACGCGTTGACGTCGACGCGCATCAGTCGCTCGGAAACACGCCGTGGGGAAAGAGCCGCGCGGCGTTCTTCCACCTGACGAGCTCGAGCTCCTTGGGCGCGAGCAGCCGCTCGAGGTAGCGCAGCTTGGCCCAGCCAGTGTCCATCGTCAGATCCGTGCCCCACACGAGTCGCTCGACGCCCACCGCCGCGAGACAGCTCTCGAGCATGCCGCCGTCCACGCCGCTGCCCGACAAATCCACGGCGACGTTCGGGATGCGGGCAAGGGCGGCAAGCGAGTGTTGCCAATCGCCCCCGCCGCCGATGTGCGCGAGGATGAAGCGCACGTCCGGATGGCGCGCGGCGAGCGCACACAGTTCCACGGCGTCGGATGCCTCCTGTCCCGGCCAGTCGCGCCGCCGGTGCTGCCACACGTGATGCAGCACCGGCACGCCGCGCTCGCGCGCCAACTCGCAAATCGGATCGAGCAGCGGATCGCTGGCGCGCCGGCTCGCGGCCAGCTTGATGCCGATCATCCCGGCCGCCAGCCCGCGCTGGATCTCGACGCGGGCGTGGGTGGCGTAATTCGGGTTGACCGTCACGTATCCGCGGATCCGGTCGGGATGGGTGTGCTCCAAGCCGATGAGAGCGTTATTGCCGTACTCCAGGTCGGCCGGGGACGGAAAGTAGGTCGGCGACGTCCGGCCAAAACTCCCGAGGATCGAGGCGACGTGGGTCGTGATGCCGATGCGCTCACCAGCGCGGAGCCGGCTGGCGTTGCGCTCGCGCCAATCGGCGCGGAGCGTGCGGTCGTGATAAAAATGCGCGTGGACGTCGATCAGCATGGCTGGAATCTGAGGTGGTGTTGTATCTTGTGCCATCACCGAGCGACAGGACTGCCATGCGCACCCCGCCGCAGCCGCCGACACCACCGCGCCCACCGGGCGGACCACCGCGCCCACCGGGCGGACCGCCGCGTCCGCCGGGTGGACCACCGGGCCCGGGCGGTGGACCGCCGCGCCCGCCGGGGGGACCGCCGCGCCCACCGGGAGGACCACCGGTCGGGCCACCGCGCTCACCGGGTGGGCCACCGCGCGCGCCGGGTGGACCGCGGCCGCCCGGCGCGCCGCCGCGCCCACCGGGCGGAGCGCCCCCACCTCCCCGCCCGCCCGGAGGTGCGCCGCCCCGCGGGCCAACGCCTCCCGGCCGGGGACCCACTCCACCGGGTCGCGGGCCGACACCGCCCAGGGCCGGCCCGCCGCCGCGGCCCGGCACCAAGCCGACGGCGGCCCCCGCCCGACCGCGCCGGCCACCGCGCAAGCTGCCTGCGTGGCTGGAGCGCGCCAAGCGCCTGCTGGTGCGGCCGACCGAGGAGTGGAACACGATCGCGAGCGAGTTCACAACCGCCGCACCGATCTACGTTCGCTTCCTCCTCCCCATGGCGGCGATCGGGCCCGTGGCGGCCACGCTCGGCACGGTCGTCTCCGGGGAACGGAACGGTATCGGCGGCACCTATACGATGTCGGCGATGGACGCGGTGACGGGCGGTGTGCTCGAGTACGGCCTGAGCCTCGTCGGTGTGTACCTGTTCGCCGTGCTGATCGAGACGCTGGCTACGGCGCTCGGCGGCCAGCGGAACCGGGTGCAGGCGCTGAAGATCGCCGCGTACGGCAGCACACCGTACTGGCTCGGCGGCGTGCTGGCGGTGTTCCCAAAGCTGTCGCTGCTGGGCGCGGCGTTCGCGCTCTACAGCATACGCTTGTTCGCCGCGGGCCTGCCGCCGGTGATGAAGGCGCCGCGCGATAAGACGGCGGCGTTCACGCTGCTCGTGAGCCTGGCGGGGGCGCTCGTCGTCCTCCTGATCAGCGCGATCGTGCGCATTTTCGTCTAGGCCCGCTCGCGGAACGCCGCCCGGGTGACGCCGCCCTCGCGCGCGAGGAGCGGCGTCGCCCCGGCGAGTCCCACCACCGCGAAGCCTACGAGGGCGACGACGTCGAGAGCCACGCGCAGCTCCCCTCCGTAGCCGGCGCCGGTCCACGGCGCGAGCAGCGCGTGCTTGAGCAGGTCCACCCCGTAGGCGAGCGGGTTCAGGTACGTCAACACGTGAAGCACCGGCCCGAGGTGGCCGATGGGATACAGGGCGCCCGAGAGGAACAGCATCGGGAACACCACGAAGTTCATCACGCCGGCGAAGTTCTCGATCGAGCGCATCCCCGCCGCAAGCAACACGCCGAGCGAGCCCGTCGCGAGGCTTGAGAGCACGATGCCCGCGAGGGCGAGCAGCGCGCCGTCCCAGGTGGGCCGGAGCCCCACGAGTGGCAACAGGACGGCAGCCACGGCCAGCGTTTGAACCGTGCCGAGCAGCGTCGCTGCCAGCGCTTTGCCGATGGCGATCGTGCTGCGGCGGATCGGGGCGACGAGCACCATGCGCAGCACACCGGCGTCGCGGTCGGTCACGGTCGAGAGGGCCGCGAGCAGCGCGCCGAACATCACGACCATGCCGAGCAGCCCCGGCGCCATGTAGACGCGATAGTCGATCGCGTCGCGGCCGGCGAACACGGCGGCGAAGCCCGCCCCCGCGAAGATCAGCCACACGAAGGGGCGCGCGAGGCTCGAGAGCACGCGGCCCCGCTGTCGCAGGAACCGCAGCCATTCGCGGACCACGATCCCGTAGACCGCGCGCGCCCCCATCGCTACGCGGCGCCCCCATCGGCAAAGGGATGGCCGGTGCGCGCCAGGAAGACCTCTTCGAGCGAGCCCACGCCCGCCTCGCCTTTGAGGTCGGCCGGGGCGCCGAGGGCGGCGAGCCGGCCCCCATCCAGGATCGCGACGCGGTCGCACGGCTCCGCTTCCTCGACGTAGTGCGTCGTGAGGAACACGGTGAGGCCGGTTGACTCGCGCAGCGCGCGGATCAGCTGCCACAGCGAGCGGCGGGCCCGCGGGTCGAGCCCGGCCGTCGGCTCGTCGAGAAACAGCACGCGGGGCTCGTGCAGGATGCCGCGGGCGATGTCGAGCGCGCGGCGCAACCCGCCGGACAGGGCGCGCACGGGCTCGCGGCGCCGTCCGTCGAGCCCGAACTGGCTGAGCAGTCGGTCGATGCGCGGCTCGGCGACACGGCGCGGCAAGTCCCACAGCCGCGCCGCGAATCGGAGGTTCTCCTCCACGGTGAGGTCGCGGTCGAGGGTGGTCTCCTGGAACACCAGCCCGATGCGGCGGCGCACGGCGAGGCCGTCGCGCGCCACGTCGTAGCCCGCGACACGCGCCCCGCCGCGGGACGGGGCGAGCAGCGTGGCAAGGAGATGCACCGTGGTGGTCTTCCCGGCGCCGTTGGGACCGAGGAACCCGAAGAACTCCGCCTCGCGCACCTCGAGATCAAGACGGTCGAGCGCGCGCACCGCGCCGAAATCCTTGCCGAGGCCGCTGGCCGCGATCGCGGCGGCCGTCATCCTTTCGCGGCGAGGGTGCGCGACGCGGGCGCCGCGCGGTAGGTCCACTCGACCGGCGCGCTCCCGCCTTCACTCGCTGCCCGCTCGGCCGTGGCGACCGCCGCGTCGATCAAGGGCCGGTGGGGCGAGAGCGAGCACACAGGATCGGTCAGCCCCGCGTCGCCCGCGATCAGGAAGGCCTGACAGCGGCAGCCCCCGAAATCCACGGTCTTGCGGGGGCACGAGCGGCAGGGCTCGGGCATCCACGCGTCGCCGCGAAACCGGGTGAACGCATCCGATTCGTTCCAGATCCATTCGAGCGGATGGTCGCGCACGTTGGCAAACTGGAGCGTGGTGATGCGGCCGGCCGCGTGACACGGCCACACCTCGCCGGCGGGGGTGACCGTCATGTACGCGCGGGCCCAGCCGCCCATGCAGGGCTTGGGATACTGCTCGTGATAGTCGGGCAGCACCCACACGATCTCGAGCTTCGGCCCGAGCCGCGCGCGCTCCTCCTGCACCACGCGCCACGCGGCGTCGAGCTGCTCCCGCGTCGGCAGGAGCGCGTCGCGGTTGTGCAGCGCCCAGCCGTAGAACTGCGTGTTGGCGAGCTCGATGCGCTCCGCGCCGAGCGACTCCGCCAGGCGAATGAGCTCGCGCACCTGGTGGAGGTTCCGGCGATGCAGCACGACGTTGACCGTGAGCGGGAAGCCCAGCTCGCGAGTGTAGTGGTACGCGGCGATCTTGTCGTCGTACGAGGTGGTGCCAGCGATCTCGTCGGACAGCTCGGCGTCCGCTCCCTGAACGCTGATCTGCACGTGGTCAGCCGATAGGCGGAAGTGATGAGCGAGCTGTACAGCCCGAGGTCGTGCGCGGTGCGCACCAGCTCCTCGAGGTCGGGCCGCAGCGTCGGCTCGCCGCCCGAGAGGCCGAGCTGCAGCACGCCGAGGGCGCGCGCCTCCCGGAAGACGCGGCACCATTCCTCGGTGGTGAGCTCGCGTTTGAAGCGCGGGCCCGCGAACGCGAGCGGGTTGGAGCAATACGGGCATTGCAGCGGACACTTGTAGGTCAGCTCGGCGAGCAGCCACAGCGGTTTAGCGTCCATAGAGCACCAGTCCCTTCGCGGCGAGCCCGTCGAGGAACGCCGTGACGTCCTGCTCGATGCCCTCGGCGCCGTAGCGCTGCCGCAGGGCCGCGGCCACGTCGGCCACGGAGCGCGTGCCGTCGCACAGCTTCAGGATCTCGGCCCCCGTCGCGTTCAAGGCGACGAGCCCTTCGGGATACAGCAGCACGTCGCGCTGGCGCACCTCGTCCCGTTGCAGCCGCGCCTTCGGATGCAGCCGTGGCACCGTCGCGCTCACGGCGCCGTCCCGGGGAGCGGGCCCTGCTGCACCGCATCCAGGAGGCACCACAGCACGTCGCACTTGAACTCGAGCGCCGCCACGGCGCGGTCCTG
>QHTX01000091.1:7486-8109 GCA_003220975.1 Gemmatimonadota bacterium | reverse complement strand
CGCGGTGACGAGGCCCAAGGCGTACTCGGCGTCGCGCGGCGCCTGCCGCAGCCGATTCTTGAAGTACTGCAGCCCGTCCGGGTCGACCCACGTGTAATGCTCGAGCATCGCGCCCAGCCGCTCCTTGACGATGAGCGGCGCGAACATCTCGGTGAGCGACGCCGCCACGGCCTCCAGCCACGGCTTCGAGCGGCAGAAGGTGACGTACGCGTCCACGGCGAAGCGTACCCCCGGCAGGAGCCTGCGCTGGCTCAGGAGGTCCGCGCGCGGCACGTCCATCGCCTCGCCCAGCCGCAGCCACGCCTCGATGCCCCCTTCCTCACCGGGACAGCCGTCGTGGTCGACGATCCGCTGAATCCACTGCTGCCGGACCTCGTGCTCGGGGCAGTTGGCGAGGATCAGCGCATCCTTGACCGGAATGTTGATCTGGTAGTAGAACCGGTTCGCCACCCAAAGCTGGAGCGCCTCGCGCGACAGCTCGCCGCGGTGCATCCGCTGGTTGAAGGGATGGAGGTGGTGATAGCGGCGCTCGAGCACGGCCCGCAGCCGGGTGGCGAGGTCGTCGCTCACAGCTCGAACTCCATCGCGTCCTCTCCCACCACGATCCCCGCCGCCTCGACCTG
>QHTX01000091.1:2319-7134 GCA_003220975.1 Gemmatimonadota bacterium | reverse complement strand
CAGGGGCGGCAGAGGCGGCACGGCCGGTCCGCGCGTACCGCGGCGGTTGGCGGGCGACGGGCACGGTCGTGCAGGAGATCCCGAGTGGCGCGCCACCCAAGTCGGCGAGCGCGATCGGGCGACCCTCCTCGAGCGGCCGCGCCTCGACGCCTGAGTACGCCGAGAGCACCCGGTAGAGCGGCCATTGATCGCCCAGCAGCGCTGCCACGCCCGCGGGGGCGTACACGGGGAGTTTGGCGGCGCCCTCGCGCAGCAACAGGAGGCCGAGGGTGTGGTCGATCTCGCCGTCGGTCAGGATCACCGCCCCGAGAGGCGTGCCCCGCGTCCCCGGTGAAGGCCACAGCACCCGGTGCGCGGCAAGCTGTGTGCGGAGATCGGGCGACGCATTGAGGAGGATCCAGCGCTCGCCGTCGGCGCTCACTACTACGGACGACTGCGTGCGGCCGTGGCCGTCGGTGCGCGCTGCGGCGCAGTTCGGGCAGCCACAGTTCCACTGCGGCACCCCGCCACCCGCCGCCGAGCCAAGGATGATCACGCGCATTGAACAAAGGGGCCGGGTTCGTCACCCGGCCCCTCCCTCAACTGTCCCAGCTTGGTTCAGGCGTTGCCGGCGTAGGCGCCGACTTCCATCCCCAGCTCGACGACCTCGAATTCGGGCTTGGTCCACGACATGTCGCATCCTCCCGAAAGAAACGGTGGTGGTCGACCACGACTAACCACTGGGATGCCTTGCAGGGGCCGTGCCAGTCCAGCCCGCCCCGCGCTGTAGCCTCACAACTCGTTCCGTTGCAGGTGATTGTAGCACACCGCCCTGCCCCGTGGACCCCCACCGCGGAGCGCCGCGGATGCGCCATCTCACCCAGTTTGGGTGTAATCACCCAGCCAACCCGAACTTCTTCAGCCGGTAGCGCAGCGTGTCGCGCGAGATGCCGAGACGCTGGGCCGCCTTGGTCTGGTTCCCCCCGGCTTCGCGCATCGCCTGCTCGATCATCGACTTTTCCCAGCCGGCCAGGTCGCCACCCTGCGGCGGCAACGCGCCGTGGTCGGTCGACGCATCGCTCGGCAGCGGGCTCGTCAGGGACAGGTGCTCGACATCGAGGGTCGGACCCCGACTCCACAACACGGCGCGCTCGATGACGTGGCTGAGCTCGCGGACGTTCCCGGGCCACGGGTACGCGCGCATCAGGTCGCGCGCCGGCGCACTGATCTCGCGCACCGCTTTCCCGTACTTCGCGTTGAACGCCCGCAGGAAGCGCTCGCTCAAGAGCAGCACGTCTGCTCCGCGCTCCCGCAGCGGCGGCACGTGGAGTACGATCACCGCCAGGCGGAAGTAGAGATCCTTACGGAATCGCTCCTGGCGCACCTCCCGCTCGAGATCGCGGTTCGTCGCGGCGATGATGTGGACGTCGATCTTGCGCTCGCGCACGCTGCCCACCCGCCGCACCGCCCGCTCCTCGATCGCCCGCAGCAGCTTCCCCTGGACCGAGAGATCGACGTCGCCGATCTCGTCGAGGAACAGGAACCCGCCCTCAGCTGCCTCGACGAGGCCCGGCTTCGATTCCTTGGCGTCCGTGAACGCGCCGCGCTCGTAGCCGAACAGCTCGGCTTCCATGAGCGTCGCGGGCAAGGCCGTGCAGTTGACCTCGATGAACGCCTTCACGGCGCGGCTGCCGGAGGCGTGGATGGCGTGGGCCAGGAGGCCCTTACCGGTGCCCGTCTCGCCGGTGAGGAGCACCGGAGGCGTCTCGTCCAGCGCGGCGATCTGGCGCGCCCGCTCGAGCACCGCGCGGATGGCCGGCGACTCGCCGACCAGCCCCTCGAGCCCCACGTCCCGAGTGGCGCGACGGCGATAATAGGACAGCTCCTGCTTCAGCAGCCGGTTCTCGCGCGCGCGGTCGGCCAGCAGCTTGAGCTCCTCCAGGTCCACCGGCTTCTTGACGTAGTCGAACGCGCCGAGCTTCACGGCCTCCACGGCGCCCTCGATCGAGCCGTACGCCGTCACCATGATGACCGGGATCACGGGATCGAAGTCGCGGATCCGCTTCAGGAGATCGAGGCCGCTCATGCCGGGCAGCCGCACGTCCGCGAAGACGACGTCCGGCTGCAGCCTTTCGAGCAGCTCCAGCGCCTGCTCCCCGGTGCTTGCCACCTCCGCCTCATAGCCGTGGTCGGCCAGAAACGCCTTGGCCGACCGCGCCAGCGTGTGCTCGTCGTCGACGATCAAGACCGTCGAGCCGCTCATGCGAGGCTCCGCACCGGCTCGGGCGCGACGTCGCCGGTCGCGACGGGCAGCCAGAGGCGCACGGTCGTCCCGCGGCCAACGGTGCTCACGATGTCCAGCCGGCCGCCCGCCTCCTCGATGTAGCGTTTGGCGATCGCCAGCCCCAACCCGGTGCCCTCGGGTCGTGTCGTGAAGAACGGCTCGCACAGGTTGGGCAGAATTTCCGGCGGTATCCCGCGGCCCGAATCGGCGATCTCGAGCATGACCCCGGTCGCGCCAGCCGCGCCGTCCTGGGCCCTCGCCCTGATCTCGAGCCGCCCGCCGTCGGGCATCGCGTCGAGCGCGTTCGAGACGATCTCGGTCAGGGCCTGCTCCAGTCGCATGGGGTCGACCCGAATCTCGGGGAGCGCCGCCGCACAGTTCACCGCGAGCTCGATCCGGCGCTGGCGCAGCAACTCCGCGAAGCCCGAGAGCGCGCCCTCGACCAGCGTCCGCACGCTCTCTCGGAGGGGGTGGAACGGAGCGGGTCGGGAGAACGCCAGCAGGTGAGCGATCCTGAGATCGAGACGATCGACCTGCTCGACGATGGCGTTCAACTGTTCGCGAGCGGCGGGCGCCTCGACGCGGTGCCGGGCGAGCTGGGCGGCCGCGCGCAGGCTCGCCAGCGGGTTGCGCAGCCCGTGGGCCACCGCCGCCGCCATTTGCCCGATCGACGCCAGCTTCTCGGACTGCACCAGCTGCGCGCGAGATTGGCGGAGCTGCTCGGTCATGTGCGCGAACGCGCTCGCCAGTTCGCCGATCTCGTCGCGCGAGCGCGGCTCGATCTCGTGGTCCAGGTCGCCTGCGCCCACGACGGCCATGGCCTGCCGCAGCTCGCCGATCGGGCGCGCCAGACTGCGGGAAATGAGCCACGACGCGCCGAGGCCCGCCGCCAGCGCCAGGAGGCCGATCGCCCAGAGGACGCGGCGTTTCGCCTCCACGATGCCTGCCACCTCGGCGAAGGCTCGCTGCACGCCCGACTCGCGGGCCTGGCGATAAACCTCGCGGTTCACCCTCGCCAGGGCGGGCTGCAGACGCTCCACCAGCTCCTGGCGCGCGGTGCGGGCCGCGGCCTCGCGACGCCCGGAATCGTAGAGCAGGAAGACACGAGCCGCGACGGCGCGGATTTCGCCCTCGATCCTGCGGACGGCGTCGGCGAGTGGAATCTCGTCGGCGGGAAGCCCCGCCGCCCAGCGATCGAGCCAGTAGTCCACGACCTGCTGGGTGAGCGGGAATTCCTTCTTGGCCGTGGGATCTCCGCTCAGGTAGCGCCACACGACCTGGGTCTGGTTGAACATGGCGTCTTCGACTTCGGCGTACGTCCGCGAGTGCGCCAAGCGCTGACGCAGCGTCTCGAGCGTCCCCCGCTCCAGGGCGTTCGTGCGAATCGCCTCGACCCCGACGAGCAGGGTGGGGAGGACCATGAGGGAGAATCCCAGGAGCAACTTGCGCTGCAGGGTCACGGCTGCTTCATCCGATCGCTCCGAGGACGTCTTCCAAGATAGCCAGCGTGCGGTCCACGGTAACCTCGTCGTGCGCCAGCGAGACGAAGTTGTACGCGGTCCGCTTGAACAGCAGCCCGCGCGCCGCGCACCCCCGCGCCACGTCGCGCGAGAGCGGCTCGCTGACGAAGTGGACGAAACACATCTCGGCGATGCCACCGACACCGGTGACGACGTCGCCGTGCGTCTGGTGCAGCCGGTGCAGCCCGTGCAGCAGTCGGGTGCCGACGGCGTGCAGGTGCGCGCACACGTTGTCGCGCTCCATCACCTCGAGCGTCGCCGCGGCCGCCGCCAGCGCCACGCTCTCGGTCGCGAGCGTGGACGAGATCCAGGTGCGCGACGCGGCCGCCATCAGCTCGGCCCGGCCGCCCACCGCCGCGAGTGGGAACCCGTTGGCGAGCGCCTTGCCGAGCACGACGAGATCGGGGCGCACGCCGTAGCGCTCCGCCGCACCCCCCACGGCCAGGCGAAACGCCGTCTTGATCTCGTCGAACACGAGCACCGCCCCGACGCGTCGCGTCTCCGCCTGCACGACCTCGAGCCACTCGCGCGTCGGCTCCGTCACGACGACCGGCTCGACGACGACGACCGCCAGCCGGTCGCCGGCGTCGCGGATCAGCCGGCGCGTGCGCTCCGGATCGTTGAACGGCAGCTCCGCGTAAAGCGTCCGGGTCGCCGCGGGAACGCCCTCGGCGCCCTGACACCAGTCGAGCCAGCCGTGATAACCGCAGCCGAGCACACGCTCACGGCCGGTGACCACGCGCGCCAGGCGCACCGCGGCGGCCACCGCCTCGGCGCCGGTCTTCAGGAACCGCACGCGCTCGATCCACGGGATGCGGTGGCAGAGCGCCTCGGCGAGCTCCTCCTCGAGCACCGGCGGCAGCGGGCCCACCACGCCCGCGGCGATCGCCTCCTCGGCCGCCCGGTTCACCGCCGGGTGCCCGTACCCCAGCGCCACGGCCCCCAGCGCCATGACGTAGTCCACGTACTCACGGCCGTCCGCGTCCCACACGCGGCAGCCGGACGCGCGCACCATCCGCTCGGGCGCGCTCG
>QHTX01000091.1:0-2261 GCA_003220975.1 Gemmatimonadota bacterium | reverse complement strand
GACGTGAATCCCGGAACGCGCCAGTCGTTCACCGTACTTCACCACCTCGATGGCCATGGCCCGGAAGAGCTTCGCCTCGCGCTCGTCGAGCGGCGTGCGGTGAATCACCTCGCGCACCGTCCGCAGCACGCTCTCCGCCTGGCGTGTTTTGAAGAACTCGATCACGCGCAGCGCCGCCTCTACGTCGGCGAACAGCCGCTCCAGGTCCGCGACCGGCGCCGGCGGGGCGGCGCGGCGGGGCGCCTTGAAGGCCCGCGACTCATCCCCGCGCGCCAGCGCGAGCTCGTACAACATCAGCACCACCGCATGCGCCAGGTTGAGCGAAGGATAGTCCGAATTCGTGGGAATGGTGACGACCCGGTGACACCGGTCCAGCGCGTCGTTCGCGAGCCCCTTGTCCTCGCGGCCGAACAAGAGTGCCACGACGCCCACCTCCGACCGGGCGAGAATCTCGGCGGCCGCCGGGCGGGGACGCTGTTGATTTCGCCTCGCGCTCCGCCCGCGCGACGTGAACCCAACGACGTGCACGCAGTCGGCGAGTGCGTCCTCCAGGCGCTCGTGCTGCGTCACCCGCGCCAGGATGTCCTGCGTCTGGTGGGCGATGCCCTCCACCCGGAAGGCGTCGTATTCCCGCGGCCGCACGAGCCGCAGATCGCGGAACGCGAAGTTCTTGAGGGCTCGGACCACGTGAGCGATGTTAACCAGCTCCTGGGGCTCGTGGAGCACCACGACGACGCTCATGGGCCGGAACACCAAAACGCGGAACGCGAAACGCGGAACGCGAAACAGCGGACATGGGCCGTTCGCCACGCGGCGCTCACCCTGACGTTCCGCGTTCCGCGTTCCGACTTTCGCGTTCGCCTCATCCCACCAGCTCCAGCACCCCGAACCGCTCCGGATCCTGCCGGTCTCCACGCAGCCACACCCAGCCGTTGCCGCCGCTCCACACGAGCTGCCCCGCCCGGCGGACCCGGCCGGGAAGCATCTCGTTGATGAGGAGGTCGAACCCTACGCGCCCGCCGACGTGCGCGCGATGCCATTCCGGCCACGCGACGGCGAGCGTGACGCGATAGCCCTCGCGCGTCCGGCGCCACGCGCCCCGGATGGCGTCGGGCATCCCGGGCGCCTCCCCCGCCCCGCGAGCGCGCAGCCGCGCGCCATCCTTCCCTTCGGGGACCACGAGGAACCCGGTGACGTCGCCGCCCTCGGGGTCCCGCAGGTACAGTTGCAGACCGTCCGAGTGCACGTCGTCGGGGTCGTTATCGAGCCGCAGGGGGGGCGCGTCGGGCGGACGGAAGCATACATCGGGCTTCGTCACCTCCACGGCGAGGTAGAGCGCGTCGTCGTCCCACGCGGCGAACGCGGCGGCAGAGAAGTCCTCCGGCCCGGAGTACGGCTCCTCACTGCGGCGGTATTGGTCCTCGAGGTCGAGACGGAGCGGCTCGCTCGTGTCGAACCCGGTGACCGAGCCGTCGAGCGGCGGCGGCTCGCTCACGCGGAGCGCCGCGCCGACTGCCCGAGTCGGCCGGTCGAGCTCGAGCAGCGGCGCGAGCGGCGGCTCGGGCTCCCGCGGGCCGCCGAGTCGCACCCGTCCGGAGCCAGTGTCGATCTCCCAGCCGCCCGGCGTGGCGGCGTGCC
This sequence comes from Gemmatimonadota bacterium, assembly GCA_003220975.1. Lineage (GTDB taxonomy): Bacteria > Gemmatimonadota > Gemmatimonadetes > Gemmatimonadales > GWC2-71-9 > AG41. The sequence goes on along the minus strand of QHTX01000091.1, from coordinate 623 downwards.
GGTGCGTCCCATCCCCGATCTCGACCTCGATCACGCCGCCTTGCGTCCGCACGGCGCGCACGACGGAGCCCTCGCCGACCGGCTCGAGCACGGTCACGAACCGCGCGCTCCGCCCACGGGCGCGCGCCAGGTAGAACGTCGTCCGCGTCCCGCTCCCCGGTAAGCCCGGACCCTCCGCGCGGAGCAGCTCGCCGTCGAACAGGAGGAACACCTTGAGCACACGGGAGCCCTCCGCCAGCTCGAGGACGACCGACCCCGAGCTCGCCGGTACGAAGCGCTCCACTCGGGAGACGAACTCGTCCGCGAGCTCACCCTTCGTCCACGTGCCCCGTCCCCCGTCCCCCGTCCCCCGAAAATGCCACGGCAGCTCGATGAGGTGGTCTCCGCGGCTCGCGAGCTCGACCACGTCGAGCACGTAGGCCCGACCCGTTACGACCGTGCGGGTCACGTCGCCGTAGCGGCCGCGCGTCCAGGCCCACTCGCCCCCCCCGCCTCCCCCGCCCCCGTCGTCGAACATCTCGCAGGTCGCATCGCCGACCGGTTGGGAGACCCCGTCGAGCCGGGGAGCGTTGTGCGCCAGCGTGGACCGGTACCAGAAGAGGTCGCGCACGACGTAGGCGCCC
>QHTX01000197.1:2649-4403 GCA_003220975.1 Gemmatimonadota bacterium | reverse complement strand
CCTGCTGGATCGCGGCATGGCCGCGGCGGACGAGGCGCTGCGGCGCGACCCTTCTAACTCCGATGGCTGGCTCGCCCGGGGATATCTGCTCCAGTTCCGGCATCCTCGGACCTGGGACGGCGTGATCGCGGCGCTGGCGCGGGCCGTCTCGCTCGATCCTCGGAACGCCGAGGCGTGGCACCAGTTGGGGGACGCGGCGACGGTCATGGGTGACGACTCGACCGCGGTCACGGCCTGGCGACGCGCGCTGGCGATCGATCCCGGGCGCCCCATCACGCTCCGCGCCTACGCACAAATGGTCGTACCGGCCGAGGCCGCGTCACTCTTGGACAGCGCGCTGGCGGTCGACCCGGGCTTCCTGTTGGCGCGGCTGAGCCGTGCCGACGCGCGGCTCGCCCAAGGCGATACCTCCGGTGCCCGTCGCGACCTCGATGCCTCTCGCTGCGAAGGATGTGCGGTGGACATGTGGCCGTCGTGGACGGCATGGCATGCGCTCACGCTCGGCTCGCTCGGCGACACGGTAGCCGCCAGGATCGAGGCGGACTCGGTGCTCGCCCGTCTCCGCCTCGCGGGAGGCCTCAGCTGGCGAGTGGGGGTGCCGCTCGCCTTCCACTACCTGCAGCTGGGCGACTCGGCCACGGCATTGGACCTGCTCGAGCGGATCGCTCCGCGTGGTGTCAAGCTGTGGTCCCTGTTCACAGGCGACCTAAGCGCCGCGTTCTATCCTGTGGCGTCCAGCCCACGGTTCCGCCAGATCGTGTCCGACGCGACGCCACCGTGGCTGCCACCGGAGGCGGAGGTCTTCGACCTGCCTACCTCGGCGACGATGCGGACTCGTTGGGTGGGAAGCTACACCGGCCTGTATGGACGCGTGCGCATCTACGCGCGCCACGACAGTCTCATCGTAGCGCTCGAGGGCCGGGAACTGGGGCGGTTGCTGTACCAGGGAGGCAGCACGTTCGTCGCCTCCTTCGACCACGGCATCCGGATCGTGTTCGGCGCTGGTGGCGTTCCTGTGGAGGGGTTCAGCGCCAGCCGCCGCAAGCGCGTTCTGATGTACCGGCGGGTGGAGTAGCGCACCAAGCCGCCGTCGAGACCGAGGCGTCGGCGAGTCGGCGTGTAAGCTGATAAGTTTGGACGCGGCCGGGGTGGCGAAATCGGTAGACGCAAGGGACTTAAAATCCCTTGGGGGGCAACCCCCGTGCAGGTTCGAGTCCTGCCCTCGGCATCCTCGTTGTGACCCAGCGCACGGCACTCCCGGTCGAATGCTATATCATTGTCCCACAGTAGCATCCACCGTGCGGACCGGGCGCGCCCCCGCGAAATCCAGCACATCGCCACAACCTCCGTACCTGCCGAGGGGGCGTGTAGCGCGTGCAGTGGGCCCGGTTGCAGACCGATCTGAACATCGAGATCCGCCGGGGTGCGTGGTATCGCATCCGCCAGCTCGGGTCGCTCCAGGCCATCATCGAAGTCCGGGGTCGGCAGTTCGAGGTGCCCGCCCCATTCATCGAGGTCATCGAGAAGCCGCCCCGCAAGTGGACAGTCGTTCCCCGGCCCCGTGACGCGGTGCGCCTGCCGGCGACCTGGGGAGACCGCTACGCCGTGTGCCCGAGCTGTCGCGAGCGGCAGCAGATTGTGGGCCGCCCGCGGCGCATGACCTGCCAGCGCTGCCGCGGAGAATTCCAGGTGGGCTGGAAGGAGTCGGCCCCGGGGCCTACTTAGCCGGCAGCTGCCACACCTCCACCCGATCC
>QHTX01000197.1:0-2641 GCA_003220975.1 Gemmatimonadota bacterium | reverse complement strand
GGATCGGGATCAGCACACGGTTGCGCTTGGTGTCGAGCCCGATGTCGGCGGGCGAGGGCACACCGCTGATCAGCCGCGCCACCTTGCCGCTCGCCACCACGTCCACGGTCGAGTCGGCCCAGCTCGAGGCGATGATCCGCCCGTCGGCCAGCACCTCGACGCCGTCCCAGGCTCCCGGTCCCCGTGCGATCACCGTCGGCGCCTTGTCGCCCGACTTCCATGAAAACACCGCCGGCCCACCGAACGACACGACGACGAAGCTCGCGTTCGCGGCGTCCCAGGTGATCCCGTTCGGCCGGTCGAGGGTGTCGCCCTGCGCCGCCACGCTCACCTCACGCTTCGGGCCGACCCGGAAGATGCGGTCCGGACCGGGATGGCTGACGTTGCCCGTGGCATCGATCAGAATCCCGGTGTCGGTGACGTACAACGCGCCGTCCGGGCCGACAGCCAGATCGTTCAAGAACTTTGCGCCGAGCTTCGCGAGATCCACGGTCGCGACGGGCGCGCCGGTGCGCTTGTTGAAACCGCGCACCGCGTCGATGTCGGCGACCCACAGCGTGTCGCCCACCAGGGCCGTGCCTTTGGGACCGTTGAGCGTGACGCCGCCGCGCCCCCCGGCCACGAAGGCGAGCGAATCCACCGTGCCGTCGGGACGGATCCGGCTGATGAAGCCGTTGTTGTCCTTGGCCGAGGGATTGCCGTTGATGTTGGTGACGAAATACAGGTCCAAGTCCGGGTCGTACTTGACGGACTCGGGCGTTTTGAAGCCCGGGACCGTCAGGACCCGGGTGGCCCCGGTCGCCGGCGGCGGCTTCCGCTCGCACGCCGCGGCCGCGAGCGCCAGCGCGAGCCCGGCGGCGATGAGGCGTTGCTTCATCGGATGACGCTCCTGTGTTGAGTCACGGCAGTGTAACAGGGGGCGCGGGGACCTGACAATCTCCTGACCCGGCCCGTGCAACCTTTTCGGGGCCTCCTACGTCTTACATGACGAAGTCGCTGTCGCGCCGTCGCAACAGCCCTTAGGAGGCACCATATGCGGATCTATGCTCTGTTGCTCGGCGTCGTCTTCACCAGCGCCTACGCGTACGCCGCCCAGGTCGCGGTGTCGTCCGTAGGCACCAATCGTCATGCCGACAGCCGGCCCGTGGCGGCGGCGGCCGCAGACAACGCGACCGACCGGATCTGGTACGGCGGCGTGCTCGACCCCATTACCGTGGAGTCGGGAGGCGGTCCCGCGAAGACCACCGTGGTGAACAAGAGCCGTTTGCTCGACCGCCCCGCCGCGCACTGCTTCACGGCTGTTTCCTAGCGGTTCTGGGGGGGGCTCCGGCCCCCCTTTCTTTCTTCTCTCTCCCGGAAACCCTATCTCCCAAACTCCCGTACGACCTGCCAGTATCAAGGCGAGATCGCCGGGGGTGGGATCATGAGCGCGTTCTGGGACGCGTGGCGCAAGGAGATCATTCGGGGGGCGACGCTGTTCGGCGCCGTCCTGGTCCTCTTTTTCTTGGTGCGCTACGCCGTCGTGCGGGTGCGGCAGCGCGTGGCCGAGCAGTGGCCGGTCGCGCTGAAGGATCTGGGAGACTTGCGGGAGCTGAAGAAGCTGAGCGAGCTGAAGCACGTCAGGGGCATCGATATCGATTCGGACCGAGACCCTCGCGCCGGCCCGCGCGACACGGCGGCCGATCAGTGGCATTATCGTGGCCGGCTGGGCCCCCGGCAGTGGGTGTGGATCGGCAACACGAACGGGTCTGTGACGGTGGAGCCCGCGAAGGGTCCGTGGCTCGAAGTGACGGCGGTGAAGACGTACCACCGGTCCGACCCCGCCCGGGTACGGATCGAGACGGATTCGTCGCCTGAAGGCATCGCGATCTGCGCGCTGTGGGAGGGGGGCGGCGGGCAGTGCGCGGCCGGAGACTTCAAGCCGTCCGCGCTGCGCCGTAACGACGTCGCGGTGGACTTCCGGGTGCGGCTCCCCGCGGGGGCGCGGCTCGATGCCATGACGGTCAGCGGCGCCGTCAGCGTCGCCCATGCGAGCGCGCCCTTGGTCGCCGCCACGGTGAATGGCGCGATCGATGCCGAGACGTCCGCCGGGCCGGTGCGGGCGATGTCGGTGAACGGCAGCGTGCGGGCCCGCATGAGCGCCTTCGGCGATACGGGTGAGGTGTCGCTCCTCACGGTGAACGGCGCCGCGACCGCCGAGCTGCCCCGGCGGCTCGACGCGGACGTGGAAGCGACCACGATGAACGGGTCGATCGAGACGGACTACCCGCTCGAGGTGACGGGCAAGATCGGCAAGCACCTCCGGGGCACCGTCGGGGCGGGCGGGCGCAAGGTGCACATCACCACCGTGAACGGCGCGATCAGTCTGAAGAAGGCGACCTAGGGACCCGGGGTGAGGTAGCGGGCGATCTCGGCGGGAAAGCTCCGCACGTCGATCGGCTTCGCGACGTAGCCGTCGAACCCCGCCGCCAGCGTCTTCTCCCGGTCGCCGGGCATCGCGTGCGCCGTGAGGGCGACCACCTTCCAGGGGTGGTTGCCCTCCATCTTTTTGACGTCATGCAGCACCCTGTACCCGTCGCGGCCCGGCAGCTGAATGTCGAGCAGTACGAGCGCAGGTGGGGGCTGCTCGGCGAGTAGCGTG
>QHTX01000090.1 GCA_003220975.1 Gemmatimonadota bacterium | reverse complement strand
GGGATCACGGGGCGCGGGGGGGCGGAGGGCGGCGCGGCCAGCCCGGGGCCGGAACCCGAGGCGGTCGTCGGTGTCGCGAACGGGCTCGTGGCGAGCGGCTCGGGATGCGTCTCCCCGGCCGCGGGCAGCTCCTTGAACAACGCGGCGGCGCGCTCTTCGAGCGAGGGTTTCTCCTCGTCGTCGACCGCCTTGGCGGCCTCGAGCGCCTCGCGCGCCTTGAGCTCGCGCTCGGCCTCGATGGCGGCTTCGGCTTGCGCCTCCGCGTCCGCGGCGGCGACTTCGGCCGCGGTGCGGCGGCGGCGCTTGGGACGCTCCTCCGGGGCCGCGGCCACCGGCTCGGCGGCGGCCTTGACGGCGCGCCGTCGCTTGGGCGGCGCCGGCGCCTCTTTCAGCTTGCGCTTCTCGCGCTCCCAGCGCGCCCGCATGAGCGCCACCTGCTCCGGCTTGAGCGGGGAGAGATGGCTGCGCACGAAGATGTCCTGCTCCTTGAGCATGCCGATGAGCTGCTCTGCGGAGATGCCGAACTCAGCCGCCAGATCGTGAATCCGCGTCGTCGTCACTCACTCCTCCAAAGACCCGACCAGGCCGCGCGCCAGCGCGGCGTCAGCCACCCCGACCGCTTGGACCGGCGGCCTGCCGAGCCCGTGGCCCAATGCGAACGCCCCGGGCCCCCGCACGATCGGCACCCCGCGGGCCCGCGCGAGGCGCTCCACCTTTTCCAGCGTGCGCGGGCTGGCGTCGCCCGCCAGCACGACGCAGTGCAGCGCGTCGCGCTGCAGCTGCGCCCGCACGCCCGCCACGCCGACCACCACTCGCCCGCCCCCGCCTGAGAGCCCCAACCCCAGCAGCCGGACGACCCGCGCGTTCACGCCGCCGGGGCGGGTGTTTCGCCCGGCGCGCCCGCCGGTCCGGGCTCGGGCTCGTCCTCACCGCCCTCTTCGGTCATCTCGTTCAGGAACGCCATGAGCTTGTCGGCGAGCTCGGGCGTCATGCCGGCAATCTTGTCCACGTCCTCACGCTCGAGATCGAGGATGTCCTGCAGCGTCTTGTGGCCCGCCTGCGCCAGCACGTCGACCAGCTCCGCCGGCAGTCCCTTGAGCTCGCGCAGCGCGACGTTGGTTGCGGCCTCTTCCTCGGGACGGGGCAGCGGCGCAAACAGCGGTCCTTCCCCGCCCCGCTCCAGCCACTCGCGGCTCGAGTACAGGTCGATCTTCCAGCCGGTCAGCTCGGAGGCGAGGCGCACGTTCTGGCCGTTGCGCCCGATCGCGAGCGAGAGCTGGTCTTCGTCCACGATCGCCTGGATCGTCTTGGTGTCGGGGTCGGAGAACACCCGGGCCACACGCGCCGGCGCGAGCGCCAGCTTGGCGAAGCGCTCCGGATCGGGTGACCACGGCACGATGTCGATGCGCTCGCCGTTGAGCTCGTTCACGACCGCCTGCACGCGCGAGCCCTTGAGCCCCACGCACGCGCCCACCGGGTCGATCGAGTCGTCCCGCGAGGAGACGGCGATCTTGGTGCGGCTCCCCGCCTCGCGGGCCGTGGCGCGGATCTCCACGATGCTCTGCTGGATCTCCGGCACTTCGAGCTTGAACAGCGCCTTCACGAACAAGGGGTCCGCGCGCGACAGGATGAGGCGCGGGCCCTTGGGCGTCTCCTCGATGCGCTTGAGCACGGCGCGGATGGTGTCGCCCTGATGGAAGTGCTCGCGGTGGTTCTGCTCGCGGTAAGGGATGATGGCTTCGGCCTCCCGGAACTTCGCGAGCATCACGACGATCTTACCGCGCTCGATCTGCTGCACCTCGCCCGAGAGCAGCTCGCCCACCTTGTCCGTGAACTCCTCGCGAATGCGCGCCCGCTCACCCTCCCGCACGCGCTGGATGATGCGCTGCTTCGCGGCCTGCACGGCCGTGCGGCCGAACGCCTCGAACGGCACTTCCTCTTCCAGCACGTCCCCCACCTGGAAGTCCGGGTCCTCGAAGCGCGCCTCCTCGAGCGCCACCTGGGCGCCCGGATCCTCCACGGTCTCGACCACCGTCCGCAGCACCACAATCCGGATCGTACCCTTCAACTCGTCGATCCCGATCTCCGCCCGCACGTTGGGCCCGTAGCGCTTCACCAGCGCCGCGTGGAGACCGTCCTTCAGGAGATCGAGCAGCTCCGCGCGCTCGAGCTGCTTCGTGCTCGTGAGCTCGCGGATCGCGGAAACCACTTCACTCGTGCTTGTCATCATTCGGTCCTTTTCACCAATCCACCGCCAGGCGCGCATCGCGGATGCCGGCGAGCGGCACCGGTCGCGGCGCGGCGCCCTGGGGCTCGAGAATCACCGTCGCCTCGTCGGGCACCGCCACGATCCGGGCGCGCACCCGGCCCAATCCCGCCACCGTCGCCTGGACCTCCCGGCCGACGAACCGCACCCAGTGCTGGTGCCAGCGGAGCGGCCGCTCGAGTCCCGGGCTCGACACCTCGAGGATGTAGCGGCGGCCCAGCGGGCCGTCGGCGTCGAGCCACGCCTCAAGCGCCCGGCTCGCCGTGGCACAGTCCTCCACCGTCACACGCCGCGGTGGCTCGCCGGGCGGCCATTCGATGCGCACTTGAACGAGCGGCCGGTGCTGCGTGCCGCCGATGCGGAGGTCGGCCAGTTCGAGCCCCAGCGGCGCCAGGCGGACCCGAAACGACTCGACGAGACTGTCGGAGAGCATAAAAAAAAGCGCGGGCCGAACTTCGCCCGCTTCACCGGCCCGGAATCTAGCCGCCGGGCGGCGCGTGTCAAGCGCGTGGTAGCCCGAGGTAGGCGACCATCCGCCCGTCGCGCCCGCCCGAGGCGCGGTGCGAGAAGAATTGCTCGCGGTGGTGTGCGCTGCACCACGGCGAGGTCGAGATCTCGGTCAGCCCGAGCGCGCGCGCCTGCTGCATCAGGACGGCGCGCAGGTCCACGTGACCGGGCGCGGTTTCGGGGCGCCCGCTGAACTGCGTCAGCACTTCAGAACCTACTTCATAACACTCGCCACAAATACTAACCCCGCAATGCATTACGATTTCCGAAGCGCGCACGAACGCCTCCCGCCGCACCAGCTCCACGCCGCGCTCCAGGATGCGCCCGGCCGCGCCGCGCCACCCCGCGTGCAGCAGGGCGACGGCCTGCTTGTGCGGCACGGTGAGATAGACGGGCACGCAGTCCGCGACGGTGATGGTGAGCAGCATCCCCCGGGTCCCGGTCGCGTGGCCGTCGATGCCGTCGAGGATCAGCCAGCCGTCCGCCGTCTGACGGTGCCACTGTACCAGCGTGCCGTGCACCTGGTGCGCGAGGATGAGGGCTGGGAAGGCGGAGCGGAACGCGGCGCGGAAGGCGCGCCACCGCGACATCACCTGCCCCACGTTTTCCTCGCTCCACAGGCCCAGCGAGAAGCCGCGGCCGCGGGTCGTGATCCCCGCCACGACGCCGTAGCGCTCGGCCCATTCGTGGAGCTCCATGCGTGGCACCGCCGAATCGCCGACGGGCTGTTCACGGAGGACGGCAGCGACGGCAGAGGCGGCAGGGACGGCACGGGGGTCGGTCACGTACCATCCTCCTTGCCGCCCGTGCCGCCTTTGCCGCCTTTGCCGCCTTCGTTGACGCGCTCAATCTGCGCACCGAGCGCGCGTAACCGCTCGTCGATGCGCTCATAGCCGCGCTCGATCTGTCCAATGTTGTGGATCACCGAGCTCCCCTCGGCGCCGAGGGCCGCGACGAGCATCGCCATGCCGGCGCGAATGTCGGGGCTCTCGACCACGCCGCCCCGCAGCGGCGACGGCCCCGCAATCACCGCACGGTGGGGGTCGCACAGCACGATGCGCGCGCCCATTCCGATCAGCTTGTCCACGAAGAACAGGCGCGATTCGAACAGCTTCTCGAACACGAGCAGCAGCCCTTCGCACTGCGACGCGACCACGATCGCGATGGACATCAGGTCGGCCGGGAAGGCCGGCCACGGGCCGTCCTCGAGCTTGGGAACGTGGCCGCCCAGGTCGGGGCGGATGCGGCGCTCCTGGTCGGCATCGACAATGAGCCGCGCACCGTCGAGCCGGGGCCGCACGCCCAGCCGCTCGAACGCGAATAGCGTGGCGCGCAGGTCCTCGCCGCGCACGCCATCGATGGTGACGGCGCCGTTCGTAGCGGCCGCGAGCCCGATGAACGAGCCGATCTCGATGTGGTCGGGGCCAATGGTGAACGGCGCGGCCCCCCCCTTGAGCGGGGCGCCGCCGTCCACCGTGAGCGTGTTGGTGCCCGCGCCGTCGATGCGCGCGCCCAGGCCCGACAGAAAGCGCGCCAAGTCCTGGACGTGCGGCTCGCCGGCAGCGTTGCGGAGGACCGTGGTGCCGGGGGCGGCGACCGCGGCCATGAGGGCGTTCTCGGTCGCCGTGACGCTTGGCTCGTCGAGAAAGATGTCGGCGCCAGCGAGCTTCTTGGCCTCGAGCTGGTAGGTCGCGCCGACGGTGACCTCCGCTCCCAGGCGCTCCAGCGCGAGGAAGTGCGTGTCCACGCGCCGCCGGCCGATCACGTCTCCGCCGGGGGGCGGAAGGTGCACCCGGCCGAAGCGCGCGAGCATCGGCCCGGCCAGCAGAATGGACGCGCGGATGCGGGCGCACAACACCGGGTCGAGCTCGCGCGGCTCGGCCCGCGCCGCGTCGACCTCGACGCTGTTGGGCCCCGTCCATTGCACTGCCGCCCCCAGATGCGCGAGCAGCTCGAGCATCGTCTCGACGTCGCCGATGTGCGGCACGTTGTCGATCCGGCAGAGCCCGTCGGCGACGAGCGTCGCCGCGAGGATGGGAAGAGCCGCGTTCTTGTTGCCCGCCGGGCGGATCGTGCCCTTCAGCGGGCGGCCGCCCGTGACTGCGAAGAACGGAGGCATGGGTGAGGCAAGCTATGACGCGGCTTGCGCCGGCGTCAAGCGTTCGCGAACGTACGCGACGTGAACGTGAGTCCGGTTCTCGCGCTCGCGGGACTCGCCGTCGTCGGCCTGCTCGCGACGCGACTGCCGCGGCCGCGGTGGCGTCACGTGGCGAGCCTCGACGTCCTGCTCGCCGCAGGCGGTCCCCTGGTCCTCCTCGGACTCGCCCTCGGACCCGGGATCGACCTGCTCGACCGGCCGGCGCTCCGGAGCATCGCCCCCGTGACGGCGCTGGCGATCGGGTGGCTCGGGGCGGGGCTCGGCGCGCGGTTCGAATGGCGCTATGTGCGCCGCATCCCGCGCGCCCGCTGGCGCCTCGCCCTGCTCGGGGCGACCGCAGCGCTGGCCGCCGTCGCGCTCGCCGCCCGGCTCGCGCTGCGTCTCGCCCCCGCCCTGGGCGCCGCGTGGGTGCCGCGCCTCCCGGCGATCCTCACCCTCGGCGCGATCGCCGCGGCGTCGGGACCCGTGGTCGTGGCGCTGCTGGTCCGCATGGTGGGGATGGGGCGCCGCACGGCCCGCGCGACCGAGCTCGGAGCGACGCTCGAGACCGCCTACGCGGCCCTGCTCCTGACGGTCCCGCTGGCCCTGCACCGCCCGCACCCGTCGAGCGCCGGCCCGGAGCTCGGCTGGCTGGCGGCCATCGTGTTCACCGCGGGGAGCGGCGCGCTCGCCGGCATGGTGTATGTCTCGCTCGCGCGCCTGCGGCCGGCGCACGAGGACCTGGGCCTCGCGCTGCTCGCCACCCTGCTGTTCGGCGCGGGGATCGGCTACGCCGCCGATCTCTCGCCGTTCGTGGTGTGCGCGCTCGCCACCGCGCTGATCGTGAACGTCGCCCCCGCCCCCCGACGGCACGTCGTGCGGCAGGTGCTCACCCGGTGGACGCCCGCCGCTTGCGCCGTCATCCTGCTCGTCGCGGGCGCGTCGCTCGCGCTGCCCACCGGCTGGATCCTCGTCGCCGCGCCGCTCGGCGCGGTGGCACGCATCGCCGCCAAGTGGGCGGCGGTGCGGTACGGGCGGGGCCTGCTGCAGCTCACCGCAGTCCCGCCCGACGCCGGGCTCGCGACGGCTGCCCAGGGCGCCGCGGCGGTCGCCCTGGGGCTCAACTTCGCCATCATGTACGACGGCGGTGGCGTGCTGACCACGGTGGTGTTGGGAGTCGCCGTGGCCCAGCTCGCGGCGCCGCCCCTCCTGCGGCTCGTGCTCGGAACGACGCCGGCGCCGTTGACACAAGCGCCCGCGCTCCCCGAGCTTAGTCGCGGGCGCTCGACCGAGCTTACGACATGATCCCGACCTGGGTGGCGGTGGTGACGGGGATTTCCCTCGCGATTCTGGCGTTGTCGGCCATCGCGATCGCGCTGTCGTCGGTGATCGCCGCGCTGGGCGTGCGTGCCTTCCTGCGGGTCTTCCGCGAGCTCGCCGGCCCCGCACTGGGCGACGTGCGCCAGCTCGTCACGACCATCCGCACCGAGGCGGAGGGTCTGGTCGGGACGTCGCAGGACCTGCGGGGCCGGATCGTGAGGGCCGCGGACGCGGCCGAGGCGCGGCTCGCCGACCTGGACGCGCTGTTCGAGGTCGTCCAGGAAGAGGTGGAAACGACGGCGCTCGACGTCGCGGCGACGCTCCGCAACGTGCGCCGCGGCCTCTCGCTGCTCGAATGGGGTCGCCGGGCTCTCAAACGGCGGAGGAAGCACTGAGGGGGACGGGGAGGGGCAAGCGCTTGCTCGCCGCGGTGGCGGTCGCCCTGGTCGGGATCGTCCTCTTCCCCGCCGTGGCGCACGCCTGGACGCCGGGCACCCACATCTATTTGGGCGAGTCCGTGCTCGCGAACCTGCACCAGCTCCCCGCCGTGGTGGCCGACTTGCTGCGCGCGTTCCCCTACGATTTTCTGTACGGCAACATCGCGGCCGACACGTCGATCGCGAAGAAGTACGCGCCCGTGGGACGCCACTGCCACGCGTGGCACGTGGGTCAGGAGATTCTCGACCTCGCGCCCGCGGACCCGCTCCGGGCCTTCGGCTGGGGGTATCTCTCGCACCTCGCAGCGGATACCGTGGCGCACAATTTCTTCGTCCCGCGTCAGCTGGTGCTCACCTCGAGCACGACCGGGCTGGGCCACAGCTACTGGGAGAGCCGCTTCGAGACGCACCTCGGCGACGCGTACGCCCGGGAAGCGAAGGATGTCATCCTGCGGGACCATGCGCCGAGCGACGCCCACCTCGATTCCATCATCTCCCCAACGCTCTTCAGCATGCGCACCAACCGCCGGCTGTTCCGCGGGATGGTGCACCTCACCGAGAGCGAAAGCTGGCGCTGGGCCTTCCAGCTGATCCTCGAGAACACGCGCTGGGACCTGCCCGATGCCGACGTGGAGCGCCACATGGCGGTGGCGTTCGAATACGTGATGGAGACGCTGGGCGAGGCGGACGCCGCGGCACGGCGGCTCGACCCCGCTGGCGCGCAGGCGCTCGGGCTCGCCAAGCGCATGCGACGCACGGCGCTCCAGGAGGGCGGCCGGGAGGATCCCGAACGGATGGAGGAGACGGCCGAGCAGCACTTCGGACTGCCGACGCCGGCCCTGGAATACTGGAAGCAGTCGCAGGCGCAGCGGCCGTGGCGCGATAGGGCCGACTAGGACGCCAGCTGCTCCTCGATCACCCGCTGCGTGAGCTTAGGGTCCGCCTTACCCCGCGACACCTTCATCACCTGCCCGATGAAGAACGGCATCAGCTTCGTCTCGCCGTTCTTGTAGCGCGTGACCTCGGTCGTGTGCGCCCCGAGCACCTCGCTCACCCACCCTGCGACCACGCCCGTGTCCGCCACCTGCACGAGGCCGAGGGCCTCGGCCACGTTGCGCGGCTCGCCGCCGCGCTCCGCCACCTCGCCGAACACGCGCTTCGCCGCCTGGTGCGACAGCGTGCCACCCTTCACGAGGCCGATGAGCTGCGCCAGGGCCGACGGCGGCACCCGCAGCGTCTCCTCGTGGTCCTTGGCATCCGCCAGCACTTCGGTCCGCACCCAGTTCGCCGCCGCCTTGGGCTCGGCCCCGGCGTGCACGACGGCCTCGTAGTAGTCGGCCACCGCGCGTTCGGCGGTGAGCACCGCCGCGTCGTCCACGCCCAGCGCGTACTGGGCCGTGAACCGCTCGCGCTTGGTCGCCGGCAGTTCGGGAAGCGCCGCGCGTTGCTCCTCGATGAACTCGGGCTTGAGAACGAGTGGCGGTAGGTCAGGATCGGGAAAGTAGCGGTAGTCGTGGCTCTCTTCCTTGCTGCGCTGGGGCCGCACGCTGTTCGTCTTGGCATCGTAGAGCATGGTCTGCTGTTCGACGGTCCCTCCGGCCTCGAGCAAGGCGATCTGCCGGTCCCGTTCGACCGTGAGCGCCTTCTCGACGTACGCGAACGAGTTGATGTTCTTCACCTCGACCTTGGTACCGAGCGCGGTCTCGCCCGCCCGGCGCACCGAGACGTTGGTGTCCACGCGCAGGCTCCCCTTCTCCATGTCGCAGTCGGACGCGCCGGCGTACTCGAGCACCTGCTTCAGCGTGAGGAGATAGGCCCGCGCCTCCTGCGGTGAGCGGAAATCGGGGCCGGTGACGATCTCGATCAGGGGCACGCCGCAGCGGTTCAGGTCGATCGCCGTCTCCTTGGGGAACCGATCGTGCAGTAATTTCCCGGCGTCCTCCTCGACGTGCAGGCGTACGATGGTAGCCGTCGCTATCCCTCGCTCCGGTGACAGGTACGACAGCGTGCCATCCGTCGCGAGCGGCTGCTCGAACTGTGAGATCTGGTAGCCCTTCGGCAGGTCGGGATAGAAGTAGTTCTTGCGCGCGAACACGCTCTTCGCGTGCACGGTGCACCCGAGCGCGAGCGCCGCGCGCGCCGCGAGCTTGAGCGCCAGCTCGTTGGGCACCGGGAGTGCGCCCGGCAGCCCGAGGCACACCGGGCAGACGTTCGTGTTGGGCGGGGCGCCGAACGCCGCGGAGCAGCCGCAGAACATCTTCGACACGGTCCGGAGTTGGACGTGCGTTTCCAGGCCGACGACCGTCTCCCATGCGGCCGGCATCAGGCCTCCGTCGTCGCGGGGACCACCCGCTCCACGGCGTAGGCGGCCTCGATCAGCTCGTCCTCGAGGAACGCCTGGCCGATGAATTGTCCGCCGATCGGCAGCCCTTTGATGCGCCCGATCGGCAGCGAGAGCGCGGGCAGCCCCGCCAGGTTCGCGGTGACCGTGAAAATGTCGGACAGATACATCGCCACCGGGTCCGCGAGCTTCTCCCCCGCCTTGAAGGCCGCGGTGGGTGTCGTAGGGGTGAACAGCAGATCCACGCCGCGGTCGAACGCGGTGCGGAAGTCCTGGGCGATCAGCGCGCGCATCTGCTGGGCCTTGCGGTAATAGGCGTCATAGTAGCCCGACGACAGCACGTACGTGCCGACGAGGATGCGCCGCCGCACTTCGGCGCCGAAGCCCTGGCCGCGCGTGGCGCGGTACAGCGCCCGCACGTCCACCGCGCCGTCGAAGCGCGGACCGTAGCGCGCGCCGTCGTAGCGCGCCAAGTTGGACGACGCCTCGGCCGGCGCGATGATGTAGTAGGTGGCGACCGCATAGGGGGTGTGCGGCAGCGACACCTCGCGCACCGCCGCGCCCTGCTCCCGGAACAGCCGGATCACGCGGTCGCAGGCGCGTCGCACCGCGGGGTCGAGATCCGGCGGGAAGTACTCCTTCGGGATCCCGATCACGAAGCCCTGGAGCGACTCGGGCACCGTGGGGAGGCGCAGCGGATCGCGGTCCTCGCACGTCGAGTCCTTCGGGTCTCGCCCGCTGATCACCGACAGCACGCGCGCCGCGTCGTGCACGCTCCGACCCAGCACGCCGATCTGGTCGAGCGACGAGCCGAACGCCACGAGCCCGTAGCGCGACACGCGTCCGTACGTGGGCTTGATCCCCACGACCCCGCAGAACGATGCCGGCTGCCGCACCGACCCGCCGGTCTCCGAGCCGAGCGCGGCGGGCACCGCGCCCGCGGCGACGAGCGCGGCCGAGCCGCCCGACGAGCCTCCCGGCACGCGGGCCTTGTCGAAGGGGTGCAGCGTCCGCCCGTACACCGAGTGCTCGGTGGACGAGCCCATCGCGAACTCGTCGCAGTTCGACTTGCCGGCGATGAGCGCGCCCGCAGCGCGGAGTTTGGCCACGGCGGTGGCCTCGTAGGGCGAGCGGTACCCCTCGAGGATCTTGGAGCCACAGGTCGTCGTGAACTCGAGGGTGCAGATGTTGTCCTTCACCGCCACCGGCATGCCGTACAGCACGCCCGACGGATGCGCCCCTTGGGCCTGGGCGAGCAGCGACTTGCGGAGATCCTTGGGCGCCGTGAGGCAGGCATTGAGGCGCTTGGCCTTGACGAGGCGGTCGGCCGCCGCCTTGGCGCTCGCGAGCGCTTCGCTGGGATCACTCACGATTCGGCTTCCTCGAACTGCCCGAGCTTCGGCACCACGAAGAAGCCGTCCCGGAATGCCGGCGCGAGCTTGTCGGGCCCGAAGGCCAGCGGCCAGGGCTTCACCTCGTCGGCGCGGAACCGCACGGCATCCGGCCCCGGCACGAACGGCTTCACGCCTTCGCTCGCCGGCACGCTGTTGATTTGGGCTACGTAGTCGAGAATGCGCGACATCTGCTCGGCGAGCAGGGGCAGCGCCTCCGCGTTCACGTCGAGCTCCGCGAGCCGCGCGATCTTCAGGACCTCGTCATGCGTGACGCTCATGCGCTCTCCCACTCGCGCTCGAGCCCGGCATACGCCACGAGCAGCTGTTTCATGCCGATCTCCGCATCGTCGAACTGCACGCTCACCTTCAGGTCGCGGCCCGAGCCCGAGACCGCCCGCACCACCCCGCTGCCGAATTTGCGGTGGCGCACCCGCTC
>QHTX01000089.1:951-12066 GCA_003220975.1 Gemmatimonadota bacterium | reverse complement strand
TACGAGGCGATTCGCATGCACCAGCAGGCGGACCCCACCACCACGCCCAGCGACCAGGGGAACATCGACGCGTTCACGATCGGGCTGCGTCGCTATGTGTTCATGTTCAGCCGCGCCGGGCTGGCGATGCACGGCGAGTACTCGCTCACCAAGACGATCGGGAACGTGCCGCTCTCCGGCGACGGGAACGGCCTGCCGCCGGCTACCGCCGGCACGGCCGTGTGGAGTAGCAGCCTGCTGCTCGCCCTGGACTTCGCCTTCTAACGGGAAAGGAGGCCTCTCATGAAATCGAATACGCGATTGGTGGCGCTCCTCTCGGGGCTGGGCGTGCTGCTGTGTGCGGCGGGAGCGAACTCCGCCCGGGCTCAAACGAGCCATATCGGCAATCTGACCGGGCATGCGGCGCCGGGCAGCAAGTTGTACCAACGCTACTGCGTGGGCTGCCACGGCGCGGACGGCGACGGAGCCGGAGAGAACGCACCCTGGATCGATCCCAAGCCGCGGGATTTCACGCTCGCCGTGTTCAAGTGTCGCTCGACCCCGACCGGCACGCTGCCGACAGACGAGGATCTGTTCAATGCCATGACGCGCGGGTTCGTGACCACGAACATGCCGCAGTGGCTGCCGCTGACCCGCCAGAACCGCGCGGACCTGGTTGCTTACATCAAGAGCTTCTCGCCCAAGTGGAAGACCTTGAAGCCGGGCACGCCGATCACGATTCCGGCGGAGCCGCGTCTCACGATCGAGAGCATCCTGCACGGCCGACAGCTGTACCAGAAGATGGAATGCTGGAAGTGCCACGGTCCCAAGGGGCACGCTGATGGTCCTTCGGCCGCGACGCTCACCGACAACAAAGACCTACCGATCCGGCCCTATGATTTCGAGAGCGGCTCACGCTTCATGTGCGGCGTGACCAACCAGGACCTGTACAAGATCTTCATGACGGGACTCGACGGCACACCGATGCCTTCGTTTGCTGATAACCTCGAGCCGGCCGGGGCGTGGGACCTGGTCCACTTCCTCCGGACCCTGCAGCCCTTTGACACGCCCGAGGCTGCGCTGTGGAAGGCGTGGCTGGCGTCACACGCCGGGGAGCTGAAGCCCATCGGTCCGGGTGGGGGGGGCGGGGGCGGGCGGTGACTGCAGCGAACGTGCCCTAGTCTTAGACGAAGGAAGGAGACTAGAGATGCGCACACACTCCATCGCGGTCCTCGCCACCGTCCTCATCACCGGCGGGCTCGCACGGTCGGCCAGCATAGTGGGCGCGGCCCCCCCCCGTCCGCCGGGAGCCGCCGGTACCATCAGCGGTAAGGTGACGTACACGGGCACGCCGCCGAAGATGAAGCCGATCGACATGGCGAAGGAGCCCAACTGCGTGACCCAACACGCCGGGGCGCCGGTGCTGACCGAAAACGTCGTGACGGGCCCGGGGAACACGCTGCGCTGGGTGCTGGTGTACATCTCGGCCGGCGATCAGGGTTCCACCCCGGCCACGGAGACGGTCCGGCTCGATCAGAAGGGCTGCCAGTACATCCCCCACGTGCTGGTGCTGCAGCCGAACCAGCCGCTCGACATCTACAACGACGATCCACACTCGCACAACATCCACCCGCTCGCGAAGCTGAATCCCGAGTGGAACAGGTCCCAGCCCGCCGGGGCGCCGCCGATTCACACCAAGTGGGAGCAGCCGGAGTTCATTCCCGTCAAGTGCAACGTCCACCCCTGGATGCACGGCTGGCATCTGGTGGTCACGACCTCACACTACGCGGTGACGGGTGAGGACGGGGCGTTCACCTTGTCGGGGCTCCCAGCCGGCAAGTACACCGTGACGGCGTGGCAGGAGCAGTTCGGCGCCCAGAGCCAGGACGTGACCATCAGCGGCAGCGAAACCAAGCCGGTCAATTTCGTCTTCAAGGCCACACCGTACTGATGGGCAAACTGTTCGCCGTCGTCCTGACGATCATCACGGTCGTGGCGACCGCCATCTTCGTGATGCGCGTGTGGTGGCTTCCCGCGGATATCTCCGTCCACGGCCCCTGGATCGACCATCAGCTGATGGAGACGATGTTGTCCTCGGGGATCCTGTTCGTGGTGTCGCAACTGGCACTGGCCTTGTTCGTCTGGAAGTCCGGCGACCGCCGCGAGGGGCGCAAGATCAAGATATTCCCCGGGGGGGCGGTCCCCATGGTGGTGCTGGCCACCGTGCTGGTGGGCGCCGAGATCCTGGCCCTCACGTTCGTCGGCTCGAAGGTGTGGGCCAGTATCTACCAGACGCCGCCCGATCCCAACTCGCTCGCGATCGACGTGCAGGCCGAGCAGTTCGCCTTCTATTTCCGCTACCCGGGCGCGGACGGCAAGTTCGGCGGGATACATCCGGAGCTGATGAACGAGGCTAGCCAGAATTTCTTCGGGCTCGATCCGGCGCATGACACCGCGGCGCGGGACGATATCGTCGTCCCGACGCTCGCGATCCCGGTCAACCGCCCCGTTCTGCTCACGCTGCGTGCCAAGGACGTCAACCACGCGTTCTACGTGCCCGAGCTGCGGATCCAGCAGGATTTCGTGCCGGGGCTCGTGATCCCGCTCCACTTCACGGCCACGCAGCCGGGGAAGTACGAGCTCGTCTGCACCCAGCTCTGTGGCCTGGGGCATTACAACATGCGCGCCTACGTCGAGGTGATGCCGCAAGAGCAATTCGACCAGTGGTTGAAGCAGCAAGCGGCACAACAATAGAAGGAGACACATGCACGAAGCAGCCGTTCATCCGCACGCTCCCCCCCAAGGCTTTCTTCGCACGCACGTCTTCAGTGTCGATCACAAGGTGATCGGGAAGCAGTACCTGGACCTGGCGCTGGTGGCCGTCTGCACCGGTATGGTTCTGTCGTGGTTGATGCGCCTGCACCTGGCGTGGCCCACGGCGGCGATTCCCGGGCTCGACAAGCTCTCACCCAACGGCGCCGCCGGCGGCGTCATCACGCCGGAGTACTACCTCTCGCTGATGACGATGCACGGCACGATCATGGTGTTCTTCGTGCTGACGACCGCGCCGTTCGCGGGGTTCGGGAACTACTTCCTGCCCCTGCAAGTGGGCGCGGAAGACATGGCGTTCCCCCGGATCAACATGACGTCCTTCTGGGTGACGCTGGTGGCGTTCCTCGTGCTGATCTCCTCGTTCTTCGTCGCGGACGGACCGGCCCTGTCCGGATGGACGGCGTACGCGCCGCTCAGCGCCGTCGGGAAGGACGCCGGGCCGGGCCAGGGACTGGGTCAGACGCTGTGGGCGATCTCGATCGCCATCTTCTGCGTCGCGCAGCTGCTCGGCGCCCTGAACTTCATCGCGACGACGCTCGACCTGCGGACCAAAGGCATGTCGCTCGCCCGCATGCCGTTCTCGACCTGGGCGTGGTTCATCACCGCGGTGATCGGGCTGATCGCGTTCGCCGTGCTGATGCCCGCCTGCATTCTGCTCATCCTCGACCGGGTGGCCGGCACCAGCTTCTTCATTCCCAGCGGGCTGGTGATCAGCGATCGGTTGCAGCCGCATTCCGGCGGCTCGCCGCTCCTGTGGCAGCACCTCTTCTGGTTCTTCGGGCATCCCGAGGTGTACATCGCGATCCTGCCCGGCTTCGGGATCATCTCCCACATCCTCCCGGTCTTCGCCCGCAAGCCGCTGCTCGGCCCGCGCGCCATGATCGGCTGCCTGATCGCGATCGCCTTCCTGAGCTACACGGTGTGGGGCCACCACATGTTCCTGAGCGGGATGAACCCCTTCTCGGCGACGCTGTTCTCCGTGCCGACGCTGATCATCACGATTCCCGCCACCATCGTGACCCTCCTGTGGATCGGCACGATCTACGGCGCGAAGCTGCGGTTCACGACCCCGGCCCTGTTCTGCCTGGGGTTCGTGTCCGTATTCGTGAGCGGGGGAATCAGCGGCTTTTTCCTGGCGCAGCCCTCGATCGATACCTACCTGCACGGCACGTACTTCGTGGTGGGGCACTTCCATTTCGTGATGGGGGTCGCGGCCATGTTCGGCATCTTCGCGGGGACGTATTTCTGGTTCCCGAAGATGTTCGGCCGCATGATGAACGAGACGCTGGGCAAGTGGCACTTCTGGCTGACCTTCATCGGCGTCTATTGCGTCTTCATGCCGATGCATTACCTCGGGCTCGCCGGCAACGTACGCCGCTACTCGGCGTTCACGGACGACTACTTGAAGCCACTGATCCCGCTGCACCGCTTCATCACGATCGCGGCGCTGTTCACCGGGGCTGCCCAGCTGATTTTCCTCTTCAACCTGATCCGGAGCCGGTTCCGCGGCCCCAAGGCGCCCGACAATCCCTGGGAGGCCACGACGCTCGAGTGGGCGACGACCTCGCCGCCGCCATTCGACAATTTCGGCGGGAAGCCGCCGGTGGTGCAGCGCGGTCCCAACGAGTATGGCGTCGCGGGCGCCGGCGGCGCGGACTACCTCATGCAGGCCGCGCCCGAACCGGCCCCGGCGCGCTGAGCGACGATGACGACCGTCGCGTCACCCCCGCGATCGCCGCCGCCGCACTTACCGCCGTCCGCTCACCGGCCGACCGCCACCGGAGGCCCGGAGCCGAAGCCGGCGGAGACGGGCGTCTGGGTCGCCATCGCGACCATTTCGATGTCGTTCGCGGCGCTCACCAGCGCCATGGTGGTGCGGGCGAGCGGGGCGCCGGATTGGCAGCACTTCCGGCTGCCGCCGATTCTTTACGTCAACACGCTGGTGCTCATCGCCTCGAGCCTCACGCTGGCGTCGGCGCGGCGCCGGATCACGCCTGCCTCCGCACTCGACGGCCTGCCGCGGCTCTACGTCACCCTCGGGCTCGGCCTGCTGTTCGTCACGGGGCAGGTCCTGGCGTGGCGCCAGCTCGCGACGCAGGGATTGTTCCTCGCGACGAGCCCGAGCAGCGCGTTCTTCTACGTCTTCACCGCCCTCCATGGGCTCCACGTGCTGGGCGGCCTCGCGGGGTTGCTATACGTGCTGCGGCGCCTCCGTCGGGTCGTTCCCGTGCCGATGACCGCGCTCGGGGCGGCGACGCTGTATTGGCATTTCATGGACGTGTTGTGGCTGTACCTGCTCGTGATCCTGATCATTCGGGTGTAGGCGGGCGCTGACAGCGGGAGGTGCCGTGGGCGAAGCTGCGATGACCGTCGGTGCACGGCCGGGAGCTCTGGTCGAGGAGTCCCCGTATGGCATTCCGTCCCGGAAACTGGGGATGTGGCTGTTCATCCTCGCCGACGCCGCCACGTTCGGCGCCATGCTGTTCGCCTACGGCTATCTGCGCGTCGCCAACCCGGACTGGACGCGGCCGTTCGCGTTCTGGCCGACGATCGCCAACGGCATCGCCATGACGGTCGTGCTGCTCACGAGCAGCCTGACCATGGTCGCCGCGGTCGCGGCCGCCCAGGCGGGCCGGCAGCCCGCGAGCCTCCGCTGGCTGGGCGTGACCATGGGCCTCGGCGCGCTGTTCGCCGCCCTGCACCTCCGCGAGTGGATCGCCATGATCGGCGCGGGGTGGCGCCTGTTCCGGAACCCCATGGGCGGGCCGGTCCTGTTCGGCGCCACGTTCTTCGGCATTACCGGGCTGCACCTGCTGCACGTGATCACCGGTGTCGTCGTCATCGGCGTCATCGCCCTCGGCTTCCGGCGCGGGCGGTTCGACGCCGGCCACGTCGAAACGACCGGGCTGTACTGGCATTTCGTCGATCTGGTGTGGATGTTCGTCTTTCCGCTGGTCTACCTGCTGAACGTGCGCTGAGGCAACCATGGAACCACGGCCGAGTCCGGGGATGAAGATGTACGTGACCGTCTGGATCGGGCTGCTGCTCATCGTGGGCGCCGAAGTGGCCCTGACGTACGCGCGCTTTCCGGTCGGGAGGCTGCTGGCGTTGCTGCTCGTGCTCGCCGTCGTCGAGGCCGGCTTGGGGCTCCTGTACTTCATGCACCTGCGGTATGAGCGCCCGAGCCTTTTCTGGAGCCTGATCCCCGCCCTGGTCGTCGTGCTGATTCTGATGGATCATTTCTGGCCGGATGCCCTGCGGCTGATGCACCAGAGGCTTGGAGCGGGGGTGGGGGCGCCCTAGCCGTCATGCGAGCAATGTTGACGGGCATGCTCATCCTGATGGTGCCGGCTTTCCTTCTCGTCACCGGCATCGCGGTCATGGCGTATCGCAAGCGCGGAGCGAGGCGCAGCACGTCCTAGGACTGGGCCATTGAGCCGGAAACCAGAGAGCCCCGCCAGGTCGCGGGGCTCTCTGTCTTCGGTCAGCTCCTAACTGGGGTTGGCATAGAAGCGCAGTTGCAACAGCTTCAGTCCGTTGTTGTCGTACTGCCACAGGAAGTCTTGCAGACACGTGGCGAACAGGCTCACGGTCGGCGTGCCGCACGCCAGTTCGGCCGGGCTCCCGGAGACGAGCGTAATCGTGGTGAGCGCCTTCGTCACGTTGCGGAAGCTGCTCTTGCCAGTCCCGCGCACGAACACCTCATTCTCGGTCGAGCACAGCATCGTCGGCTCTCCCGTGGTGGGATCGATGAACGTCGCGCAGGTGGCCATCTGAGCCTGCCCACCCGGCTTGCCGAGTGCCCGCCCCCAGACGGTGTAGGTGCCGGGGACGGGGAGGGTGAAGGAGGCTTCGCCGTCCGTCCCGTTCTTGTCGAGCACCTGGAACACGCCTTCGGCGGCTTGACTGAGCAGAATCTTCGTGGTGACGGCGTCGTTGCTCGTCCCGAGGCCCACGAAGATGACGTTGCCGCTCCCCCCATTCATGTTGGGGTTCTTGTCGTGGGAGACGCCGATGATGTTGAGATTGTAATGCGGTCCGCTGGGAGCGCCGTTGCCGGTCTGCCCCTGCGTCTGTGGAGACGCCGTAACGGCCAGGGCAGCCGCCAAGAACCATGTGGTGCGCATACTCCCCCTCTTGAGTGACGGGTTCGCGAGCGCACGGAGCTGGCCTGAAGGAACAACTGCCTCCGGGTCGACGCAGAGTATACACCCTGCTCTCGTCCCCGGCCGGTGACTGACCTCACGGGGATTCCGGCTGCGCGTCCCACTTGACCGCGGCGCGGGCGTCGTTACTCTCAATGGTCCGAAGTATTCCTGGCCCCGTTGCGCCCGCGAACGGCTCAACGGGCCTTTTTTTGTGCGGAGCTGAAAGACACTCGTGATGCCGACCGCTGGGCCGCTGCACCCCGCGCCCGCCACGATCACGCTGCTCCTCGCCGACGACCGCCTGGTCGTCCGCGAAGGGCTCAAGCGCATCGTCGCAGAATGCCCCGACATGTCGGTGGTGGGCGAAGCGGCGACCTGGGACGAAGTCGTCGAGCAGACCCGGGCGACCAGGCCGGATGTGGTCCTCGTCGACTTCTTCCTCGGCGGCGCCACGCTTCTCGGGCTCATCCGCGCCGTGAAACGCCGCCACGGGCGTTGCCGTGTGCTTGTCCTGAATGTGCGAGGGGAAGATCCTGAAGCGTTCCGCATCCTCGGCACGGGCGCCGCGGGGTACCTGAGCAAGGATCACTCGCGCCACCAACTGATCGATGCCATCCGACAGGTCGCGCGCGGTGCGTCATACGTAAGCCCGTCGCTTGCCAGCATGCTTATCACCGGCCTCGGGGGAGGCAGGACGAGGCCCGGGCACGACGCGCTCTCCCACCGGGAGTACCAGGTGCTGTGCATGTTCGGCTCCGGCGTCGCGTTCAAACAAATCGCGGCCGAACTCGGGGTGAGCCCAAAGACGGTGAGCACGTATCGCAGCCGGATCCTCGACAAGCTGAAGCTGAAGAGCAACGCGAGCATCATTCGCTACGCCATCGAACACCACCTCGTCACCTCCAGCGCCACCCCGGCTCGCCGTCGGAAAAGTACGACAGGCCACTCGGCCGGAGTCTGACGGGGCTCGTCGGACTTCTCCCCTCGCGTCGCGCCGCGAATCGCGTCGCCGCGCAACGCTCCTGAGCCCCACATCGATGCGCCACTCCGTTGCACACTGGACCCGCTCCCCACAGTTGCGCTCACGCCACAGCATGGCACCTGCCTTGCCTCCCACGGGAAGCGTTCACGTTCCCGTCCGGTCTTAACGCAAAGGAGGCTAGCATGACGATTCCACGGAACGCACTACTCGGTGGCGGTGCGCTGGCGGTAGCGCTCGCGTTCGCGTGCACCGAGGGCCCCGATCCGGTGGCGCCCGAGTTTGGGACGACCGGGTCGGCCACCCACGCCACGAGCTACAGTGGTCGCGCCACGGTGGTGCAAGCCACGGTGCTCGGCTTGTCCACGAAGCTCGGCGACACCGGTCCTCTGCCGTCATCCGGTGGGGCGGAGGAGGCATCGCTCTTGGACGCGAGCGTCCCCGACTTGCTCACGGCGAAAGTGGTGCACGCCACCACGGTGGGTCAGGGCAACGCCAGCCGGTCGGAGGCATCAGTCGCCAACCTCATGCTCACCGTTGCCGGGAACACCATCTCGGCGGGCTTTCTCGAGGCGCGCGCGACGGCGCAGTGCACTGACGGCGGCGCGACGGCGAGCGGCAGCTCGGAGATCGCAACTCTGACCGTGAACAACCAAACGATCACCGTCTCCGGTGAGCCCAACCAAACCATCTCGTTGCTGGGCGGCGCCGTGCTGATCATCAATGAGCAGACCAGTGAGCGCCCGGGGGACATCACCGTCAACGCGCTGCACGTCAGGGTAGACGACATTACCGATGTCGTTATCTCGTCGGCGCACGCGGACATCAGGTGTGAGGCGGGCCCGCCTCCGGTCGGCTGCAGCGGCGGCGACTTCGTGACAGGGGGCGGGTGGATCACCCCGTCCGGGGCCAAGGCGAACTTTGGCGTCGCGGGCGGGATCAAACAGGGTGCGTTCTGGGGCCATCTGGTCTATAACGATCACGGCCCGCACGGCCCGCAGGTGAAGGGTACCAGCGTCAGCGACTACGAGGTGGTGAGCGGTACGACTACCCGGCACATCGAAGGCACGGCCGAGATAAATGGCCAAGGGGGATTTACGTACAAGGTGGATGCGACCGACAACGGCGAGCCCGGGCGCAACGACGTCTTCGCGCTCAGTTTGTCCAACGGCTATAGCGCGAAGGGTTCCCTCGACGGCGGCAACATCCAGCTGCACACACCTGCTTGTCAGTAGCGGCTGTACCGGGAACGGAACTCAGGGGGCGGGGAGGGGCCTAATGCCTCCCTGCCCCCAATCGCTGCTACTTCTAGGGCTGATACGGCCGTGCGAACACGCGATCCCATTCGGCCAGCGCCGGCTTGGGATTGAGCGCGCTGTCGGCGAGGCCGAGATGTGTGAAAAGGGGGAGGATCGATCCGGGCGGCAGCGGGACCCCGGTGAGATCCAGGTCGTAGAAGGTGAGCTGGAAGACGCTGCGGGCGTGCGCCCGGTCCAACAGCTCCGTCTGGCGCGCGATGTAGCGCGCCTGCAGGGCCGGCGATGACACGACGCTGCCAACCGTGACCGAGGGCCATCCCCCTTCGACCACCAGCACCGGCAGCGTCGTGCCCTCGACGATCCGGCTGTAATAGGTGAGCGGCAGGCTCTCCGGCACCGCGAACCCGCCCAAGTAGGGGTAGCTGGAGAGGCCGATCGCCTGGACGAATGGGAAGTCGGTCAGGTCCTGCGCGATTCCCTGATACGATCCCCCACCCGGGGTCAACCGGCCCCAGGCCGTCTCGACCTGCACGCTCACGTACAGCTGCGACGGCAGCCCCGCCGCGCGGATCGGCGCGACGGCGGCGTTGGCCATGACTACAAGCGCCCGGTACACGGAATCCGGCGCCGCCGCCCGGATGAGGTTGGTCTCCGCAATGAGGCCGAAGTAATCGGGCCGCAGCTTGTCGGCGACCGCGAAGACCCATTCGCGATACAGTCGCTGGATGGCGGTGTCGGTGACGCTGCGGCCCAGCGCCACGAGCTCCGGCGCTTCGGCGGCGCGGTTCAGCCCGTCGGTCGCGTCCACGGTGAACACGAGGGCGAGTCCCTTGGCCCGGAAGTAATTCGCAAGCGGAACCTGGACCGTGTCGACCGCCGCCGCGGGCGAGACCCCATTGAGGAGCGCCGTCCAGGGCGGCGAGGCGTGGATGATCGCGGCGTCCGCGCGCTGCGCCCAAAAATTGATCGCCGGCACGACGATCGTGCTGTCCATCCGCGGCGGGAGGGCGGAGAACCCCATCAGGAACGGCCGTGGCGTGAGGCCGGGGGCGGAGCCGTCGCCGCAGCCGAGGGCGGCGCCGACCACCGGAAACACGAGCCCTACAGCAACCCGGAGCGCACGCGTCATCCGATCAATGTACGCCTGGGTCTCGCCCCATAGTGACCCGCATCCCATCTTAGGCGGCATGCCTCATGTCTTGCCGACCGTCCTACTCCTCGCGTGCTGCGTCGCCGGCTTGCTGCTCATTCCTCTCGGGCTGCCCGGCTTGTGGCTGATGGTGCTCGGCGTGCTCGGCTACGGCTGGCTCACGGCCTTCCGGTCGGTCGGCATCGGCGTCATGGCGCTCGTCGTCGGACTCGCGTTGCTCGGAGAAGTGATCGAGTGGTGGCTCGGGTTCCGGTTCGCGGAGCGCTACGGCGGCTCGCGACGAGCGGGATGGGGCGCCCTCGTGGGTGGCCTCGTCGGGGCCGCGATCGGTGTGCCGGTCCCGATCGTAGGCAGCGTGATCGGCGCGTTCGTGGGCTCATTCGCCGGGGCCGCGCTATTCGAGTACACCCGAAGCGCACGGGCCGGCGTGGCGGTGAGCGCGGGCTGGGGGGCGGTGCTGGGACGTGCCGCGGCCGCGGCCGTCAAGATCGCGCTGGGTCTCGCGATCGCCGTGGACGGGGTGGTCGCGGCGCTCAGGGCGTGAGCCCGAGCCGCTTTTCGATGTGCGTTTTCACCGCCGGCGTGATGACGCCCCGCCGCAGTGCGTCCGCGAGCGCCGCGGCGATGGCCGGGCGATCGGCGTCGAGCTTCCGCTCGCGGAGCTCTCGGATCACCCGCGCGAGACGCTGGTCGTAGTCGCCGGCTTTCAGCGCGCCGGCGTCCATCTGCTGCTTCAGCTTTTCCAATTCCTGGACGAGTCGCTCGACC
>QHTX01000089.1:0-915 GCA_003220975.1 Gemmatimonadota bacterium | reverse complement strand
AGCATACGGCGGAGGGGGCGTTGGCGCGACGCGCGGGGGCAGGAGCGTCGCATCGTGTTCACGACCGGGGACTCGATCTCGCCGCACAACGCTCGGCCTGATTCTTGCCGCTCCTCCAAACCCGCTAGCGGTTCTGCTGCGTCCCCACGTCATCCTGGAGTCGTGTCGCGTCGAGGCCACAAGTGGAGAGTCACGTACTGTCGGTAGACGTCGAGGACTGGTTCCAAGTTGAAAACTACGCCCACGCCATCCGGCGAGACGAGTGGCCGCGCTGCGAGCTGCGCGTCGCCGACAACGTGCACCGGCTGCTCGATCTGCTGGCCGGGACGAACGCGCGGGGCACGTTCTTCGTTCTCGGGTGGGTGGCAGAGCGGCTCCCCGAGCTGGTGCGGGACATCGCGCGCGCCGGGCATGAGATCGCGAGTCACGGCTGGTCGCACACCCCGATCCACACGTTGGGCGAGGCGGCTTTTTTCGACGAGGTCTCGCGCTCGCGGACTCTGCTCGAGCAGTTGAGCGGGCAGCCGGTGATCGGTTATCGGGCGCCGACCTTCTCCGTGACCCGACGCAGCCTGTGGGCGCTGCGGCAGCTGCGGCGCGCGGGCTACCGCTACGACTCATCGATCTTCCCGGTGTGGCACGACCGCTATGGCATTCCCGACGCGCCGACCGCCATCCACCGCCGCGCGGAAGGCATTTGGGAGGTTCCGCTTTCGGTGATGGAGCTCGGCGGGGTGCGGCTACCCGTGGCCGGCGGCGGCTACCTCCGGTTGTACCCGCTGTGGCTGACGCGCTGGGCGGTGCGACGCCTCGAGCGAATCGGGCGGCCGGCGGTCTTCTATGTGCACCCGTGGGAGTTGGATCCCGACCAGCCGCGCGTGCGCGGCGCCGGGCGGCTCCGCACGCTCCGTCATC
>QHTX01000044.1:3065-6372 GCA_003220975.1 Gemmatimonadota bacterium | reverse complement strand
CCTGGTGAACGCGCTGGAGGCGAAGGATCCGTACATGCGGGGGCACTCGGCCCGCGTCGCCGACCTCTCGGCCACGATCGCGCACCAGCTGGGACTGTCGGAAGAGGCCGTGGAGGCCGTCCGCGTCGCGGGGCGGCTGCACGACATCGGGAAGATCGGCACCCGCGAGGCGGTGCTCAACAAACAGGGTCCGCTCACTCCCGAGGAGTTCGAGCACGTGAAGCAGCACGTCCTCATCGGCTCCCAGATCCTGGCGCCGCTCGCGCACCTTGGCGACATCATTCCGGCAGTGCGGGGACACCACGAGCGCTGGGACGGCACCGGCTACCCGGACGGCCTGCGCGGCGAGGACATTCCGCTGGCGGCCCGCATCATCGGCACCGCCGAGGTGTTCGACGCACTCAACACGTCGCGGTCCTACCAGGAGAAGATGAATGCCGAGCAGGCGGTCGAGCGCATGACCGACCTGGCCGGCACGGTGCTCGATCCCAAGGTGTTCGAGGCGCTGACCACGGTCGTGGCCCGCCGCCGCACGCTCGTGTTCCTCGACGAGGGCGGCGTCGGCACCGACTGAGCTCGCGCACTCGTGCAGATCGCGGTCACCGGAGCGACAGGATTCGTAGGTCGGCACGTGGCCGCCACGCTCACCGGCCGGGGACACCGCGTCCGGGCGCTGGTGCGTCGTCCCGAGCCGGCGCGCCTGCTGCTCGGGCCGGCCCCGGAACTGGTGCCGGGCGACCTGGCGGATGCCGCAACGCTCGCCGCGCTCGTCCGCAGCAGCGACGCCGTGATTCACCTCGTCGGGATCATCGTGGAAGGGGGGCCCGCGACCTTCGACGCCGTACACGTGGAAGGAACCCGCCGCGTGCTCGCCGCCGCGCGCGCGGCCGGCGTGCGCCGCTTCGTGCACATGAGCGCAGTGGGCGCGCGCGACGAGCCCGGCGCCACCCGCTACCACCGCACCAAACGGCGGGCCGAAGACCTGGTGCGCGATTCGGGACTATCCCACGCGATCTTTCGCCCTTCGCTCATCAGCGGGCCGGAGAATGTGCCGATCCGCGTCATCGCCCGGCTGCACCGCTGGTCTCCCGTGGTCCCGGTGTTCGGGGACGGCCGCTACGCGATGCAGCCCGTTTGGATCGAGGACGTCGCGCTCGCGTTCGCCCGGGCCGCCGAGGATCCGGGGTTGGTCGGCGCTTACGAGCTGGGCGGCCCCGCCGTCCTCACGTACGAAGATTTCGTGCTGGCGATCGGCAGGGCGGCGGGCGCCCCGCGCCCGTTGGTCCACCTGCCGCTCGCCACGGCGCGGGCGGCCGCGCGAGTGTTCGACCTGCTCGGCCGGGCGGCGCCGCTCACGAGCGACCAGCTCCAGATGCTAGTGGAAGGTAGTGCCACCCCCGCCAGCGCGATCGAGTCCGTGTTCGGGATCCGGCCGCTGCCCTTCGAGGCGGGACTGAAGAGCTTCTTGAGCCCAGGTCGGGTGTAACGGTGTCCCGAATGCTTTGGCTCGGGCTCGTGCTGCTCCCGGCTCTCGGATCGGCCCAGAGCGGTACGCCGGACTCCGTGATCTACGTGCTCTCGGCGGCGAGCCGGTTCGAAGTGAAGACCGGCAAAGCCGGCTTGCTCGGTTTCGCCGGCCACGCCCACGTGATTCGCGCGCGCGCCGTTTCCGGACGCATCGTCTACCATCCGGCGGTTCCCTCGAGCTCCCGCGTCACGATTATCGTGCCTGCCGACAGCCTCGAGGTGCTCACGCCCCCCGACACGGCGGAGATCCGCAAGGTGACCGAGGCGATGCGCACCGAGGTCCTCCACGTGGACCAGTACCGCGAGATCAGCTTCGTGTCGGACAGCGTGACGCCTATGGAGGAAGGGGGGGGGTTCCGGGTGCACGGGAAGCTCACGCTCGCCGCCCAGACCCGGGATGTGGCCGTAGACGTCAGGGTCGAGGTCGGGGCGGACACGCTGCGGGCCGCGGGCGGCTTTTCCGTAAAGCAGACCGACTTCGGGATCAAGCCATACCGAGGCGGGCCGGCTGGAACGGTGCGCGTTGCGGATCGCGTGACGTTCGACTTCGAGGCGGTCGGCGTGGCGCAGACCGCGCCCTAGAAAACCAAACCCGGGGCTTACTCCTCCCCGGGTTGGCGGTCGGGCGAAGTGGCCGTCACACTTCGGCCGCGACCAGTGCCTCCCTTTGTACGGGACGGGGCCCAGAAGGTTTCACCCTTACCGCGTCCTCCGTGCCCCCTCCCGGTTTATTAGACGCACACCCCACCGGTTTGGTTGCAGCGCCGGCTACCAGCGTTTCACCCTGCCGACTCGCGACACCGTCAGCGTTTCGATCCGCGACCCGCGCCGCATCACGACGCTGGTGTTCGAGACGCCCCACCCCAGCCCGATCGGGTCGAACACCACCTCGGGGTTCGACACCTCCAGGGTCACACCGTGGGCCAGCGGCCCCGGCCACCGCAGCACCGCGTCCCACGAGTCGCCGCGCCAGCGGTCGATGCGGAGAGTGTCGGGGGCGATCGTGAGCCGGGTGCGCGACCCTTGCATCACCGCGGCGTTCCGCGCGGCCGCCAGGGCCGTGGCGACATCCTGCGCGGCCGTAGTGACGGCCGTCACGACGGCGACGATGGCCAGCGCGACCACCAGCTCGGCGAGGGACAGGCCCCGGCGCATGGCGCCAATTAGGGCAGCAGCGCCCCTGGCTCCGGCACCGAAACCACGCGGCGAAAAGCCTGAAAATGCGGAAACTGCGACCTAACGCGCCGGTCCGGAAAGCGCTATGTTGTGAGCCTACCATGCCTTGCAGCGAGGCACAGAGGCTGCCAGCGGGGGGCGGCTGTGCCACGGCTTAGGGGAGAGAACCGGATGCCGGTTTCGCAGACACGGGTCGAATCGCTGCCCCACGCGATCTTCCTACAGAGAGTATCGGGCAACGCGTCGCCGACGTCCCTCGAAGCGCGGTTGGGTCAGGGGGCGTTCCTCGCTTTGCGCCTCGTGGACCTGCTGGCGCCGGGCCGGGAGCCGGTGTCGCCGGACGCGTTCCACTACCAGTGCGTCGCGACCGACCGGTTCTGCCGCGAGTTGCGCGGGACGTCGCCCGAGGGCGCTCATGTGCACGGCACGACAGCAAGTGCGGCGGACGCCTATCGGCTGGGCGACGTGCGCCAGGTCGTCCCCGCGCTCCTCGCCTACGCGCACTTCCTCGAGGACGAGCTGCGCCTGGACGAGGCGCTCGATGTGCTCGCCACGCTGCTGGAGGTGGGCGGCGAGCGCCTCGCGGCGAGCGACGCGGTGGCGG
>QHTX01000044.1:0-2943 GCA_003220975.1 Gemmatimonadota bacterium | reverse complement strand
GGCCGAGGCGGATCGCAGTCTGCGGGCGATCCTCGCGGACGCCCGTGCCGCGGACCTCCACGACGCGGAGGCGCGGGCGGAGCATGGTATCGGCGCGACGGCGTTCTACCGGGGCCAGCCCGACGAAGCGGTGCCGCGCTTCTGGCGGGCGTTCGAGCTGTACGAGGAAGAAGACTCGCGGCTGCGCGCCCTGAACGACCTCGGCGTCACTCTCCTCATGTTAGGCGATGCCACAGGGGCGGAACGCGCGTTGTCCGAGGTCGTGCACCGGGGTGGTAACCAGGACAATTTGACCAACGCGCTCATCGAGCTGATGCACTGTGCGTCCTATCGACGCGACCGGGTTGGGTTCGCGCGCTGGCGGGAGCGCTGCGAGGCACGCGTTGCGGACATGCCGCCGAACATTCTGGCCGATTTCTATCTCAAGCAAGGGATCGGGCAGGCGCGGTTCGGCCAGTATCGCCGAGCCGAGGCGCTGATGGAAGAGGCGCTGCACGTGGCGACGGCCGCCGGCCTGCACGAATCCGAGTTCCGGATCGAGCGGATAAAGAACGGACTCCGCGAGTGCGAGCAGGCGCTTCGAGTAGAGCCTGCCGCGCCCGCGGAGCCTGTGTTCGACACTGAAGAGCTGCGCGAGGTGTCGGCCTCGCTAGCCCGGCTCGTCGGGTGAGAGCGTTAGTGACAGGTATTGCTGTTGCTGATGTCGCACGACGCCGTGGGCCGCGGAGCGGTAGCATCGGCACACGCGGCAGCGGCGAGGGCGAACGAGACGAGAACAAGGGCGAGTAGCGCGCGAATCGGACGGGACATGGAGACCTCCGCAGACCGGGTTGGATGAGGACCGCACGAACGCGGTCCAACTTGGCTGCGGGTACTGACGATTTTTAGGGCGTTTTTGCGGCATCGTAGGGCGATTTTGCGACATTATGCTCGTGCTAGCCGCCGTTCCCGACCTGGAGTACCACAAAGTGCGCCGCGCCGCAGGGGCGCGGTTCACGGTCGCCCGCGCTCCCAACTGGGACGAGGTGCTCGCCGCCATCCGCAGCCGTCCGGTGGAGCTGGCCGTGGTCGATCCGCTGCTGTCGGGCGAAGCGCGGTCCCAGGAGATCGAGCGGCTGCGCGTGCTGTTCCCCTCCCTCCCGTTGATCCTGTACACGACGCTCACCCCCCGCTCCGCCGGCGTGCTGCTCGCGTTGGGCCAGCGCGGCATCCAGCACGTGGTGTTCGCGCACTACGATGATCACCCGGTGCGGCTGCGCGAGGTGCTGGCGCAAGAGGAAGCGCGGTCGTCGTCGCGGCAGCTGCTCGACCAGCTGGCGGGTGCGCTCGCTCCGCTCCCGAGCCAGCTGCGCTGGGTGCTGGAGGAGGCGCTGCGCTCGCCGGGCGACGTGCAGACGGTCACCCAGGTCGCCGCGCGCGCGCGTGTGGACCGGCGCACCTGCGAGCGCTGGTTCATGCGCGTCGGCCTCCCGTCGCCGCGGCACTTCCTCGCCGCGGCCCGCGTGTTGTACGCCCACCGGCTGCTGCAGGACCCGGGGTTCACGATCGAGGACGTGGCGAAGCGTCTCGGCTACGCGCAGGCCAAGACGCTGCAGCTGCACGCCCGGGCCTACCTGGGACTCACCGCGGGCGAGATGCGGCTGTCGCTCAGTCCCGAAGAGGCGCTGGAGCGCGTCGTGCAGCGCTTCCTCACTCCGCCGCGCGTGGAAGCCTTGAGCTCATGACCGAACCGGGCCCGCTTCCCCTCCCCCGCCCCCCCCTTCCCACGCTCCTCGTCGTGGACGACGAGCCGTCGCTGCGTCGGGTGCTGGAGCGCTCGCTCGGCCAGTTCGGCTTCCGCGTGATCGGCGCCGCCAGCGCGGAGACGGCGTACGACCTGCTCGCCTCGGAGCCCGCCGACGCGGTGCTGCTCGACATCCAGCTCCCCACCATGTCGGGGCTGGCGCTGTACCTGGCCATCGTCCATCGCTGGCCCTCGCTCGAGGGGCGGATCGCGATCATGACCGGAGACGCCGAGGCCGACGACGTGCGCACCTGGCTCGAGCGCCACCCCTGCACGCTGATCCGCAAGCCCTTCACCCTGCGCGAGGTGGCCGACTGGCTGGGCGACGTGCTGCGGCGCCGGCCGGAACGCGAGCGCGGAAAGGCCGGAGCGTGACGGGCGCCGCCCAGCCGGAACCGCTCCACATCCTGCGGGAGTACCGCAACCTGGCGCCGTGGAACCTCCGGGACCTGGCGGCGCTGGTGGGGGCGGTGCTGGATGCCTCCGCGGTCACGCCGATCAACGCGGCCGCGCGGGCCCAACCGAGCGAGCGGACCATCCGGTTCTACGTGACCAAGGGTCTCGTGAGCCCGCCCGAAGGACGCGGCACGGCGGCGACGTACTCCTATCGGCACTTTCTGCAGCTGCTGTGGATCAAGCTGCGGCAGATGGAGGGCGGCACGCTCGCGGCGATCACCAAGGACATGCAGGATCAGACGGGCGACGTGCTCGAGCGACGCGCGGCGCAGGCGCTCGGGGTCTCGCTGCCCGTGCCCGACCGACTCCCGCTCCGCAGCAAGGGCGCGCCGCCGCGCGGCAAGTCCGGCCGCGCCCTCACCGCCTGGATCGCGCGCGACGCCGGGCGCGACCCCGAGAGTCCCAGCTCCTGGCGGCGCATCCCCGTCGGGCGCGGCGTCGAGCTGCACGTCGAGACGGCCCACCCGCTCGCCCGTCTCGGACCCGACGAGACGGCCGTCGCGGAGGCGGTGCGCCAGGCGATCGCGAAACTCCTGCCGCACGCGGGCGCGTAGAGGCTCGGGCAGAGACCCCTTCAACCGGGAGCCCCCATGGGTGGTTCGCTGATTCTCCTCGTGCTCGTCGTCGTGGTCGCGCTGTGGATGGTGGGGGCCTACAACGGGCTCGTCTCCCTCAAGAACCAGACGCTCAACGCCTTCAAGCAG
>QHTX01000088.1:35439-45997 GCA_003220975.1 Gemmatimonadota bacterium | reverse complement strand
GCACCTGCTTGATCTTCGTCGCCATCGGGTGGACCGGCGTCGACCACCGGGTGCAGGCGATTTCGATCGCCGCGGTAGTGGCCGTCGCCACCGCGAACGCCGGCAACACGTCGCAGGACCTGAAGACCGGCTTCCTCGTCGGCTCCACCCCGCGGCGCCAGCAGATCGCCATCCTGGTGGGTGCGATCGGCTCCGCGCTCGTCGTCGGGTGGACCCTCACGCTGCTCAACCGCTCCTACACCTATCCGGTCCCCGAGACGCACCCCGCCTTCAGCGCGCAGGCGCTGGCGCTGGGGACGGGCGGCCGGGCGCCGGTCGAGATCCTGCCGGAGACGATGTCGGGCTTCCACGTCGCGGCCAGCGACTCGATGGACCGCGCCACGTACCAGGTCGTCCGCGTGTACGTCGTCACCGAAGGCGTGGCGGCCGGCAAGTACTTGATGGACCCGTCGAGCCACGAGCTGCGCTACGTGCTCGACCCCGGCATCGGGGGGCGTATCCACGAGTATCGGGGCAAGAACGTTCCCCGGCTCGATTCCCCCAAGGCCACGATCATGGCGCTCATCACCGACGGCATCCTGACCCACAAGCTCCCATGGGCCCTGGTGCTGCTCGGGGTGTTCATCACGATCGCGATCGAGCTGATGGGGGTGCAGGCGCTGCCCGTCGCGGTCGGCGTGTACCTCCCGATCTCCACCTCATCCGCCATGTTCGTCGGTGGCGTCGTGCGCTGGCTCATCGAGCGCCGCGCCCATGCCCGACAGCAGTCGATCGCCGAGCTCGAGTCGGGGCCGGGGGTGTTGTTCTCGAGCGGCCTGATCGCCGGCGGCGCCATCTGCGGGATCGTACTCGCCGCGGTCGCCGGCGTGCTGGGCTCGGCTGACGCCCTCTCCGAGCGGGTGCCCGTGTTCCACGCCCTCGGCGCCCTCCCCCAGTCGAACCTGCTCGCCTTCGTGCTGTTCGCAGCCCTGGGCGCGACGCTCTACCGGGTCGCCCTGCGCAAGGAGTGACGATCGGAGGGCACTGTAGGGGCGCAGCGTGCTGCGCCCCTACATTTCGGTGGATGCTAGATCCCCGGGCCTAGGATGCGCGTCGTTTCTCTCTTGCCCGCCGCCACCGAGACGGTGGCCGCCTTGGGCGCCGGCGGGTACCTCGTCGGCGTGTCGCACGAGTGCGACTACCCGCCCGAAGTGCGGGCGCTCCCGCGGGTGACCCGCACGCGGATCGACTCGACGCGGGCCTCGGGCGACATCGACCGCGCCGTGACCGAGGCGCAGCGCGCCGGCACCTCCGCGATCGACGTGGATGTCGAGCTCGTCGCCCGCCTGCGCCCCGACGTCATCATCGGGCAGGCGCTGTGCCCCGTGTGCGCGGTCGGCGCGGGGGACCTGGAGCGCCTGGTCGCCACGCTGATGCCCACGCCCTGGGTGGTCACGTTGCACGCCCACACGCTCGACGGCGTGCTCGCGGACATACACAAAGTCGGCGAGACGCTGGAGCTCAAGGACGAGGCGGACGAGCTGGTGGCGGGGCTGCGGTACCGGCTGCGCCGGGTGGCGGACCGGACGCAGGGATCCGGCAGGCCCCGTGTCCTCGTGCTGGAATGGTTGGATCCTCCGTATGTCGCGGGCCATTGGGTGCCGGAGCTGGTGGAGGTGGCGGGCGGCCGCGCGCTCGCCGCGGCGCCCGGCGAGCCCTCGCGCGTCCAGCCGTGGCGGGAGCTCGTCGCGCTCGCACCCGATCTCGTCGTGATCGCGCTCTGCGGGTTCGACGTGGCGCGCGCCCAGACGGAGTTCGCTACCGTGGCAGACCCCGACGCCCGGACGTTGTTCACACGGCGTGTCGAGTTTCTCGACGGCAACGCCTATACTTCACGCCCGGGGCCGCGGCTCGTGGACGCGGCCGAAATGCTCTCGCGGTTGATCCCCCGTTGACGGTCGGTTGCCGCTATGATGATCGGCTTGCTGCTTGCTTCGTGGAGCGTGGCGTCGTGCAACGTGCGACTTGCGCCGCTGCAGCGGCCTACGGACACGCTGCGGCTCTACGCCGTGGGCGATATCAACCTCGGGCGCCGCGTGGCAAAGCAGCGGCTGCTCGAGGGAGACACGCTGTATCCGTTCCGCGCGCTCCTCGACACGTTGCGTGGTGCGGATATCACCTTCGGCAATCTGGAGAGCCCGATCACGCCCGACAGCAGCCCGGTGCCCGACTCCGTGGGCGTGTTCACCGCGCCGCCTGCCGCCGCGCCGGCGCTGGCGCGCGCGGGGTTCGACATCGTGAGCACCGCGAACAACCACGCGTGGGACGGCGGTCAGGCGGCGGTCGAGGAGACGATGCACCAGCTCACGCGGGCCGGTGTCCTGTTTGTCGGCTCCGCCTACGGGCGCGACATGGCCGAGCAGCCCGTCATCGTGCGGCGGCGCGGTTGGCGGGTCGCGTTTTTCGCGGTGACGCGCGCGTGGAACCCCGCGCCGTACGCGTTCTACCAGCATGCCGGCGCGGCCTGGGTGGCGTGGGGCGACCCGTCCTGGATCTATCCCGCCATTCGCGCCCTGAAGGCGAGCGGCCGGGCTGACCTCGTCGTGGTGAGCGTCCACGGGGGGAAGGAGTACGTGGACACGCCGCCCGACTACCACCGCGATCTGCTCCACGGCCTGGTGGACGCGGGCGCCGACCTGGTGCTCGCCCATCACCCCCACGTGTTGCAGCCGGTCTTGTGGTACCAGGGCAAGCCGATCGTGCAGTCGCTCGGCAATTTCGTGTTCGCGCAGGACAACCCGTGGACGCAGCTCTCGGCCGTCCTGCGGGTCGCGGTCGCCCCCGACAAGACGATGCGACTCTCCGCCATTCCCGTCCGCGTCGGCCATCAACCGACGGTGGCGACCGGCGCCGCGGCCGACAGCGTCCACCGCCGGCTCGGCATCCCTCTCTCGACGGTGTCCAAACCATGACGCAAGACACGTTGGATTTCTTGAAACGCCTTCTCGACACCCCCGGCCCTTCAGGCTTCGAGACCGCGCCGGCGCGCGTGTGGCGCGACCACGTCAAGGGCTTCACCGACCAGGTCACGTCCGACGTGCACGGCAACTCGGTCGCCGCGCTCAACCCGAAGGGAACGCCGCGCCTCATGCTGGCGGGGCACATCGACGAGATCGGACTGCAAATCACCCACGTGGACGACGAGGGATACCTCTATTTCGCCGCGATCGGCGGCTGGGACTCGCAGGTGCTGGTCGGCCAGCGGGTCGTGATTACGGGCCCGAAGGGGCCGGTGCACGGCGTGATCGGCAAGCAGGCGGTGCACCTTATGAAGCGCGAAGACCTGGATAAGGTCTCGAAGATCACCGACCTGTGGATCGACGTCGGCACGGGCAGCAAGGCGGAGACCCTGCAGCGGGTGCGCATCGGCGACCCGGCGGTGCTGGACGCGGAGGTGCAGGAGTTCCCGAACGGCCGCATCGTGTCGCGCAGCATCGACAACCGCATCGGCGCCTACGTGGTGGCCGAGGCGGCGCGGCTGCTCGCGCAGGACCGCCCCAAGCACGCAGCCGTGTTCGCGGTGGCGACGACACGCGAGGAGATCGCGTGGACGGGGGGCGGCGCGCGCACCAGCGCGGTGGGCATCGATCCGCAGGTCGCCCTCGTCGTGGACGTCACCCACGCGACGGACTACCCGGGTGCCGAGAAGAAGCGCGCCGGGGAGCACAAGCTCGGCGGTGGTCCCGTGCTGGCCCGCGGCTCGGCCGTGAGCCAGGTGGTGTTCGACCTGCTCGTCCAGTGCGCCGAGCAGGAGGACATCCCCTACAGCGTGCAGGCGGCGCCGCACGACACCGGCACCGACGCCGACGCGATCTACAACGCGCTGCGCGGCATCCCCACCGGGCTCGTGTCCGTCCCCAACCGGTACATGCACAGCCCGAACGAAATGGTGGCCCGGGAGGACCTCGAGCGTGCGGCACGGCTGCTCGCGGCCTTCGCTCGGCGGCTCGACCCGAAGGTCAGCTTCATCCCCGGTTGACGCGAAGGAGGAGGGGAGCTAGCGCGGCTTCCGCTTCAACTCCGTCAGCGCCGCCCGCGCCGCGGCGCGGACGTCGCGGTCTCCGTCGTCGGCGAGCCCCTCGAGGGTGCCGACGGCGGGCGCTGTGCCGGCGAGCCGCAGGGCCTCGACCGCCGCCAGCCGCAGGGCGCTGGGCTTGCGGCCGAACAGGCGCCCCGCGGGCTGAGCGAACTTGATGAGCGCCTGAACGGCATCGGGGCTCCCGATGCGGCCCAGGGCGAGGATCAGTTCGCGTTCCACCGTTTCGTCTCCCTCCTCCTCCAGCGCGACCACGAGCGGCATCGCGAGCGCGAACGACTTGCGGCCCCCGATCCCGAGCGCCACCTGCATCCGCACGTCCGCGGACTTGTCGCGTAACGCGCGGCGCAGGGGCTCCGCCGCGCTGCGCGTGCCGATCCTGGCGAGTGCCAGCGCCACCGCCCGCCGCACCCGCTCGTCGTCATGCTCCAGCCGGCGCGCCAACGCCGGCACGGCTTCATCCATCCCCAGCTCGCCGATCAGCTCCGCCACGTTGCGCACCACGAACCATTCCCGGTGCTCGAGCATGTGGACGAGCTGCTCGGTGCCCTCGGTCATCTGGCGCAGCGCGTCGAACACGCCGCGCCGCTCGCCCGCCGTCGGCGCGGCGACGAGCCGGTCGACCAGCAACTCAACCGCGTCGGCGCCGCCGCGTTGCAGCGCCAGCACCGCATCGGCCCGGTGCTGCGGGACCATGACCAAGTGCGTGAGGGCGTCGAGCACGGGCTTGGTATAGATCCGCTTCAGGGCGATGGCGTACTGCCGACGCACGGCGCTCGCCTCGGGCACCTTTTGCTCGGCGACCACGATCGCCCCGATGATGCGCAGCACCTGCTCCATCCGGCTCCGCTTCAGCGCCGACTCGGCATGTCGCCCCAACTCCGCCAGCACCTCGCTGACCTTGGCCGAGCCCGGGTTGCGGTCGAGCTCCGCGAGGGGGGCCGCGACCTCGGGTGGCAGCGCGACGCTCGGGCCGGACGGTCGTCGCGCGCGTTCGGCGCCGGGCGCTGAGCCCCCCGCGACGGCGGGCGCCCGCTGGGCTGCCGGAGCGGGGGGCTCAGCGCCCGGCGCCGGTGCCGGCTGCGCCGCCGGAGCGGGGGGCTCATCACCCGGTGCGATGGACAGAGACAACTCCTCGGACCCCCCAGCCGCGGGGGGTGGCGGGGTCTCTCCCGGGAGCGCGGTCGCCGGGGGCGGCGGCGGCGGATCGTGCGTCACCAGCGGCACGCCCTTGAGCGGCACCGACCGAATGTCCTTCCACGATTCGCCCCGGAGGATGCCGTCGGTGCCGAGCGACTCCGCCGCAGGAGCGCGGGGCGCGTGGGGCGATGGGATCGCGTCGCCCGGCTGGGCGGGGGGAGGGGGGGCGGGGGGGGCGGGAGCGCGGGAGCCTGTGTGACGTGAATGCGGTCCACGCCCGCGCCACGGAGGCGGCTCGGCACGTCTTCCAGGCCGGGCTGGTCGGCGAGCACCCGGAGCAGCTCGAACAACTGCGCGGGTGGGGGATCGCGCGGCAGCGCGATCTCGCTGATGCCGTGGAGGTCGAGCCGCTGCAGCAGCCCGACCACGCCCCCGCCCCCCCCACCGGCCGGCGTGCCGTTCACCTCGAGCCGGCCGGCGCTCACCCGCAGCGTGACGGCCACGTCGTGCAGCAGGCCGAGCAGCGCGCGGAACTCCGCCTTCTGCTCATCTTTCGCGGCCGGGTCACGGAACAGGCTCACACAGCGTGCGAACCGCGCGGCGAACGTCTCGAGCGTCGGCATCGGGGAGGGTCAATCTAAGGGGGCGCGCCTCCCGGCGGCAACGCGCGCCAGCGCGCGCGCCGCGTCGGCCTCGCGCACCGGGGCCCCGGGCAACCCGAGCGCCCGAGACAGCGCGGCGACTGCGGGCGGCGCCAGCCCCAGCGGCTCGAGGCGGGGGGGCGCGGCAAGCAGGCCCGCGAGCGGCTCGTCGCACGCGAGCCGCCCGCGGTCGAGCACGAGCGCGCGCTCCAACGTCTCGGCCGCGAAGGCGAGATCGTGCGTGACGACGAGCAGCGCTGCGCCCGCCGCGGCGCGCTCGAGCAGCGCGCTCGCGACGCGGGCGCGCAACGCGCGATCGAGGCCCGCCGTCGGCTCGTCGAGTACGAGCAACCGGGGCTCGAGCGCGAGAGCCCCCGCGAGCGCGGCGAGCTTGCGGAACGCCGGCGGGAGGTCGTACGGGTGGTGTGCCGCGTGCGCCTCGAGGCCGAGGGCGGCGAGCGCGCGACCCACGCGCTGCTGGACCTCGGGCGCGGCGAACCCGAGCGCGCGCGGACCGAAGCTCACATCGTCGCGCACGGTGCGGGCGAACAGCTGCTGGTCCGCGTACTGAAACATCGACCCCACGCGCCGCGCCAGCTGCTCCGGCGGCCGGTCCCGCGTATCCCAGTCTTCGACCCAGATGCTGCCCGCGGCGGGCCGGCGCAGACCGGTCACGAGCCGCACGAGCGTCGATTTGCCCGCACCGTTGCGGCCGAGCAGCGCCGCCCGCTCGCCCGGGCCGAGCGCGAACGAGACCTCGGCCAGCGCCGTGACGTCGCCGTACGCGAACGACACCCGCTCGAGCCTTAGCGCGTCGGTCACCGGTGCCGCCACAGTCGCACCGCGTCGTCGACGGTGAGCGGGTAGGGCCGGGGGAGGCCGCCGGCCCGCCACACCACCGCCACCGCCGTTCCCAGGCCCGCGGCGCAGAGCGCGTCCTCCGCGAGCAGCGCGGGCGGCCCGATCTTCTTGGCCCGGCCCTGTTCCAGCCAGACCACCCGATCGGCGACATCGGGGAGGGCGTCCAGGTCGCTCGTCGCCACGATCACGGCCTTCCCCTCCGCCGCGAGGCTCCGCACCAGGCGCCACAGCATCCGCGCGCCCGCCGGATCGAGTTCGGCCGTTGGCTCGTCGAACAGCACAAGCGCCGGGTCCATCGCCAGGATCCCCGCGATGATCACGCGCTGCAGTTCGCCTCCGGACAGCGTCGCGGGCTCGCGGGCGCGAAGCGCCGCGATGTCGAGGCGCGCCAGCGCGCGGTCCACGTGCCGGGTGATCTGCTCCCGCGGCCAGCCGAGGTTGGCCGGGCCGAACGCCACCTCGTCCCACACGGTGAACGCCATGCCGGAGACCTGGGTCCAGGGCGTCGGCAGCACGATTCCTCGTCCCCCTTCCCCGTTCCCCCTTCCCCGGAAGTCGACCGCCCCTTCGAGCCGTCCCCCGACGACCCGCGGTGCCAGGTCGGCCGCGACGAGGAGGAGCGTGGAGGCCCCCGCGCCCACGGCGCCGACGAGCGCAACGACCTCGCCACCGGCCACCTCGAGCGACACGTCCGCGAGCGCCGGTGTGTCCGTGGCCGGGTACCAAAAGCTCACGTGCTCGAGGGACAGCCGCGTCACGCGAGTCTCCACACGAGCGCGGCGACGCACAGCGCGACCAGCGCCCACCGGACGGCGCGCTCGGCCCCGCGGTCGGGCGGCGGTGCCAGCGGCGTGCGGCGAGCGCCCGGCACGAGCCCGCGGCTCTCGAGCGCCAGCGCCCGCTCGTCCACCTCGTGCAGCGCCGAGAGAATGAGCGGCAACGCGAGGGCGCGCAGCGCGCGGACCCGCGGTCCGAGACCGCCCCGCGGCGAGAGTCCCCGGCACCGCTGCGCCTCCACGATCCGCTGCGCCCGCGCCTTCAGGACGGGGACCGCGGAGAGCGTCGCGGCGAACAGGTACGCGGTGCCGGCGCGCCAACCGGCCGCGACCATCGCCTCCACGAGGCGTGCCGGCGCCAGCACGGCCACGAGCCACACGACGCTCGCCACCATCGTGGTGATCCGCAGGCCGAGCGCGACGGTCGTCGAAACGTCGTGGAGAATGAAGAGGAACAGCCAGAACGGTGCGGCGGTGACGACCGCGGTGCGCAGGACGACTAACCCCGGGCGCCAGCCCGGGGACATCCCGGTGCCCGTGGACCCCGGGCTCGCGCCCGGGGTCAGGCCTGCACCCGAGAACAAGGCAAGCACCGCGGCGACGGCCAACGTGCCGGCTGCCCCCCAAGGCGCGGGGAGCAGCCACGCGAGGGCCACGAGCGCCGCCGCCAGCGCCAGCAGCGTGAAGGGGTGCAGCCGCGTCACGCGGCGCCGATGGCGCGCAGCGCCCAGGGGAATCGCGCGGCGGTGCGACGCGGCAGCGCGTGCAGCACCGACGTCACCAGGGCGAACGTCACCGCCTTGTCGCCGAAATCCGAGACGAAGCTACCGAAGAAGCAGGCCCCGAGCGGGCTGAGCCCGAGCGCCCGGCCGAGGGCGGTCGTGAGCGCGATCCCGCCGGTCGTGGTGCAGCCGAACACGAGATAGGAGATCGGAGTCGACGTGACGGACGCGATCACGCCGAGCCCGAGCCCCGCCGGTATCGCCGTGCGGAAGCTCCGGAACAGGCCGGCGCGCGCCGCCGCCCACGCGTACAGCGCCACGATGATCTGCACGACGACGAACGGCCAGAACGTCGGATTACGGAGCGTGTTGACCGCGGACGTGACCACCCCGGTCGCGATGCCCACGCCGGGGCCCGCGAGTGCGGTGGCGAGGATCGTCCCGGTCGTATCGAGGAACAGCGGCAGGGCGACGGCATCGACGACGGCCGAGAGCGCGAGGCTGATGGCGGCGGCGACGGGAACCAGGACGAGCAGACGAACGGACACCGGGCGGCTTCCGTCAGAGTCGCGCGTAAGATAGATATGGGACCACGATGACGGCCACCATCGAGCCGAGTCCGATCGTGCGCGCCCTGCGCGCGGCGCACCTGCACGACGCCCCCCGCCGGCAGCTGTTGCAGCTCGCCTGCGACCGGCTGCGCGCGCTGGGCGCTCCGTACACGTCCGTGTACGCCTACATGCTGCACGGCGACGCGCTCGCGCTCGAGGCGTTCGCGGGGCGGGAGACCGAGCACACCCGGATCCCCGTCGGCACGGGCGTGTGCGGCACGGCGGTCGCGACCGGGGAAGATCAGAACGTCGCCGACGTGCGGGCGGTGGGGAATTACCTCGCCTGCAACCTCGAAACCAGGTCCGAGCTCGTCGTGCTGATCCGCCGCGGTGCGACGATCCTCGGCCAGCTCGACGTCGATTCCGACGTTCCCGCCGGCTTCAGCGACGCGCACCACCAGGTCGTGAAGCAGGTCGCGGACGCGCTGGCAGTGCTGCTCTAGTCACTCTACCCGCGTTTCCGCCGTTCCCTCCGGCGACCCGAGTAGGGCGAGGCGCCCGGCATCCACATTGTGGTCCAGCAGCTCGGCGTAGCGGCCCCACTCGATGATCGTGTGGAACAGCGACTCCGCCGGGATGAACGGGAAGTAGATCGTGAGGTCGGCCAGCACCTCCTCGTCCTCCACCGCCCCTTCTTCTTTGAGCATCGCAATCAGGCGGGCGAAGAGCGGCTGTTTGGCAAGGCGCGCCCGCGTCGCGTCCTTGCGCGCCGCGTCATCCATGGCGAGGAGCTCGCGGCCTGTCTGGGTGAGCTGCACGATGTCGCCCGGCGTGTTGACCCAGCCGAGCTGCTCCGCGCCACGCACCACCGCCGACATGCGATCGTAGTCCACGCCCAGGTCCTCGGCGAGCTCGAACACCGGGCCCTTGCCCCCGGGCAGCATCACCAGGTGGTCGAGCAAACCCGTGACTTCGGACACGTGCACGCGCGGGAAGGGGACGAGCCGTTGGGGCGCGGCGGGGACCGGCTCGGGGAGCAACGTCGCCGTGAGAATCGCGTGCAGCCGGTCCACCATCGCCTCGAACTCGGGGCTCCGCTCCTGGCGCGGGTACGGCAGCGGGTTCACCAGCTCCTCGCGCACACGCCCGGGGTTCGAGCCGAACACGACGATCCGGCCGGCCAGGAACACCGCTTCCTCCACGCTGTGGGTCACGACGACCAGGGTGT
Organism: Gemmatimonadota bacterium; assembly: GCA_003220975.1. Lineage (GTDB taxonomy): Bacteria > Gemmatimonadota > Gemmatimonadetes > Gemmatimonadales > GWC2-71-9 > AG41. The sequence goes on along the minus strand of QHTX01000088.1, from coordinate 36,003 downwards.
TGACTCCCGTCGCGGGGTCCCGCCACAGATCCACCACCTGGCTGCGCAGGTTTTCGGCGGTGAGCGGGTCGAGCGCCCCGAACGGCTCGTCCATGAGCAGGATCTCGGGCGCGACGGCCAGCGCACGCGCGAAGCCCACGCGCTGCTTCATGCCGCCCGAGAGCTCCTTCGGGTACGCCGCCTCGAAGCCCTCGAGGCCCACGAGGTTGATGGCGCGGGCGACGGCGTCGCGCTGCGCGCCACGATGCACGCCGCGGGCATCGAGGCCCATCGCCACGTTCTGCGCGACCGTGAGCCAGGGCAGCAAGGCGAACGACTGGAACACCATCGCGGCGGCGCCGAGCACCCCGTCGAGCGGCTGGCCGCGGTACAGCACCGTCCCCTCCGCCGGGTGGGCGAGCCCGGCGAACAGGCGCAGCAGCGTGCTCTTGCCGCACCCCGAGGGCCCCACGAGCGCCACGACCTCGTGCTCGCGCACCGTGAGGGCCACGTCGCGCAGCGCTTCGAGAATCTGTCCGTTGGGCAGGCGGAAGCGCTGCGTCACATGCTGCGCTTCCAGGAGCA
>QHTX01000088.1:14646-35399 GCA_003220975.1 Gemmatimonadota bacterium | reverse complement strand
ATGTTCCCGCCCCGAAGCGCGTCTGCGCCCACACCATGAGCGAGCGCCACACGACCCGGTTCCAACCGACGACGATCAGGCTCATCAACGCGATCCCCCCCGCGAGCAGCGGGAAATTGGCGTGTGCCGTGGCCTCACTGATCAGGCTGCCGAGGCCGCGGGTCACCCGCAGCGTGCCGCCCGCTTCGATGTATTCGGCGACGATCGAGCCGTTCCACGCGCCGCCGGCCGCCGTCACCCACCCCGTCACGAGCGCGGGGAACGCCGCCGGCAGGTACAGGGTGCGCCAGCGCGCGCCGGTGGACAGCCGGAACACCGTGGCCGCGTCCTTGAACTGCTCGGGGATCGCGGCCACGGCGGAGATCACGTTGAACAAGATGTACCACTGGCCCGCGAGCACCATCAGCGCGACCGCTCCCACGCCGAGCCCGACGCCGAGGCGCGCGAACAGCAGCACGACGATGGGAAAGAGCATCGGCGCCGGGAACGACGCCACCACCTGGATGACGGGCTGCAGCGCGCGCGCGAGCCGCGGCGAGCGCCCGATGACGACACCTGCGGGAAGCGCCCACGCCGTGGAGACGATCACCGCCCCCGTCACCCGCGCGAACGTGAGCGCGGCCGACGATGCGAGCTGGCCCCACTCCGGGGGTCCCAGCTGCGCGAGCAGCAGCCACAGCCGCCACAGGCCCAGCGCCGCGGCCGCGGCGATTCCCGCGACGAGCAGCGCACCCGCCAGCTTGCGCGCGACCGGATGCTCGAGCGCGAGCCGCGGCGCGCGCAGGATCACCGGCGTGGCGGCGCGCAGCGGACCCTCGAGCGGGCGGGTCGCCCGGCGCGCGGTGAGATAGGCACGCCGCCGCAGCCGCGCCGCGCGGCGCGGCAAGCGCGCCCGCCGCAGGAAGTCGAGCACCCAGGACGACGCCCTTCCCCCCGCGCCACCCGTCGTCTCGTCCAGCCGGAACTTCTCGACCCACACGACCAGCGGGCGCCACAACAGCTGGTCCACGCCGACGATCATCACGGTCATCGCGAGGATCGCCAGCGCCATCGCCGACACGTTCCCCTGGTCCAGCGCCACGCTCATGTACGAGCCGACCCCGGGGAGACGGTAGTCGCGGTCCCCCAGGCGGAACGCCTCGTTCACCATCAGGAAGAACCAGCCGCCTGCCATCGACAGCATCCCGTTCCAGACGAGCCCCTGCGCGGCCCCCGGCACCTCGAGCTGCCAGAAGGTCCGCCGCGGCGGCCAGCCCGCGACCTTGCACGCGTCGCGCAGCGGGTCGGGGAGCGCCTTCAGGGAGTTGTAGAAGGCAAGCGCCAGGTTCCACGCCTGCGCCGTGAAGATCATCAGGATCGCCGCCAGCTCGAGGCCCACGTTGCGCGTGGGGAACAGCGCGACGAGCCCGAGCACCAGCCCGGGTAGGAAGCCCAGCACGGGGATGCTCTGCAGGATGTCGAGCAGCGGCAGGAGCAGCCGCTCGGCGGCGCGCGACCGCGCCGCCGCCCAACCGAAGCCCAGCGCGAAGAGATACGAGATGAGGAGCGCCAGCACGCCGCGCATGAGCGAGTACAGCGTGTAGCGCGGCAGCGCTGCGGGACGGAGATCGATCCGCACCGCCTGCAGGAACGGCGCCTCGAACTCGCGGGCGAACGCGACCACGGTCGCGATCGCCCCGGCGACGAGGCACAGGATCACCACGTCGGCGAGGCCGAGTCGCCGGAGCACCGGCGGCGTGAGCGCGGTCGGAAAGCGAAGCGGCTTCATCCGTTTAACTTGTGACGCGATGAACGAAACGCTGGTCGCGGTCAACGGCGTCCGTCTCTACACCCGGCGCGCCGGGGACGGTCCGCCCGTGGTCGTGTTGCACGGCGGCCCGGGCGCTCACCACGACTACCTCCTGCCGCAGTACGACCGGCTGGCCCGGGGCCGTGCACTCTACTATTACGACCAGCGCGGCGGAGGACGGTCACCCGTCCCGCGGGACTTGGCCGTCGGCTGGCGCGAGCAGGTGGCCGACCTCGAGGCGCTGCGCGAGCATTGGGCGCTCGACCACGTCACGCTGCTCGGCTACTCCTGGGGCGGCCTGCTCGCCGTGCTGTACGCGCTCGAGCATCCGAACGCGATCGAGAGGCTGGCGCTGGTCGCGCCCGCCCCAGTCACGGCCGCGGGGCGTGACGAGTTCCAGCGCCGCTTCAGCGCGCGCATGGCCGAGCCGTGGATCGCCCGGTCGAGGGCCCAGCTCACGGCTTCCGGGCTCGCCCGGAGCGACCCCGAAAAGTATCGCCGCCTCGCGTTCGCGCTATCCGTCGCGGGCTACTTCCGGGACCCGAGCCGGGCGGCCGAGATGACCCCGTTTCGCGTCACGGCCCGCACCCAGGACGCCGTGTGGGAGAGCCTGGGAGCCTATGACCTGCGCGACCGCATCCGGCGGACATTCCCGAACGACGCCGCTCCCCGCTCCCTGGTCCTCCACGGCATCTACGACCCGATTCCGCTCGAATCGGCCCGCGAGACGGCGGCCCTGCTGCACGCCGGCGTGATCGAGCTTGCGACCGGGCACGCGCCGCACGTCGAGGCGACGGAAGAGTTCGTGCGGGCGCTGGACGGGTTTCTGCCAGGAAAGCTAACTGCGACGGAATGACGGAAGGACGGAAAGGGGATGCGTCACCGACCGTTCATCCCCGTTCCGTCCTTCCGTCTTTCCGTCGCCGTTCTTACGTTCCCCGAAGCATGGCCAAGCAAACCGTCCACCGCCCCCGCCCCCGCACGCGGGAAACGCCGGCGCAGCTGCGGGCGCGCACCCGCAAGATCGTCGCGCGGCTGGGGCGTGCCTATCCCGACGCCACCTGCGCCCTCCACCACCGCAGCGCCCTCGAGCTGCTCGTCGCGACGATCCTCTCGGCCCAGTCCACCGATGCCCGGGTCAACATGGTGACCCCCGCGTTGTTCGCGAAGTACCGCACGGCCGCGGACTACGCGGCTGCGAACCCGGCGGCGTTGGAGCAGGAGATCCACAGCACAGGATTCTTCCGCAACAAGACCAAGTCGATCATCGGGATGGCCCAGGCCCTGGTGGAGCGCCACGGCGGCGAAGTGCCCGACACGATGGAGCAGCTGGTCCAGCTGCCCGGCGTGGGCCGGAAGACCGCGAACGTCGTGCTCGGGACGTGGTTCGGCAAGAACGAAGGGGTCGTGGTCGACACCCATGTCCAGCGCCTCTCGACGCTGCTCGGCCTGACGAAACAAGAGGACCCCGCGAAGATCGAGCGGGACCTGATGGCGCTCGTGCCGCGCGACAAGTGGACGTGGTTCTCGCACACTCTGATCCTGCACGGGCGCCGCGTGTGCATCGCGCGGCGGCCGAAGTGCGAGGAGTGTGTGGTGAATCAGCTGTGCCCGAGCTCTCGGGTATGATCAGCCTGCCGCCCGTCGACCGCGCTCAGCTCGTCGCGACGCGCCGCGACCTGCACCAACACCCCGAGCTGGGGTTCGAGGAGCGCCGCACCGGTGCCCTGGTGGCCGAGCGCCTCGAACGGCTCGGCTACACGGTGAAGAAGGGCGTGGCCAAGACCGGCGTCGTCGCCCTGCGCGACGGGGGGGGCGGCACCGGCCGGTGCGTGCTGATCCGCGCCGATATGGACGGGCTCCCGGTGGAGGAAGCGAACGATGTCCCCTACCGCTCGCGTTACCCGGGCAAGATGCACGCCTGCGGCCACGACGGACACGTAGCGATCGCCCTCGAGGTAGCGCGGCGGTTGCACACGACGGCGCTCCCGGGCTCCGTCAAGTTCGCCTTCCAGCCCGCCGAGGAGATCTCGGACGGCGCCGAAGCGATGGTCCGGGACGGCGTGCTCGAGGCGCCCACGGTCCACGCCGCGTTCGGGATTCACCTCTGGAACGACCTCCCGGCGGGCACGATCGGCCTGATGCCGGGGTCGGTGATGGCGTCCGTCGACCAGTTCGAGATCACGATCCTGGGCAAGGGCGGCCACGCCGCGGCGCCGCATCAGGCGATCGACCCCGTGCTGATCGCGGCGCACGTGGTCACGGGCCTCCAGAGCCTCGTGTCGCGCCGCCGCAATCCGTTCGAGGAGGGCGTCGTGTCGGTCACGCAGGTGAGCGCCGGCCACGCGTTCAACGTCATTCCCGGCCGCGCCGATCTGCGCGGCACCGTGCGAACGTTCGGCGGCCGGTTCTACGAGGAAGCCCCCCAGCTCGTCACGGACACGGCGCAGGGGATCGCGCGGGCGTTCGGCGCGACTGCGGAGGTGCGGTACCGGCGGCTTTCGAAACCGCTGGTGAACGACCCGCCCATGACCGAGCTGATGAGAAGCGTAGGGGAGGAAATCGTAGGGAAGAACCGTGTGATCGACGGCGTGCGGACAATGGGCGGCGAGGACATGTCGGTCTACCTCGCGAAAGTGCCCGGGGCTTTCGCCTTCGTCGGTTCGGCGCCGCCCGCCGGGAAGGGCGCGCCGCACCACAGCCCGACGTTCGACATCGACGAGGAGAGCCTCACGATCGGCGCGGAGCTGCTGACCCGCACGGTCGTGCGATACCTCGAGGCCGCCGGCTGACGTCGCGAGGTTTGCGCTCCGTTCCGGGGCGCCATATGTTGGCGCGTGCGGCCCGTCTTGTTCCACCTCTGGTCCTACGCCGTCCCCACCCACGATTTCTTCGTGTTGCTCGGCGTCCTCGCTGGGCTGCTCGTGTTCTTGGCGGAAGCGCGTCGCCGGGACATGGTGGACGAGCGCATTCTGTGGATCGTGGTCGGCGCGCTGCTGTGCGGCGCCGTCGCCGCCCGGCTGTCCGCGCTGTGGCGCTACGTTGCCATCGCGCCCGAGCCGACGCTGCGCGGCTTCCTGGTCGGCGGCGGCCGCAGCATCCTCGGCGGGCTCGCGGGCGCATACGCCGGCGTGGTCCTCACCAAGCGGCTGGTGGGGTATCGCGAGCCGACGGGCGACCTGTTCGCACCCGCCGTCGCGCTGGCGATGGCGGTGGGCCGCTGGGGCTGCTTCTTCACCGAGCTCCCCGGCACGCCGACCCGGCTCGCCTGGGCGGTCACGTTCTACGACGGCGAGCCGCGTCACCCGTCCTTCCTTTATGAGATCATCTTCCAGTTCGGCCTGTTCGGGCTCCTCTGGTGGGCCCGGCCCCGCGTCTCGGTGAAAGGGGAGTTGTTCAAGATTTACCTGCTGGCCTACGCGCTCTTCCGGTTCGCCGTCGAGTTCGTGCGCGGCAACGACGTGGTGTGGGCGGGGCTCACGCGGCCGCAGCTGTTCCTCATCCCGGCGACGGTGGCGCTCGGCGTCTATTTCGCCGGGCGTCGCGCTGGGGGGCACTACACCACCCTCGCGTTGCACGGAGGCCGGCCATGACGGACGGTCTGGAGCTCCTCAAAAAGGTCGCGGTCGGACTGTGGAAACTCGTTGTGTGGGTGGTGTTGGGGACCTTCGCAATCATCCTGGCCTTCGCCGGCCTCTGCCTGTTCGTGGCACGCTGACCAACCCTCGGCGAGGCGCACGAGCATGAACGAGTCGCCGCTGGCTTCGTCTTCGGCTACGCGGTCCTGGGAATCCTGTCGGGCCGGCAACTGCATCCTGTTCCGAGCAGCGCGATGGTGACGAGGGAGTGACCATGGCCGGCATGCCGCTCCGCACCGACCGCATCCTGCGCTACGTCGTGGCGTTCTGCGCCGCGTGTCACCGCGAGCATCCCGATCGGCCGCTCGGCCTCGTGCCGCGGCTCAGCGGCTACCTGGCCGAGCAGGACGGCAAGGTCTGGCTGGTGCGCGGCTGCCCCCGGCACGGGAAGGTGGTCACGCTGTACGATGAAGTCCCCGAGATCCTCCGCTACCTCGAGGAATGGACCGCGCCGACCAAGGTGCACACGCCGGACACACTCGGGAACTACGATCCGGTCCCCGCCGCCTACCTGCGCGGGCTCGGCGAGATGCAGACGCAGCACACCTGCATTCTGCTGGAAGAGATCACCGAGCAGTGCAACCTCCGCTGCCCGACGTGCTTCGCGGACTCGTCGCCGCAGCTAACCGGCGTGGTCCCGCTCGACCAGGTGCTCGAAAACGTCGACCGGCGGCTGGCGCGCGAGCACGGCCGGCTGGACGTGCTGATGATCAGCGGGGGCGAGCCCACGGTGTACCCCCGGCTGCTCGAGCTGCTGGAGCGCGTGCTCGAGCGGGACATCATCCGCATCCTCATCAACACGAACGGCATCCAGATCGCGCGCAGCGACGAGCTGCTTGACTTCCTCACCCGTCACAACGACCGCATCGAGATCTATCTGCAGTTCGACGGCTTCAAGCCGGAAACGCTCCGGCATCACCGCAACGCGGATCTGCGGCGGGTCAAACGGGAGGCCGTGGAGCGGCTCAGCGGAGCGGGCATCTTCACGACGTTGACCATGACCGCCGCCCTGGGCGTCAACGACGACGAGATCGGCGCCGTGGTGCGCTACGGGCTGGCCACGCCGTTCGTCGGCGGCATCTCCATCCAGCCGCAGTTCGGCTCGGGCCGTTCGGCGGCGCTCGATCCCCGGAACCGGCTCACGCACACGGGCGTGCTCGCCCGACTCGGTCCGCAGACCGACGGGCTCGTCACGTGGCGCGACCTGACCGCCCTGCCGTGCTCGCACCCGCACTGCTGCAGCGTGGGCTACATGCTGAAAACGGACGCCGGTGAGTGGCGCTCGCTCGTCGCCATCGTGGGCCACGACCGGCTGAAGCAGCACCTCGAGCTCGTGAGCAGCCGGATCGCCGACCGCGAGATCCCGGCCCAGCTGCGGGAGCTCGTCAAGCAATCGTTCCTCGGGCTGCTGAGCGAGCGCACCTCCCTGACCGACCCGACGGTCACCGATCTGTTCCGCAACATTTGCGAGAACTGCGACCTCGGCCTGAGCACGCTACTGCGACTCGCGGGGAGCGCCCTGCTGGGGCAGCGCGACCGGATGCGCCGGTTCTTCGGGGAGCGCATCAAGCGCATCACGATCAAGCCGTTCATGGACATGGACACGATGCTGGAAGAGCGCTTGCTGCAGTGCTGCGTGCACGTCGGCACGCAGAGCGATGCGCAGCATCAGTGCGCCCCGTTCTGTGCCGTGCAGGCGTGGCCTGCGTTGGCGCGTCAGAAACCGGCTGCGCGCGCGGGCAGCCCGGCTCGGCCGCTCGAGCTGGCGGCGCCGCCCGTCTAGGAGATCTCATGGAGACGACCTCCCCCCCCGCCGCGTACGATCCGCTGCGCTTCTGCATCTTCACGACGATCGGCCTGCTCGCCTGGGCGCTGAGCCCGCCCGTCGTCGTCGCCGCGATGGGTGGCCTCGGACTGGCCGCCTACTATCGCGCCTGGCGGCGGGGCCTGCACCGCAGCCGCTGCGTGCTGGGCGACACGCGCGTCGTGATGGGCTACCTGGCGCTGGCGTTCCTGCTCGGCGCGGCAGCCACGGTCCGGACCTTGGCGCACTTTGTTTCCGCGCCCTGAGAGGGCGCGCTCGGCGCGGTTGCGTCCTTAAGGACGCACTCAGGGCCGAGCCCGGGCTCTCAGCCCGGGACCTAGACGAGACAAGCCATCCCGGACCCGCCCCGGGTACATTTAATCGGCCATGCCGAATCTCCTCGCAACCGAGCCCTCCGCCTATCTCAAGTCTGCCGCCCATCAGCCGGTGCACTGGCACCCCTGGGGCGAGGGGGCCTTCGCGCGCGCCCGCGCCGAGGACAAGCCCATCCTGCTCGACATCGGCGCCGTGTGGTGCCACTGGTGTCACGTGATGGACGGCGAGTCGTACGACGATCCCGAGGTCGCCACGCTCCTCAACGACGCCTTCGTCTGCATCAAAGTGGACCGCGACGAGCGGCCCGACGTGGACACCCGCTACCAGCGCGCCGTGCAGGCGCTCACCGGGCAGGGCGGCTGGCCGCTCACCGCCTTCCTCACCCCCGAGGGCGAGGTCTTTTTCGGAGGCACGTACTTTCCCCCCGAGGACAACCATTACGGCCGGCCCGGCTTCGTCTCCGTCCTGAAGCAGGTGGCCGGGATCTACCGCCAGCAGCGCGAGAAGGTGGCGGAAAATGCGAAAGCCATTCGGCAACACGTGACCGAGTCCTTGAACGAGGCGAAGGGCGGAACGATCGCGCCGGCCATCCTGGACGAGGCCGCGAGCCGGATGGCGCGCCTGTTCGACGTCCGCTTCGGCGGGTTCGGCACCGCGCCCAAATTCCCCCACCCCGCCGCGTGTGACTTCCTCCTCGCCCGCTGGCGCGACACCGGGGAAGACTGGATGCGCGAGGTGGTGGAGAAGACGCTCACCGCGATGGCGCAGGGCGGGATCCGCGACCATGTCGGTGGCGGGTTCCACCGCTACTCCGTCGATGAGCACTGGATCGTGCCGCACTTCGAGAAGATGGCGTACGACAACGCGGAGCTGCTGCACGCTTATCTCAACGGCTACTCGGGCCTGGGCAACCCGCTGTTCCGAGAGGTCACCGGGGGAATCGTGGACTGGGTGCTCGAGGTGCTGTCGGACGGGGAGCGCGGCGTGTTCCACACCTCGCAGGACGCGGACGTCGGGGTGGGCGACGACGGCGACTACTGGACCTGGACTCCCGAGGAAGTGCGAGACGCATTGAAAGACGAGAAGGCGTATCACGTGATACGTCACGTGTACGACGTCGAGGCTGAAGGGGAAATGCATCACAACCCGCGCAAGAACGTGCTGTGGTGGAAGCGCGACCCGGCGGGCGACGACGAATGGCCGATCCTGCGGGACGCGCTGCGGCGGCTCAAGGCGGCGCGCGGCGCCCGGCAGGCGCCATACGTCGACACGACGCCCTACGTGAACTGGAACGCGATGATGGCGTCCGCGTTTCTGCACGCGGGCGCGGTACTGGACCGGCCGGAGTGCAATCAGCTTGCGCTCCGGGTGCTGGACCGGGTCTGGCGCGAGGCGTGGGACGAGGGACGGGGGATGGGTCATGTGATCGGGCGTCCGAAGCCGGGTGGCCTGCTGGAGGACAACATCCACGCGGCCGCCGCCTTCCTCGACGCCTACGAAGCGACGGGCGACGCGGAATGGCTGACGCGCGCCGTCGCCGTCATGCGTTACTGCGGCCGCGCGCATTGGGATGACGCGGCGGGCGGCTTCTACGATGTGGCGCCCGCCCGAGCGACCGGCGGGACGACCTACCTCGCGACACGGGCGAAGCCGATCCAGGACTCCCCGACGCCTTCGCCGAACGGTGTGGCGGGCCTCGTGCTCGCCCGCCTGTGGGCCCTGACCGACGACCAGGAATGGCGCCGGCTGCTCGACCGCCAGCTCGCGGCATTCGCGGGCGCCGCCGCCGACCTCTCGCTGTACGGCGCTACGCTCCTACGGGCTGTGGATTGGGCGGTCAATCCCTCTACCCGGGTAGAGGTGCTGGGGCCAAGGGGGGAGGGAGCGGCGTGTGACATGCATCTGCTCGCACTCCAGGTTTTCCGACCCCGCAAGGTCGTCGTTCGGAAAGTCGCCGACCGTCCGGCCGCCACGGTGTGCGTGGGGACGACGTGCTCGCTCCCGGTGACCACGCCGGACGCCCTGCGGGAGCTGCTCACATGACAACCATCCATTGGGAGACGGCATGCCGAACAAGCAGGCGATAGTCGAGACCGCGAAAGGAACGGTCGAGCTGGAGCTGTTCGCCGAGGAGGTGCCCAACACGGTGGCGAACTTCGAGAAGCTCGCGAACGCGGGCTTCTACGACGGCACCCGGTTTCATCGGGTGATCCCGAACTTCATGATCCAGGGGGGCGATCCCTACTCGAAGACCGGTAAGGGGCGGGTCGGCACCGGCGGGCCCGGTTACACCATCAAGTGCGAGACGGCGAAGAACGTCCACCGTCACCTCGCGGGCACGCTCTCGATGGCGCACGCCGGCAAGGACACCGGCGGGAGTCAGTTCTTCATCTGCCACTCGCCCCAACCGCACCTTGACGGGGTCCACACCGTTTTCGGACAGGTCACGAAGGGGCTGGACGTCGTGAACAAGATTGCGCAGAACGACGAAGTGAAGTCGATTCGGGTCCGATGAGAGCGACCTTCGCGACCGTGCTCGTGCTCGCGGCTGCGCCGCTCGCGGCCCAGGACGGCGCGTTCGTCGTGCGCCTCGGAGACGACACGCTGCTCGTCGAGCAGTACCGGTTGAGCGGCAACACGCTCGCCGGGGACCAGGTGTTCCGGGCGGCGCGCGTCACCACCATCCGCCATTTCACCGCCACGCTCGACCGCCGCGGAGGCGTCGTGCGCTACGAGCTCGCCGGCCGGCCGGCCGCGACGCCGGACGCGCGCCCGCAGACGCTGCGGGTGAGCTTCGACGCCGACACCGCGGTCATCGAGCTCGTGATCGGCGACTCGAGCCGCTCGCAGCGCCTGGTCATTCCGGGCGGCGCGATCCCGTTCGTCAACCAGTCGTACGCGCTCCTCGAGCTCGTCACGCGCCAGGCCCGCCGGATGGGCCGCGCGCCGTACGTGGCGCAGCTCCTGCCGCTCGCGAGCCTCGCCCCGGTCGCGGCGACGGTGACCGGCGGTGCCGGCGACTCGCTCGCGGTCGCGATCGGCGCCGATCCTCCGCTGCGCGTCCGCGTGGATGCGGCGGGCAACATCCTCGCCGTGAGCGGCAGGGGCCGCTCCGGCCCGTTCACCGCCGAGCGCGTCGCGGCGCTGGACATCACCGCCGTGGCGCGCCACTTCGCCGATCGGCCCCTCACCGAGAAACAGCCATGATCCGGAGACTTCCCCTTCCCCTGTTGTGCGCCGCTGCGCTCCTCGGGCCCGCGGCGCTCGCCGCCCAGAGCGGCCAGTTCGTCGTGCGACTCGGCAACGATACGCTGGCGATCGAGCAGTACACGCGCACCGCCGACCGGCTCCAGGGCGAGCAGGTGGTGCGCAGCCCGCGCACCGTGCACCGCATCTACACGGCGAGCTTTGGCGCCGGAGGCGCCCTCGAGCGGTTCGAGCTGGTCTCGCACAACGTCTCGGGCGGACCGGGGCCGCAGGAGTCACGGTCGACGGTCGAGTTCCGCGGCGACAGCGCCATCGTCACGCGGCCACGCGGCGACGGCACCCTGACCGAGCGAGTGAAGGTCGGCGCCGGTGCGCTGCCCTACATCAACCAGGGCTGGGGACTGGTGGAGGAAGTCGCGCGCCGGGCGCGGGCCGCGGGCGGCGATCACTACACCACCGCGATGCTGCAACTCGGCAACGACGAGCCGTGGACGGTCGAGCTGAGCCGGGTCGGGAGCGACTCGATGACGATCCTGCTCGGGCCCCTCGGCCTGCTGCGGATGCGCGTGGACGACGGCGGTGGCAGCACCATGCAGGTTACGGTCCAGCGGGTGCAGGGCCTCGACTTCGCGGGCATGGGCAAGGCGTTCGCGCCGCGCTCGCTCGGGTCCCTGTCACCGGGCGACTCGGTGAAGGCCACCGTGGCTGGCGCCGCCGTCGCCGTGCGCTACAGCCGGCCCTCGGCGCGCGGCCGCGTGATCTTCGGCGGCGTGGTGCCGTGGAACCAGGTGTGGCGCACCGGCGCCAACGCGGCGACCGTGCTGGAAACGGACGCCGACTTGATCGTGGCGGGGACGAGGCTGCCAGCCGGGAAGTACAGTCTCTGGACGATCCCCGCGCCCTCCGGGTGGAAGCTCATCGTTAACCGGAACACCGGACAGTGGGGCACCGACTACGACGCGCAGTACGACTTCGCCCGCCTGGACATGAAGGTGGAGCCGCTCACGCGGCCCGTGGAGCAGTTCACGATCGCGATCGAGCCGAGGGGGAAGGGCGGCGGCGTATTGGCGCTGGAATGGGAGCGCACGCGGGCGTCGATTCCGTTCTCGAGAAAGTGATCGGTCGTCAGCTCTCAGTCGCCAGTCGCTGATGACTGACGACTGACGACTCCCATGCATCTCGACTTCGCCGTCATCGCCGACTACGCCCTGGTGGACCAGGCCGGCAAGCTCTCCGTCCTGGGGATCTTCCAGCACATCTGGGTGCAGCAGTTTCCCGCGATGCACCCGCGCCTGCATCTGGTGCTGCGCCTCAAGGGCAAGCGCACCGAGATCGGTGAGCACCAGGTGCAGATCCGTCTGCTGGANTCGACGAGCAGGACGTCGAGATCCTGGGAGGCAACGGCAACGTCAACTTCGCCGAGCCGCCGGCGGGGGTCACGGAGATCGAGGCCGGCGCGATCCTCGTGTTCGACGTTCCGTTCCCGCATGCGGGGTTGTATCGTTTCGACATCACGATCGACGGTGAGCAGGCAGCCTCCGTTCCGGTCACCGTGAGTCAACTTCCCAGTCCATCGGGAGGGAGCGATGCGTCCACCATGCATTGAGACCGTCACCGCACTCGCGTTGCTCGCAGTTCCAGCTGCCTCCGCCCAACAGGCCCTCGTCACTCGCCCGCTCGACAGTGCCAGTGTCGTGCGACTGCACCTCGTGCAGGGCAGCCGCGTCGAGGCCGAGCTGGTGACGACGTTTGCTCCGGAGTCCGGCGTCATCGTCTATCGCCCGCCGTTCCACCGCGATTGCGGGGTACCGCGCGCCGTGTGCCAGTTCCGCACGCCGGTGACCGACGTGCGGGCCATCGAGGTGCCGCATGGCAATCACGCCGGGCGCGGCGCCCTCATCGGCGCGGGCGTCGGCGGCACCCTCGGGCTCGCACTGGGGCTCGCGTTCGCCGGCCAGACCTGCGTCGCCTACCCCGGCTTTGGCGGGGATTATTGCACGAGGTCCTCGGCGGCCGTGGTCCCGGTGACAACATTGGTCGGCGCGGCACTGGGCGCCGGGCTCGGCGCGCTGTTCGGGGTCGGCTCGCCGGCGTGGTGGCCGGCTCCGTAGCACACCCAACGCCGCGGGAGACGATCATGGTCACGCTGAAAATCAACGGTCAGGCCCATCAGGTCGACGTGCCGCCGGACATGCCCTTGCTCTGGGTGCTGCGCGACGTGATCGGGCTGACCGGCACCAAGTTCGGCTGCGGTATGGCGCTGTGCGGCGCCTGTACCGTCCATCTCGACGGCCAACCCACCCGCTCCTGCGTCACGCCGGTTGCCGCCGTCACCGGCAGAAACATCACGACCATCGAAGCGATCGGCGACACGCCCGCCGGCAAGAAGATCCAGCAAGCCTGGCTCGATCTGGAGGTGGTCCAGTGCGGCTACTGCCAGTCCGGCCAGATCATGTCGGCCGCCGCGCTGCTGGCGCGCAAGCCGCACCCCACCGACGCCGACATCGACGGGGCCATGGCGGGCAACATCTGCCGCTGCGGCACCTACACGCGCATCCGCGCCGCCATCAAGCAGGCGGCGAAACCGGCCGGCGCATGAGCACCGTTTCTCGTCGCACCTTCGTAAAGGTCGGGGCCGCCGCCGGCGGCGGCCTGCTCTTGAGCTTCACTCTGCCCGCGCCGCTGCGACGGGCCATGGCCGCGCGCACGCCCCCGCCAGCCAGCTTCGCCCCCAACGCGTTCATCCGCATCGACCGCGACGGTCGCGTCACGCTGATCATGCACAAGGTCGAGATGGGCCAGGGGACGTACACGTCCATGCCGATGTTGCTCGCCGAGGAGCTGGAAGTGGATCTCGCTCAGGTGCAACTCGAGCATGCCCCGCCCGACGACGCGCGCTACGCCGAGCCGCTCTTCGGCGTCCAGGAGACGGGCGGCTCGACGTCGGTGCGCGGCAACTGGGAGCAGTTGCGCCGGGCCGGTGCCACGGCGCGCACCATGCTGGTGTCCGCCGCCGCGCAGACCTGGAAGGTCGATCCGAGCTCGTGCAACGCCGCCCGGGGCGAGGTGATCCACGGGGCGTCCGGCCGCCGCTTGAGCTACGGCGCCCTGGTGGACGCCGCGGTTCTTCTGGCGGTGCCGCGCACGGTCCCGCTCAAGGACCCGAAGGACTTCAAGCTGATCGGCACACCCGCGAAGCGGCTCGACGGCCCCGACAAGGTCAACGGCGCGGCGCAGTTCGGCATCGACGTGAAGGTCCCCGGGATGAAGGTCGCCACCGTGGCGGCCTGTCCCGTGTTCGGCGGCAAGCTCGCGAGCGTGGACGACAGCAAGGCAAAGACGATCAAGGACGTGCACCAGGTGGTGCGGCTCGACGACGCCGTTGCCGTGGTCGCCGAGCATATGTGGGCGGCGAAGCAGGGCCTCGCCGCGCTCACGATCCAGTGGGACGAGGCCCCAACGCCAAGCTCACCACCGCCGACATCGTACAGCAGCTGGCCGTGGCGGCCGCGCAGCCGGGCGTCGTGGCGCGCAACGACGGCGACGTCACCAAGGCCATGGCGGGCGCCGCGCAGAAGGTCGAGGCGGTGTACGAGGTGCCGTTCCTCGCACACGCTACGCTCGAGCCCGCGAACTGCACCGTCCACGTCCGACCCGACGGCTGCGACATCTGGGTGGGGACGCAGGTGCCGACCTTCGCCCAGACCGCGGCCGCGAAGCTGACCGGGCTGCCGAAGAGCAAGGTCCGAGTCCACAACCACCTGCTGGGCGGCGGCTTCGGCCGGCGGCTCGAGGTGGACTTCATCATCCAGGCGGTGCGGATCGCGAAGCAGGTTGCCGGCCCGGTGAAAGTGGTGTGGACCCGCGAAGAGGACATCCAGCACGACATGTACCGGCCGTACTATTACGACCGACTCGCCGCCGGGCTGAACGAGCGCGGCATGCCGATCGCCTGGACGCATCGCGTCGCTGGCTCTTCGATCATGGCGCGCGTCGTCAGTGAGCTCTTCCCCAAGACGTTGCGGGTGATGCGGGCGGCTGGGCTGCATCAACTCGTCGCCATGGTGAAGGGCCTCGATGTCGATGCGGTCGAAGGCGCGGCGGACCCGCCCTACGCGCTGCCCAACATCCGGGTGGAGTACGTCCGCCAGGAGCCGCCGGGGATTCCCACGGCGTTCTGGCGCGGCGTGGGGCCCACGCACAACATCTTCGTGGTCGAGAGCTTCATCGACGAGCTGGCGGCGGCCGCGAAGCAGGACCCGTTCGAGTACCGTCGCGTCCTCCTCGACCAGTCGCCGCGTGCCAAGGCGGTGCTCGAGCTCGCCGCCGAGCAGGCGGGGTGGGGCCAGCCGCTGCCGGCCGGCCGCGGCCGCGGGATCTCGCTGTTACACGCGTTCGGCGAGACATACATCGCCCAGGTCGCCGAGGTGTCGGTCTCGAGCGCGGGCGACGTGCGGGTCCACCGTGTGGTCTGCGCGGTGGACTGCGGGATCATCGTGAACCCGGACACCGTGCGGGCGCAGATGGAGAGCGGGATCATCTTCGGGATCACCGCGGCGCTGTTCGGCGAGATCACGATCAAGAACGGCCGCGTCGAGCAGCACAACTTCAACGACTATCGGATGCTGCGGATCAACGAGGCGCCCGTGATCGACGTCCACCTGGTGAAGAGCACGGAGCCACCGGGAGGCATTGGCGAGCCCGGGACATCGGCGGTGATGCCCGCGGTGACGAATGCCATTTTCGCCGCCACCGGCAAGCGCATCCGCAAGCTGCCCGTCGGGGCGCAGCTGCGCTCGACCTAGCCGCGGTCGGACGCGGCCTTTTCCCGGCGGGCGAGGTCGAGCAGCACCCAGTACGGGGGCGGATATCCCTGCTCATTGGTCAGACGCGCCGCCGCTTCCGTGACTCGGGCGGCGATCTGGCTCTGGCGGTCGGAGAAGGCGCCGTTCCGGAGGGCGGCCCGGGCGGACATCCCCTCTGGGACCGGGCCCTGTGCGCCGAAGCGCCCGACGGTCCAGCTGTACGCCTTGGCCAACCGGGCGACCGGCAAGCGGTACCAGGCATAGGAGAGCGCGTCCCCCGCCTGGGCGCCCTCGAGCATCGCGTCGATGACCGCGTTGTCGATGTGATCCTTCCTGAGCGTCGCGGCGTCGCGCCATTCCGCCACCACGACCAGCTGGGGATCGTATTCCAGATCGGACGGTTCCTGCGTCTCGAAGTGGCGCACCCCGAAGGACGCTAACCAGCGGCGCAGCCCGGCCCCCGAGATCGTCGACAGCCCGGTCCACAGCGTCACGCCCAGCTCGCGGTAGACCGACGACGCGACTTCGGAGCAGAAGAGCCGCGACGCATCTGTGTAATCCATCTCGAAGTCGTAGCCGATGCGCCCCGACCGCGCGCGCTCGAGCGCGAGCGCCGCGGCCCGGTGCGGCAGCTGCGGGTCGCGGGCGAGCTGCGGCAGATCGGCCCGCAGCCGCAGCACCATGATCCGCAGCTTCTTGTCGCCCAGGTACTCGTCCGCGGTGGACACGGCCACGCCGCGCTCGATGTGGGCTTCGATCGCAGACGCGACGTGCGACACGCTGTCCACGTGCACCAACGCGATGTGCGAGAAATTGCCGGGGTAATCGTTGCCGCGGGCGATGAGCGCCGACGTCGGGTAGCCGCCGCGCGAGACCAGGATGTCTCCCGAGTGGATCTCCACGCCCTGCACCGTCGTCGCGGGCGTCGCCGAGGGCTCGTGACGGCCGTCGAGCAGCGCGGTGACGCTGTCGGGGTGGTGCAGCATCACCTCTTCCACGGCGCCGCGCAGCCCGTAGAGGGAGCGGTACAGCCGCGCGCGCGCCGCATCGCCCGCGACGTCCCAGCGACGCGACTGCCACTTGATCGCCTCCCGCAGGCGGCCGGAAAGTCGGACGTAGTCCCCGAGATGGCGCGGGCACGCCGCGACGAGCGGCGCCAGCGTAAAGAACCGGCGTTCGACCGAGTCCAGCACCGCCGCACCCGGATCGAGCGGCGCGCCGAGCAGCCGGTCGGCGGTGGAGCCCAAGGCCGAAAGCTCGCGGGCGGCCACGGGGTCTGCCGCGCGGCAGCCGACGGCGCGGGCGTCCCCGTAGGTCTTTTCGAGCGAGCGCCAGAAGGCGTCCTGGTTCCACGCGAAACCGTGGCCGCGCGCCGGCGCGGGCGCGACCGGCGGCTCCGGGCCGGGGAGGGACAGGACCGCCAGCAGCCCCACCAGCGACCCGGCGACAGCGGGAAGGGTCTTCATCAGTTTCGTCGCGCCGCGGGTGCCGCTCTAGCCCGCGCCCTCCCCCGGGGCGACCGCATAGGGCGAGGGGCCGACGGTGGCGAAGGGCGCATACAAGATCTGGTCCGTGGCGAGCACGTTCACGCCACGGTTGCGACAATTGCCCCACGTCTCCCAGTCCTGAACCTCGTAGGCCCGGAGGATCACGGATTCGCCGTCAGGGAGACCGGACCGTCCGGGCAAGGACGCCGACCTCACGGCGGCGAAGTTGTAGAACAGGCGGTTGGGCTCGTCTGCGGCGTTCAAGGCGGCGCCGCTGTCCAGAATATCGTTGATGTCGCGGTCGCAGAAACAGAGACGCGCTTCGGGGCTGGTGGTAAGGTACGTGGCCGTGCGCTGCACCTGACCGCCGGTGATACAGAACAGGAAGTGCCCTTGGAGGGCCGCGAGACTGGGCCAGTGCCGCTCCCGGGCGGCGGCGAGCAACGAAGGAGCGTCGCCGAGCAGGGTGCTCGCGGCATAGAGGTGCGCACCGGACAGCGCGTCGCCGATGTATGCATCGATGGCGGCGGGAAACTGTCCATCCGCCAGCGCCGTGTTCTTCAGTTCGAGATGAACGAGGATGGGGCCATGGTCTTGGTTCTGCGCAAGCGACCACTGGCGAAGTTGCCCCAGGTAGGAGCTGAGCTGGTGTTCGGCCCCGTTGCTGTAGCTACCCCCATGAGCGACCGACCAGCGCCACGAGTCGGCGTCCTGAATGAGGTCCAACTCGACCCCGCGGCACGCGCCGCGGGACGGAGTTCCCTGATCCCACTCCAACTGCACCGCCAACGGTGGTTTCTCGGCGATATAGGCGTTGTGCGATGCCTTGAAGGCAACACCCGAGTAGGGACGGTCTTGCAGTTCGGAGTCAATGTCGGGACTGGCCATGGGCGAACTCCGGTCTCCAACGTTACCACCCTGAAGATGCAGCCACGGCAAGTGCCCCACTAGGGCGTTTTTGCGGCACGACCGGACGAAAATGCGACCGGAGTCAGGGCGCCTGCCCTTCCGTCGGCCCGAGCAACGTGGCGACCAGCGTCACCAGCTCGGCGGCCTCGAACGGCTTGCTGAGAAAGTGGTCGGCGCCGAGCGCCGTCGCGTGCCCTGCGACATCGAGCGATCCGGCGCGTGTCGCGCCGGACATCGCGACGATCTTCACCGCCGGCGCCGCGCGGCGCAGCTGGTCGATCGTCTGCAGTCCACCCTGCCCGGGCATCAGGATGTCCACGATCACCACGTCCGCGGCGCGGCGCTGGTACGCCCGGATCCCCTCGTCGCCCCGCGCGGCCTGCCGGACGTCATGGCCGGCGCGCTCCAGGTGCTTCGTCAGGACCTGTCGGAGCGTTACGTCGTCGTCGATGATCAGGACTCGGGCCATGTCGAACTCTCGCCGCCCCGCGCCCGCAGCACTAGATGCCGGCTAGCCTCGCTGGATCTCGAGCGGCAGCCCCGCGTCCATCAGCGACGAGCCGCCGTCCACCGCGATGACCTGACCCGTGATCCAGCCGGCCTCCTCCGAGCACAGCAGGGCCACGGCGTTGCCGATGTCGGCCGGCGTGCCGAGCCGGCCCATCGGCGTCCATCCCCCCCGGTGCCACGTCCGCACCATCTCCTGCACGGCGTCGGGCAGCGTGTTGAGCACGCTGTCCTCGATCCACCCCGGGCTGATGGCGTTCACCGTGATCCCCCGTTTCGCGAGCGCTACGGCGAAGTAGCGACACAACGATTCCATGGCGCTCTTGGCCGCGCCCATGCCGACCCACGATTGCCAGCTGCCCGTGCGTCCGCCCGGCGCGTACGTGATCGCGACGATCCTCCCGCCGTCGTCCATCATGCGGCACACCTCGCGCACCGCCACCAGGAACGCCTTCGCCTGGGAATTCAGGGCCGTGTCCCACTGGTCCAACGTGATGTTCATCGGGCCCTGGTAGAACTCGGGCACGTCGGGTCGCGCATTGCTGACGAACACGTCGAGCTTACCGAACTCGCTCTTGACCCGCCCGAACAACCGGCTGACCTCTTCGGGGCGGCAGATGTCGGCCTGAATGATGATGCCGTCGGAGCCGAGCTTCCGCAGCTTGGCGAGGGTGTCCTTGGCCGCGGCTTCGTTCTTGTGATAGTGGATCGCGACCTTGACGCCTTTGCCGCCCAGCTTGAGCGCGATCCCCCTGCCGATCCCGCGCGAGCTTCCCGTCACTAGCGCGTGCTTCCCATCGAGCGACATGGCCGACCTCCGGTCGAAAGTGAAGCTCCCGGCCATCGTGCGTCGTGGGTCTCGGGATCGAAGGGCGTCGAAGACGCGACGGCGAAGGCGAGGCTCGCGGGGTCGCGACGTTGCGGGGAGCCGAGGCGGCTAAACATGCGGGACGCAGCGCGGCCCGGCAACGGTCGCGAGCTCGCCACCGCACACGATGGACGCGACCGTTGACCGGTTAGACCTAGGCCCTGCCCGCTACCGCGCGTGACCGGGAGCGGAACAGCACATGGGCGAGCCCGTCATGGGTCACCCCGCGCTCATAGACAAGCCCCACTTTGGTCATGACGCGCTGCGAGCGGAGGTTCGCTGGGAGGGCTATGGCCACAATGGAAGGTAGGCCTAGCTCCTCGAGTCCGAAGCGGACGCAGGCCGCCGCAATCTCCGTCGCGAGGCCGCGGCCCCAAAATTCGGGATGGAAGCCATAGCCCACCTCGACCTCGTCGCTCCCCTCCAGGAGGAGGTGCCGGAGCACGGCGCGGCCGGCGACACGGTTCTGTTGCGACTCCCGCAGGATCCAGAGGCCGAACCCGTAGTCGGTCCAATGCTGCAAGTTGCGGGCAAGATACGCCGCCGTCTGCGCATCGTCCCGGGGGCCACCCAGCATGGCCATGAATTCCGGGTCGCGATCCATGCGGCGCAACTCGGCGAAGTGCTCGGGGGTCAGACGTTCCGCTCGCAGTCGAGCGGTCGCAAACCCGTCAGGGAAGGGCATCACGGCGTCAGCCACCGCGCTACCCCACCGTGATGCGAGCACGTCCCGCGTCGCGACTGGCTGAAGCTGTACGTGCCGTCGCGGCAGCGAGCCGTGGCACCAGGCGGCGGACTGTCGTTGGCAGTTCGGGTAGGCGACGGGACCCACTGGCCGCGCGAATTGATATAACCGCGGCCGGCCGAGGCGGGTGCTTGCGGCGCGTGAAGGGTGAGGAACTCCTCGGCCAGATAACCGGCCACGCTATCCGTGGCAACGCTGCACCATCCCTGGGAGCAGGATGAGACGTGGACCCGGGCCGCGGCCGGGAGTGCGGCCAGCATGCGCGCACCCACGGCTGGTAGCGCACGCAGTCGAACCGCGGCCGTCGTATATGCAGTCGTGTTCCGAAGCTGCTGCTGCGCGAGAAGCGCGATCGGGAGCAGTAGCGGGAAGAGTGTGGCCCGAAGGATTCGTGACATGGGCCCTCCATACCTCAACGCGAACGCTTTGGGGACGGCCGCTAACCTAGCACTCCCACGCACGCCCGAATAGCTTTACCGCCCTTGCTCGATCAACCACACGCCCAGCGTATTCACACCGCGCCCGCCCCCGCCCCCGCCCCCCCGGTGCCGTCACGGCCGCTCGCCGGTCTGCGGCTACTCGTGCTCGTCGCCGCGGTCGCGCTCGCCTGGAACCTGCGCGGCTACCGCCTGCTCGATCCCGACGAAGGCCGCAACGC
>QHTX01000088.1:12616-14549 GCA_003220975.1 Gemmatimonadota bacterium | reverse complement strand
CGGGGGTCATGGCGCTGCTCGGCCCGACGGAGCTGGCGGCGCGCCTGCCGGCGTACCTCGCCACGCTCGCCACCATCGCGCTACTCGTGTGGTTCGCGCGTCGGCGCTGGGGCGAGGACGCAGGCTGGCTCGCGGGGCTCGCCTACGCCACCATGGTGCTGCCGCTCGCCTACGCGCGCGCGGCGATCTTCGATAGCACGCTCACTCTGTGCACGACGGCCGCCATCCTCTTCTTCTTCGAGGGCCGGGCGATCGCCGCGTGGGCCGCGCTCGGCGTCGCCACGCTCACCAAGGGACCGATCGCTCTGGCGCTCGTCCTCTTCGCCGTCGTGCCCCACGCGCTCGCGACCGGCTCCCCGGTGCGACGCTTGTTCCCCTGGCGCGGGCTCGCCGTGTTCGCGCTCGTCACGCTGCCGTGGTTCCTCGCGGTCACGCTCCGCCACCCGGAGTTCCCTTCCTACGTGTTCGTGCGCGAGACTTTCCAGCGGATGACCACGTCGAGCTTTCATCGGACAGCGCCGTTCTGGTACTATCTGCCGATCCTGCCGGTGGCCGCGTTCCCGTGGATCGTGCCGGCCCTCGCGGGCGTGGGGCGCGCACGCGACCTGTGGCGTGCCCGGCGCGAGCCGGCGGCGCGGGAGCCGCTGCTTCTCACATCTTGGGTGATCGTCCCGCTCTTGTTTCTCACGCTCAACCAGTCGAAGCTGCCGCAGTACGTGCTGCCGCTCATGCCGGCGTTCGCGCTCGGCGCGACGCGCAGCATCGTCACGCGCGGCATCGGCGCCGCGACGCGGGCGTACGCGGTGATCGCGCTCGTCGCCGGAATGGGGCTCGTCGCCCTCACGCGCTGGCTCCCGGCGCCGCTCGACCTCACCCCGGCCGAGAAGGCCGCCATCCCGCCCACCGCCGTCGCACTCGGGCTCGTCGTGCTGCTCTCGGCCGTGCTCGTGCGCGACGGCGCCCTGCGCGGGATTGGGCGCCTCACGATCGCAGGCTATGCCATCGTCGTGGCGGCGATTCCGTTCGTGAGCGGGCCGCTGCTCGCCGCGGTGGGTGAGGACCGCTCGTCCGCCGCCGTGGCCGGCGCCGCCGTCGCCACGCTCGCGCGGGCCGGTGACGCCGGCGCCGTGCTCGGCGTCGCAGCCTTCCCGCCGTCCCTCCCGTTCTACCTCGGGCGACCGGTCGCGGTCGCGACGGCGACGGCGTCCGAGCTGACGAGCAACTACATCGCGCAGTACCACGAGCAGTACCGCACGGTGCCGGGCTCGCCGCTCTTGCCCGCAGGGGCTTGGCGCCCCTGCCCACGGTGTTTGTCGCGACCGCGAACAACCGCGACGTGCGCGCCGCGCTTGGCGCCGCGCTGCCCCTCCTCGCCGCGGACAACCATTACGCCGCGTACGGGCCGTGCCGGCCTCACCCCCTCACCCCCGACGCGAAGTCCTCCCCCTCTCCACAACGTGGAGAGGGGGCCGGGGGGTGAGGGATGTGCGGCATCTTCGGCGCGGTCTCCCTCCGGCACGCGCCGCTCAAGTATCCGGACTGCGTCGGCGCGATGGCGGCGACCCTCGCCCACCGCGGCCCGGACGGTGAGCAGATCGTCGGTCACGAGCGCGCCCGGCTCGGCGCGCGCCGCCTCGCCATTATGGACCTGACGACGGGGGACCAGCCGTTCCAAAACCCCGACCGCTCGATCTGGATGGTGTGCAACGGCGAGATCTACAACGCGCCCGAGCTGCGTCGCGAGTGCACCCAGGCCGGCTACCCGTTCCGCTCGACGGGGGACATCGAGACGATCGTCCCGCTGTACGAGCGCCTGGGCGCCGACGCCGTGAGCCGGCTCGACGGGATGTTCGGCCTCGCCGTGTGGGACGATGGGCGCGAGCGGCTCGTGCTGGCGCGCGACCGCGCCGGGGAGAAGCCGCTGTTCTGGACC
>QHTX01000088.1:9393-12591 GCA_003220975.1 Gemmatimonadota bacterium | reverse complement strand
ATCCAGGCGCTGCTCGTCTACCCCGACCAGGCGCGGCGCGTGAACGGCACGGCGGCGGCCCTCTATGCGGCGCTCGGCTACGTCCCCGCCCCGCACACCATGTTCGCCGGCATCGCAAAGCTCCCGCCCGCGCACGTGCTCTTGGCGGACCACACGGGCGTCACGCTCCGCAGCTACTGGCAGGCCGCCGCCGCCGCGGCGCGACCCTCCCGCCTCGACGGCGCCGCGACGGTGCGCACGGTCTTGCTCCGCGCGGTGGAGCGCGAGCTGATGTCGGACGTGCCGGTGGGCGTCTTCACGAGCGGCGGGCTCGACTCCTCGTTCCTCGCCGCTGCGGCGGCGCGGGTCAAGGCGGGCGAGCAGATCCACACCTACTCGGTTCGGTTCACCGAGCCGGGCTACGACGAGAGCCCGCACGCCGAGGCGGTGACCCATCACATCCGCACCATCCATCACGTCGTCACGGCGGACGACGCCGCGCTCGAGCGCGCGTTCGACGTGGTCACGGGCTCGCTCGCCGAGCCCGTGGGCGACCCCGCGATCCTGCCGACGTACCTCCTCGCCGCCGCCGCCCGCGAGCACGTCAAGGTCGTGCTCTCGGGCGAGGGCGCGGACGAGCTGTTCGGCGGCTACCCGACGTATCTCGGTCACAAGGCGGCGGGATGGTACCGCCGGATCCCGGGCCGGAGCCTCGTGCGGGCGCTCGTGAACCGCCTGCCCAGCTCGACCGGCAAGGTGACCCTCGAGTTCATGTTGAAGCAGTTCGTCGCGGCAGCGGAGCTGTCGCCGCTGGAGCGGCAGCTCACGTGGTTCGGCGCGCTCGGGCCCGACGCGGCCGCGGTCGCGTGGGCGACGGACCTGCTGAGCGCGTTTCCGGCGGCCCCCCCTCCGTCGCTGAACCGCCTGTTGTGGCTCGACTTCGTTTCTTACCTGCCCGACAACCTGCTGGTGAAGGTGGACCGCGGCACCATGCTGGCCTCGATCGAGGCGCGGGCGCCGTACCTCGATCGTGAAGTGATGGAGCTGGTGCTTCCCGCGCCGCCCGCGCTCAAGGTGCGCGGGCTCACCACCAAGGCGATATTGAAGGAAGCGGCGCGCGGGCTCGTGCCCGGCGACGTGATCGACCGGCGCAAACGCGGATTGTCGGTGCCCGTGGCGCGCTGGCTCAACACGGGACTCGCGTCCCTCGCCGACCGCTACCTGCGCGCCCCCCGCCTGTATCCCGACGCGCCGCTGGCGCGTCTCCTCGCGGAGCACCGGTCCGGGAAGCGCAACCACGCCCGCAAGCTGTGGCCGCTCCTCATGGCCGAGCTGTGGGCCGAACGCTGGAACGTTGACACGGAGCCCGCGCGGCTCGGCTAACCCCGGGCGCAGCCCGGGGAGGGAGCCATGACCCGCGACGAGGCCCTACAGCTGATGCACGAGCACACCCAGTCTCCCGCGCTGCGCCAGCACATGCTGGCGGTGGAGGCAGCGATGCGCGCCTATGCCGTAAAGCACGGCGAGGATCCGGAGCCGTGGGGGACGGTGGGGCTGCTGCACGACTTCGACTACGAGAAATTCCCCAACCACGAGCACTCACCGACCGAGGGTCACCCGGCGTGGGGCGTGCAGTTGCTGCGCGAGCGCGGGCTCGCGGAGCCGTTGTGCCGCGCCATCCTCGGGCACGCGACCTACTCGGGCGTGCCGCGGGACTCGGGGCTCGCCAAGGCGCTGTTCGCGGTCGACGAATTGTGCGGTTTCCTCGTCGCGTGCGCGCTGGTGCGTCCGTCCCGGAGCTTCGGCGACCTGGAGGTCTCGTCGGTGAGGAAGAAGCTCAAGGACAAGGCGTTCGCGCGCGGCGTGAACCGTGACGAGGTGCGCCAGGGCGCCGAGGAGCTGGGCGTGCCGCTGGACGAGCACATTGCGTTCGTGATCCGGGCGTTGCGTCCGGTCGAAGGCGCGCTGGGGCTGGGCGCTCCGCCCGCCGGCGCGCCCGTGGGGTGAGCGCTCCCACCCGGCGCGCGCGCGGCAGAGCGCCGCTCCCCGCGCGCGACGAGCTGGGCCATGCGGTCGACCGGGCCTCCGGCGCTCGGCCGATCGGCGGGAATCGGCTCGAGCATCACCCCGACAGCGCCCGCGCCCTGGAGGCGATGCTCGAGCAGATCGCCACCGCTCGTCGCGCGGTCCACTTCGAGAACTACATCATCCGCGACGACCGCACCGGGCGCCGGTTCGCGGAGGCGCTCGCGGAGCGGGCGCGGGCGGGGGTCGCCGTGCGGGTGCTATACGATGCGCTCGGCTCCATCGGCACGTCGCACCGCTATTGGCGGCACCTCGCGCAGGCCGGCGCCCAGGTGCGCGCGTTTCACCCGCTCCTCTCAGGGCATCCCCTCGACCTCGTGGTGCGGGACCATCGCAAGCTGCTGGTCACCGACGGCACGCGAGCGATACTGGGCGGGCTGTGTATCGGCGACGAGTGGGCCGGCGACCCGGCGCGGCACCGCCGTCCCTGGCGCGACACGATGGTCGGCGTGTGCGGACCGGGGGCGGCCGCGCTCGATCGCGCGTTCGCCCGCATCTGGCGGCGCGCCGGCGGCGAGCTGCCGTCGGACGAGCCCGTCACCGATCCCGAGCCGTGCGGCACTTCGATCGCGCGCATGGTGGAGGGCGTGCCCGGCCAGGCGCGCGTGTACCGCGCAGTGCAGCTGCTCGCCGCGGCCGCCGCCGAGCGGCTGTGGATCACGGACGCCTACCTCATCGCCCCCCCACCGCTGTACGCCAGCCTATTGGACGCGGCACGGGACCGCGTGGACGTGCGTGTGCTCGTCCCGGGAACGAGCGACCTACCGGTGCTCCGCAACTTCACCCGCGTCGGCTATCGCGAGCTGTTGCGCGCCGGGGTCCGGATCTTCGAGTACCAGGGCCCGATGATCCACGCGAAGACGATGCTCGTGGACCACCGTTGGGCGCGCGTCGGCTCGAGCAACCTGAACGTCTCGAGCCTGCTCACGAACTACGAGCTCGATCTCGTGGCCGAGTGCGAGGAACTGACGCGCGAGCTGGCCGCGCAGTTCCGCCGCGACCTCGCGGCGAGCCGCGAGATCGTGCTCCGGGCGCGCCGCGTTCCGCTACCGCCGCGACTCGTCGGTGCGCCCGCGACCGGCAGGGGGGACGCGGCGGTGCGGCCCGGGACTCGCCACAAGCGCTCGGGCTACG
>QHTX01000088.1:2403-9335 GCA_003220975.1 Gemmatimonadota bacterium | reverse complement strand
CGGCAGCGCTCACCCTCGCGGGCGGCGCCGGGCTGCTGCGCGCCTTTCCCCGCATCATGAGCATCGTGCTCGCCGCGGGAACCTTCTGGCTGGCCATCGGCTTCGGGCTGTATGCCCTCGAGCGGCGGCGCACCCGCGAACCCGACGATGACTGACCCCCCTGACCCCCCTGCCCCCCTCCCCCAACCCCCGGGGGAGGCCGCGCGTATAGGTCAGCAGAACGAAGCGGACCTGGTCGCCCACGCGCTGGCCGGCGACCGCGCGGCGTTCGGCACGCTCGTCGAGCGCTACGCGGCCACCGCGCGCCGCGTGGCGCGCGCCGTGCTGGGCGACCCCGATGACGCCGACGACGCAGCCCAGGACGGCATGCTGTCGGCGCTCCTGAAGCTGGAGCAGTACGACCCACGCCGGCCGTTCGGGCCGTGGTTGCTGCGCATCGTCGCGAACGCGGCCACGGATCGCCGCCGGCGCCGCACCGTGCGGCGCGTGGAGCCGCTCGACCCGGGGCTCGTCGCCGGCGGCGCGCGCCCTGACCGGACGGCGGAACGCCGGGCGCTGGCGCAACGGCTGCGGGAGGCGCTCGCGGAGCTGCCCGAGCGACGGCGCGTCGCGGTCGTGCTGTTCGATGTCGAGGGCTATTCGCACGCGGAGATCGCCGACGTCCTCGGGATTCCCGAAGGCACGGTGCGCTCCGAAGTGTTCCACGCGCGGCGGCGGTTGCGCGCGCTGCTCGGGGATTGGAAGGAGGACGCATGAAGCAGGACTCGTTGCCATTCGACGCCCGGCCCGATCCGGTGATCGGCGCCGCGCTGCGACGCGCGCTCGACCCGGGCGATCACCAGCGGTTCGTCGCGCGCGTGCTGGCGCGCGCCGAGCAGCTGCGGACGGCCTCGTGGGACGCCGTGCTCGCCGGCTGGGCGCGGGTCGGCGTCGCCGCGGCCATGATCGTCGCGCTCGCCGCGGGCTATCTGGTGGGTCGCGGCGGGACGGCGGCGCCCGGACGCGCCACCGTCCCGGACGCGCTGCTCGCCCCGTCGACGCCAGCGGCCCCCGTCGAAGTGGTGTTCGCCTCCGTCATCGGAAACTAGAAAGGCGGGACACGCCGTCATGCTCAATCGCTCCAAGACATGGGCCGTGGTGCTCCTGGTCGCGACCTTCGTCGCCGGGATCGCCGTCGGGGCCGGCGGCCGGGCGCTGTGGGCCC
Source organism: Gemmatimonadota bacterium (assembly GCA_003220975.1). Taxonomy (GTDB): domain Bacteria; phylum Gemmatimonadota; class Gemmatimonadetes; order Gemmatimonadales; family GWC2-71-9; genus AG41. The sequence continues at coordinate 8,131 of QHTX01000088.1, read as the reverse complement.
GCCGCGCCGAGGCGGCCGCGAGCCCGAGCCACGGTCCCGATCGGATGCTCGCGTCGCTGGCGCAGGAGCTGCGGCTCACGCCGGCCGAGCACGATTCGCTCGCGGCGATCCTGCAGCAGCACTGGACCCGGATGAACGCGGTGTGGGACGCGGTGCGGCCCCGCTTCGACTCCGTCCGGGTCGAGATGGACTCCGCCGTCGTGCGGCAGCTCACCCCGGACCAGGCGGCGAAGTACCGCGACCACGTCACCCGGTATCGGCATCGTCAAGAACAGGAAAGGCAAGGCGGCGGGAAGAAGCAATGACGGCAGGCTGGCGATGGATGATCGTGCTGGTCGCAGCGGGAGGGCTCGCGACCGCGAGCCCAGAGCCGCTCGCGGCGCAGCAGCTCGAGGTGACGCTCCCGGAGGCAGTGCGGCGCGCGCTCGACGTGCAGCCCGCGGTCGTGCAGGCGCGCGGCGCCGTCACGAACGCAGGATGGCAGAAGCGCGCGGCTTACGGCGCCTTCCTGCCGACCGTGTCGCTGACCTCGACTGCGTCCCGGCAAAACGATACCACGGTCGGCGGCATCGGGGTCAAGATCCCTCCGGGAATTTACACGTACAACACGGGGCTCACCGCATCCGTCGACTTGTTCACGGGTTTCAAGCGCCTGGCAAGCTACAGGAACGCCGACGCCACCGAGGATGCAGCCGACGCGGGGCTCGCCAATCAGCGTTACCAGGTGACGGCCGCGACCCAGCAGCTCTTTTTCACGGCCCTCGCCGACGAGGAGCTGGTGCGCGTCGCCCAGGCGCAGGTGCAGCGCGCCCAGGAGGAGCGACAAATCTCGGTGAACAAGTTCCAGGCGGGAGCGGCGACGCGCTCCGACACGCTGACCTCGACCGTCGACCTCGGCAACGCCCAGCTCGCGCTGCTGCAGGCGCAGGCGAACCTCGCCACCGCGCAGGCGAACCTCGCCCGGCAGATCGGCGTGGACGGCACGGTCCGCGCGGTGCCCGACTCGCAGCTGCCCGCGCTGCCCGACACGACCGGGCTACGCGCGGCCGCGCTGCAGCAAGCCCCGGCGGTCACCCAGGCCACCGCCCAGGAGCGCGCCGCATCGGCATCCACGTGGACGTCTCGCTCCCAATTCTGGCCCAAGCTCACGGCCACGTACAACACGTCGAGCCAGGGGCTGACCCAGCCGTGGAACGGATTTGACAGCCCTACTCAGAAGAATCTGAACCGCTTTACCATCGGCCTGTCGTGGACCTTGTTTGACGGCTTCACACGCGAGCAGGCCGTCGCCCAGAGCTCGGTGAGCCTCGACGTCGCGCGGGCGCAGACCGCCGACACGCGCCGCCAGCTCAGCGCCCAGCTCACGCAGCAGCTGGCCGCGACGTTCACCGGGCACGCGCAGATCGGCATCACCGGCGCCAACGTGGTGGCCGCGGCGGAGGCACTCCGCGTGCAGCAGGAGCGCTACCGGCTCGGCGCGGCCACGCTACTCGACCTGCTCACCGCCGAGGCCAACCTCACCCAGGCCCAGGTGAACCAGGTCCAGGCGCGGTACAACTACCTCATCTCGCGCGCCCAGGTCGAGGCGCTCGTGGGACACGCCCTGTGACCAGCGCCCAGCCCCAGCCGATGACATTCCGCACCGGCGACACGCCGCTGCCGGACATCGTGATCCTCACCCACAAGCTGACCCGGGATTACGACATGGGCGGCGAGGTGGTGCGGGCGCTCCGCGGCATCGACATCCAGATCCGCAAGAACGAGTTCGTGGCGGTCATGGGGCCGTCGGGCTCGGGGAAGTCGACCTTGATGAACCTGATCGGCTGCCTCGACACGCCCACCGCCGGCGAATATTGGCTCAACGGCCAGAAGGTCTCGGACCTTTCGGACGACGAGCTGGCCCGCATCCGCAACAAGGAGATCGGGTTCGTGTTCCAGACGTTCAACCTGCTGCCCCGGGCCAACGCGCTCCACAACGTGGAGCTGCCGTTGATCTACGCCGGGCTGCCCGGGAAGGAGCGACGGGCGCAGGCCGCGCGGGCGCTCGAGCGGGTGGGGCTGGCGGACCGGATGGACCACAGGCCGAACGAGCTGTCGGGGGGCCAGCGCCAGCGGGTGGCGATCGCGCGGGCGCTCGTGAACGTGCCGAGCATCCTGCTCGCCGACGAGCCGACGGGAAATCTCGATTCGGCGACCGGCGAGGAGATCATGCGGCTGTTCGAGGAGCTGTGGAGCGGGGGCCAGACGATCGTGCTGGTGACGCACGAGCACGACATCGCGGCCCACGCCCGGCGCCAGCTCCACTTGCGGGACGGGCTCGTCGAGCGCGACGAGCAGATGAGAGCGTGACGGTGCGGCGTCGTCTCCTGGCCGCTCCGGCGGCGTTGCTCGTCGGCCTCGCGGGCTGCAAGAAGGCGGAGTCCGCGCCGCTGTACGAGAAGATCGCCGTGGCGCCCCGCGACATCGTCGTCACGGCGTCGGCCGAAGGCGTGATTCAGCCTACCATCAAGTTCAGCGTGAAATCCAAGGCGTGGGGCCAGATCCTCGCCATGCCCGTCCAGACGGGCGACGAGGTCCAGAAGGGGCAGCTCTTGACGAAGGTCGATCCGCGCATTCCGCAGAACAGTCTGGCCCAGGCGCAGGCGGCCCTCGATAAGGCCCAGGCGCAGCTCGCGAACGCCACGACCCAGCTCAAGCGCAGCGAGACGCTCTTCAACAGCCAGTCGATCGCGGAGACCGACTACGACGCGGCCAAGCTGGCCTACGCCACGGCGCATTCGGCCGTCGTGACGGCCGAAGCGAATTTGCAAACCGCCAAGGACGCGATGGAGGACACGCAGGTCCGCGCGCCCATCACCGGTACCATCCTGGAGCTCGACGCCGTGCTCGGCACGATCATCTCGAGCCCCACCCTGGGCGGCGGCACCGTCATCCTCAAGATGGCGAACCTCGACGTGGTGCAGGACTCGGCGATGGTGCTCGAGACCGACGTCGGCAAGGTGCAGCCCGGGATGGCGGCGACGATCACCGTCGACGCCTATCCCAACCGCCGGTTCGAGGGACGGGTTCTGAAGATCGAGCCGCAGGCGCAGATCGTTCAGAACGTGACGATGTTCCCGGTGCTGATCAACATCGAGAATCCGGGCCATCTCCTCAAGCCGGGCATGAACACGGAGGTGCGCATCCATATCGGGCAGCGCCAGGGCGTGCTCGCAGTGCCGAACGCCGCGCTCCGGACCCAGCGCGACGTCGCCGCGGGCGCGAGCGTGCTCGGCCTCGACCCCCAGGCCGTGCAGCAGCAGCTCGCCGCGGCGCAGCTGCCCGACGGGGCGTCACGGCCCGGCGGGGACAGCGCGACTGCCGCACGCCGCGGGAGGCCCCACCCCGCCGACAGCACGAAGGCCGGTGCCACGTTCACGACGCCGAATGGGCGGACGATCGCGCTGCCGCCGGGAGTGACGGCCGAGCAGGTGCAGGCGGCGTTCGCGCGGATGCGGAGCGGCGCGGAGCCGACGCCGGCCGACCGGGCGCTGCTCGCCCAGGTGTTCGGCCGGGCGCAGCGGCCGGGGGGCGGGGGGGGGGGCGCGACGGGCCGGCAGACGCGCAACGGGGCCGGTGGGTACATCGTATTCGCGCTGCGGGGCGGTACGGTCCTGCCCGTCTCGATCCGCACCGGCCTCACCGACCAGGACTACATCGAGGTGACGAGCGGGCTGACGGACAAGGACACGGTGCTCGTGCTGCCGAGTGCGTCGCTCGTCCAATCGCAGCAGCAGTTCCGCCAGCGCTTCCAGAACGTGACCGGCGGCGGGCTGCCCGGGTTGCGGCAACAGCAGTCACAGGGTACGACCTCGAGATGAAGAGGCGAACCGTGAAGCGATATCTCCTGGCTGCGCCGGCGCTGGTCCTGCTCGGCGCCGCCGGCTGCAAGAAGGCGGAGTCCGTGCGGCCGTACACGACGATCCCCGTCGCGCGCCGCGACATCATCGTCACGGCGACCGCCTCCGGCGTGATCCAGCCGATTCTGACCCTGAGCGTGAAATCGAAAGCGTCGGGGGAGATCATCGCCATGCCGGTGCAGACGGGGGACGAGGTGAAGAAGGGGCAGCTCCTCGCGAAGATCGACCCGCGGATTCCGCAGAACAACCTGTCCCAGGCGCAGGCGAGCCTCGACGTGGCCAAGGCGCAGCTCGAAAACGCCACCGCGCAGCTCAAGCGCGGCGAGGCGCTGTACCAGAGCAAGTCGATCACCGAGGCGGGGTACGACTCCGCCCAGCTCGCGTCGGCGACGGCCCGGTCAGCCGTGGTGACGGCCGCGGCGAACCTGCAGACGGCCAAGGACGCGATGGAAGACACCCAGGTCCGCGCGCCGATCACCGGCACCATCCTCGAGCTCGACGCCGTGCTCGGCACCGTGATCTCGAGCCCGACCAACGACGTGGGCGGCGGGACGGTGATCCTGAAGATGGCGAGCCTGGACACCGTGCAGGTGTCGGCGCTCGTGGACGAGACGGACGTGGGCAAGGTGCAACCGGGGATGCCTGTGACGATCACCGTCGACGCCTATCCCAACCGTCAGTTCGACGGCCGCGTCTTGAAAATCGAGCCGCAGGCGCAGGTGAGCCAGAACGTCACCATGTTCCCCGTGGACGTGAACATCCTGAATCCCGAGCACCTGCTCAAGCCAGGGATGAACACCGAGGTCGAGATTCACGTGGGGCAGCGCCAGGGCGTGCTCGCCGTGCCGAACGCGGCGTTGCGGACCGAGCGCGACGTGGCCTCGGCCGCGACCGTGCTCGGCCTCGACCCCCAGGCCGTGCAGCGACAGCTCAACGCCGCGCCGGGCGGCGGCGCGGCCCCCGGGGGAGGCGACGGGAGCAAGCTCCACGCGGCGGAGCCCGCGAAGGCCGGCGGGCAGGTCCAGCGCTCGGCGGCCACCGGCCCGAGCTACATCGTCTTCGCCCTGCGGGGGGGAAAGATCGTGCCCGTGCGCGTCACCACCGGGCTCACCGATCTCGACTACATCGAGGTGACGAGCGGTCTGGCCGAAACGGACACAGTCCTCGTGCTGTCAGGGAGCCCGTCGAGGTAGCGATGCTCCTGGCCGAGATCATCCAGGTCGCGCTCGAGGCGCTGCGGGCCAACAAGCTCCGCTCGCTCCTCACCATGCTGGGCATCATCATCGGCGTGGGCGCCGTCATCACGATGGTCGCCCTGGGCTCGGGGGCGCAGAAGTCGGTGCAGGACCGGATTCAGGCGCTCGGGCCCACGCTGCTGAGCATCTACCCCGGGCAGAGCTTCATGCGCGGCGTCGCGAGCGGCTCCCGTGTCAGCCTGACGCTGGACGACGACACGGCGCTGGCGAACAACGCCCGCTATGTGAGCGCGGTGGTGCCCGAGCTGAGCGGCAATCTCCAGGTCCAGATGGGCAACTTCAACATCAACGTGAACATCGTGGGCACGACGCCCACGTACGTCCCGGTGCGCAACTACACGGTCACGGCCGGCCGCATGTTCACGGCGGGAGACGACGCGGCGCGCCGCCGCGTGGCCGTGCTCGGCTCCGCCATCCCCCAGATGCTCAACTCGAACCGTGACGCGATGATCGGCCAGGAGCTCATGATCCGCGGCATCACGTTCGAGATCATCGGCGTGCTCTCCGAGAAGGGCTCGCAGGGCTCGTTCTTCAATCCCGACGAGCAGATCCTCATCCCGCTCCAGACCGCCC
>QHTX01000088.1:0-2363 GCA_003220975.1 Gemmatimonadota bacterium | reverse complement strand
GACCATCACGGTGCAGGCCCAGGATCTGAACGCCATGAACCTGGCGATGATCGAGATCGAGCGCGTGCTGCGGCGCCAGCACAAGATCCGCCCGGGTGGGGACAACGACTTCCAGATCCGCAACCAGACCGACATCCTGGCCACGTTCCAGCAGACGACGGAGACGTTCAAGTACCTGCTCGCCGGCATTGCCGCCGTGAGCCTGCTCGTGGGCGGCATCGGGATCATGAACATCATGCTGGTGTCGGTCACGGAGCGGACCCGCGAGATCGGGGTGCGCAAGGCGCTCGGCGCGACGCGCTTCAACATCATGTTCCAGTTCCTGGTCGAGGCGCTGGTGCTGTGCCTCGCCGGCGGGCTGATCGGCGTGCTGCTCGGCTCGCTGGGCGCACTGCTGATCTCGAGGCTGGCACAGTGGAATACGCTCATCTCGCCGCTCGCCATCCTGCTCGCGTTCGTGTTCAGCGCGGCCGTGGGGCTGTTCTTCGGCATCTGGCCCGCGCGCCGGGCGGCGAGTCTCGATCCGATCATCGCGCTGCGGTACGAATAGATTGCGGATTGCGGATTGTCGATTGCGGATTTGCCGGGCGGCCTGACGATTCGTAGGTGACAACTCGACGCTGGCCGATCGAGTCCGCAATCCGCAATCCGAAATCCGCAATTATCTTTGCCCCATGCTCGCCCTCCTCCTCGTCCTCCAGGCGGGTGACGGCCCCGTGTACAACGGGCGCGCCCGGCAGCTCGACGTCCGCATCCCGCGGATCGAAGCCCAGATCACCGTTGACGGGGTCCTCGACGAGCGTGTGTGGCGTCAGGCCGCGACCCTCACCGGCTTCTCCCAATACCGTCCCGTAGACGGTCGCCCCGCCGAGGACTCGACCGAGGTGCTCGTGTGGTACGCGCCGGATGCGGTGTATTTCGGCATCCGGGCGTTCGAGCCGCACGGCCAGGTCGTCCGCGCGACGCTCGCCGACCGCGACAACATCGATGCCGATGACCGCATCGAGATCCTGCTCGACGCCTATCTCGACCACCGCCGCGCCACGCTGTTCGCCGTCAATCCTTTGGGGGTCCAGGAGGACGGCGTCTGGAGCGACGGGGTCGGCGCCGGCGCGGCCGGGGGACCGAGCGCCGGCGGCCGGTTCGACGCGACGATCGATCTGAATCCGGATTACGTCTACGAGTCCCGCGGCCGCCTGACCGATTGGGGGTACGAAGTCGAGGTGCGGATTCCCCTGAAGAGCCTCCGCTACCAGAGCGCCGACCCGCAAGACTGGGGCCTCCAGATCGTGCGCGTCGTGCAGCACTCGGGGTACGAGGAGACGTGGACCCCGGCGGTGCGCGCCAACGCCAGTTTCCTCATCCAGTCGGGCCGCCTCGTCGGCCTCACGGGGTTGAAGCGCGGCGTCGTGCTCGACTTCACTCCCGAGTTCACGACGAAAGTCGATGGCGCGCCTGGCGCCGGGGGGTACGACTACACCGGCACGCCCGAGCTCGGTGGCAACCTGCGCTGGGGCGTGACGCAGAACCTCGCCGTCACGGCCACCGCGAACCCCGACTTCTCCCAGGTGGAGGCGGACGTCGGCCAGGTGACCGTCAACGAGCGGTTCGCGCTGTTCTATCCCGAGAAACGGCCGTTCTTCCTCGAGGGCCTCGAGCAGTTCGACACGCCGAACAGCTTGATCTACACCCGGCGGATCGTGCACCCGGTGTTCGGCGCCAAGCTGGCGGGCAAGGTCGGTGGCACCGGCATCGCCTACCTCGGCGCCGTGGACAACCAGGATCCATCCGCCGCCGGGTCCAACCCCGTGTACAACCTCGTGCGCCTGCGGCGCGACCTCGGGCCTACGTCGACCGTGGGACTCGCGTACACCGACTGGATCGATGGCGACGATTACAATCGGGTGCTGGGCGCCGACGCCCGGGTCGTGTGGCGGAGCATCTGGTTCTCGGAGGTGCAAGTCGGCGGGTCGTGGACCCGCGACGCGACCGGCGCGCGCGCCGGCAAGCTCTGGGACGTGACGTTCGCCGATCGCACCGGCCGCGCCTATGGCAACCATTTCGAGTTGCTCGGTATCGAGCGCACGTTCCAGGACACGAGCGGCTTCGTGAACCGCGTCGATCTGGTGGCGGGGCGGACGTTCAACCGGTTCACGTGGTACGGCCGCCCGGGCGCGCTGCTCGAGCAGCTGTCGGCGATCGTCGGGTTCGCCCCGATCTGGCGCTACGCCGACTTCGGGCGCCTGCGCGGCACCGTCGAGGACACGCTCCAGAACTTCTGGGTCGCGACGCTCCGTGGAGGATGGGCGCTCAATCTCACCCTCAGCCTGAACCACTTCAGCTTCGACCCCGCTGCGTACGCC
>QHTX01000087.1:11399-17874 GCA_003220975.1 Gemmatimonadota bacterium | reverse complement strand
GGGGGAGGCCGCGGCCGCGCCATACCCGTACAGGATGCTCCGCCGGTGGGCGAGGCGGCTCCCCCCCCGGTCACACCGGGCGCCGCCGGGCGGCTGGTACAGGTGACGCTGCGCAGCGAGGCGCCGCTCAAGGGCGGGCGTGCGTTGCTCGTCCTCAAGAAGGCGCAGGCGCTGGGGCCGGTGCACAGCGTCACACCCGCCCCCGCGGCGTTCGAGGCGGAGGACTTCGACGGCCGCTTCAGCTTCCGGCTCGACGCGGCGGCGCCGCCGGCCGAGGTCGAGCGCGCGGTGCGCGCGGCGGGGGACGTCGACCACGTCTCGGTCGGCGGGGGCGGGGTGGAGGTCCGCCCCGCGGCCCCGGGCGCGGCCCCGCGCCACATCCGAGTAGACCTGCGGCGGCTCGACGGGCTGATGGATCTCATCGGCGAGCTCGTGACGGCGCGGGGGCGGCTCAACCAGGTGGCCGCGGAGCGCCGCGATCCCGCGATCGACGACGTGGCGATCCACATCTCCCGGCTCTCCTCCGACCTCCAGGCGGAGATCATCCAGGCGCGGATGACGCCGGTGTGGCAGGTATTCGACCGCTTCCCCCGCCTGGTGCGCGATCTCGCGCGGGAACTGGGCAAGCAGGTGGCGTTCCGCGTGGAGGGCAAAGAGATCGAGCTCGACCGCGCCATCCTGGACGAGCTGGGCGACCCGCTGCTCCACCTGCTGCGCAACGCGGTGGACCACGGCATCGAGGCGCCCGCCGAGCGACGGCGCCACGGCAAGCCCCCGGAGGGCGAGATCGTGCTGGCCGCGGTGCGCGAGCGGGCGAGCGTCGCCATCACCGTCTCGGACGACGGGCGCGGCATCGATCGCGCCAGGATCCTGGAGCGCGCGCGGCGCGAGGGCGTGGTTGATGCGCACGCCGACGCGCTGTCCGACGACCAGCTGCTGCGGGTGCTTGCCCGGCCCGGGTTCTCGACGGCGGAAGCGGTGACGAGCGTCTCGGGCCGAGGAGTGGGGATTGACGTGGCGGCGACGCGCGTCCGCGCGCTGGGCGGCTCGATCGACATCCGGTCGGAGCCGGGCAAGGGGACGGTGTTCGTGCTGCGGCTTCCCGTGACGCTCGCGATCGTGCGCGCGCTGATCGCCGGGGTCGGCAAGGAGCGCTACGCGCTGCCGCTCACGTACGTGGCGGAAACGGTGGAGCTCAGCGCCCAGGCCACGACTACGGTGGAGGGCCGCGAAGCGATCGTGCTGCGCGACCGGGTGGTGCCGCTCGTGCACCTGCGGCGGCTGCTCGGCGTGGCGGGCGATCCGCCGCTGCGCGCGCCCGTCATCGTGCTGGAGATGGGGGAGCGGCGCGCGGGGCTCGTGGTGGACGGCATGCTTGGGCAGCACGAGATCGTCGTGAAGGGCTTCGACGCGCCCCAGGGCACGCTCCCGGTGTTCAGCGGAGCGACCATCATGGGCGACGGGATCCCGGCGTTGATCCTCGACGCCGGTGGGCTCCTGTAAGGGGGGGAGGCGAGATGGAGGACGTCCGGGACCTGAAAGAGCTCCAGATCGACGCGCTGCGCGAGGTGGCGAACATCGGCGCCGGCCACGCCGCGACGGCGCTGTCGCAGCTCACCAACCGCAGGATCATGATCAGCGTGCCGCAGATCAACATCGCGCGGCTCGAAGAAGTCCCGGACCTGCTCGGCAACCCGCAGGACGTCGTCGCCGCCGTGCTGATGCACATGCTGGGGGATTTGACGGGACGCACCCTGCTGCTCTTCCCGGAGGCGGTGGGGCGGCGGCTGTGCGACATGCTGCTGCGGCGGCCGATCGGCACGACGAACGTGTTCGACGCGCTCGAGCAGTCGTGCCTCAAGGAAGCCGGCAACATCCTGTCCGGCGCCTACATGAACGCGCTGTCCGACTTCATGGGGATGCTGCTGCTGCCGTCCGTGCCGAGTCTCGTGGTGGACCTCTCCGCGGCGGTGCTCACGACCACGTACCTCAACTTCGGGCACGAGCGCGACTTCGTGTTCTGCGTCGAGACCGAGTTCCACATCGACTCGGCCGAGGGGCTGCGGGGGCACTTCCTGCTGCTCCCCGATCTGGCGTCTCTCAAGGCCATCTTCGACGCCATCCGCCTGACCTGACCCGTGACGGCGCCGGCGCTCTCGGAACGCGACCTCGCCGTCCTCCGATCCTTCGCCCGCCGGATCGACCCCTCGGACGCCGGGGCCCACAACAACCTCGGCGTCCTCTACTACCAGAAGGGGCTGGTGGAGGACGCGATCGCGGAGTTCACGCGCGCCCTCGAGCTCGACCCCAAGATGCAGGTCGCGCAGCGCAACTTGGAGATCGCCTACCACGACACCGGCTATTACGACCGGCGCGTGGCGCAGCTGCGCGAGCGGCTGCGCAGCGCCCCCGACGACCGTGACGCGCGGTGGGAGCTGGGGCGCGCCTATGCGATCCTCGGGTCGCACGAGCTGGCCACCGCCGAGTTCGAGCAGCTGCTCGCGCACCGCTCGGACGACGTGGCGGCCATCATCCAGCTCGGCCTCGCCGAGAAGAACCGCGGCCGGCCCGAGACGGCCACCGACTGGTTCCTGCGCGCGGTGGAGCTCGACCCCGACTCGAGCGTGGTGCAGTTCTATCTCGGCGAGATCTATTACAGCCGCGGGTTGAACAGCGAGGCGCTCGCCGCCCTGGAGCGGGCCGTGGAGCTGAACCCCGATAACGCGAACGCGCACTACCTCATGGCGTTCGTGCTCGGCGATATGGGTCGCCACCAGGACGCGCGCGCCGCGTCGAAGCGCGCGATCCAGCTCAACCCGCCGCTCGCGCGCGCCCAGACGAACCTCTCGCTGGAGCGCTACAACGCCGAGCGCAAGAGCCGCGAGCAGCGCCAGCGCCAGATGCCGGAGCCCCAGGTGGTCGAGGGCAACGCGCTGGCGCACTACAACCTCGGCCTCGCGTTCCGCCAGAAGGGCTACTACAACGAGGCGCTGCGCGAGTATCGCCTCGCGCTCGAGCGCGGCGAGGATCGCCGCCTCACGCTGCAGGCGATGGCCGAGGTGCACCTCCTGAAGCGGGACTTTCCCAGCGCCCTGGAGCTGTACGAGACGCTGCTGCGCGAGGTCCCCGACTCGCCCAAGCTGTGGAACGAGCGGGGCGTGGTGCTGCACCAGGGCGGCCGCTCGGACGACGCGCTCGCGTCGTACAAGCAGGCGGTGGAGGTCGACCCGAAGTACGCGCTCGCGTGGAACAACCTGGGGGTGGTCGAGGCCCACACCCGGGACACCGACGGGGCGATCGAGGCGTTGCGCACCGCGCTCCAGCTGCAGGGGACGTTCAGCGCCGCGCGCCTCAACCTGGCGCTGCTGTTGTACCAGCTGCGGCGCTTTCAGCTCTCGCTCGAGGCGTACCGCCAGGTGCTCGCCACTGAGCCGCGCTCGGCGCCTGCGTGGAACGGGGTGGGGCTCGTGCTGGTCGAGCTGAAGCGCTTCCCGGACGCGCGCAACGCGTTCGCGCGCGCCGTCGAGGCCGACCCCGAGCACGCGGGGGCGCACTACAACCTGAGCTTCACCCTCTCGAACCTGGGCGACTTCGACGGGGCGCTCCGCGCCACGAAGCGCGCCCTCGAGCTCGACCCCTACTACGTGTCGCAGAAGTTTCAGCTCACGATCGACCTGCAGTACGAGCGCGCGACGATCGGCATCGCGCCCGAGATCTCCGCCGACGTGACGGCCGAAACGATCGGCGAGGACTTCGCGTTCGACCAGCGGCTCCTCGACAACATCTTCCAGGAGCTCGCGCCGGTGGCGCCCCCGCGCGCCGTGGCCCAGCCGGCCGCCGACGACCCGCTCGCGCTGGCGCGTGACTACGTGAGCAAGGGACTGATGGACGTGGCCGCGGCGGAGGCGGTGCGTGCGGTGCAGCGTGGCGCGAATCGCGCCGAGGCGGCCGTGCTCCTGGGCGACATCTTCGCGAAGCGGGGCCTGTACGGCGAGGCGCTGGAGCGCTACCGCGAAGCGCGCGCGCTCGAGCCGCAGCGCGCCGACGCGCTGCTCGGCGAGGTGAAGGCGCTCTTCGCCCTGGGCGGCGAGCGCGCCACGGAGGCGCGCGCCCTGGCGGAGCAGCTCCTCACGCTCACCCCCGAAGACGTGGAGGCCCTCGTGGCAGTGGCGCGCGGGCGCGCCGCGGCCGGCGACGCGGCGGGGGCGCTCACCGCGCTGCACCAGGCGCAGACGCGCGAGCCGGGGCGGGCTGATCTGCACAAGCTCCAGGGCGACGTGGCGCACAAGGTCGGCGACAAGCGCGGGGCGCTCGCCGCCTACCGGGCGGCGCTGGAGCTGGATCCTGGCTACGTCCAGGTCTGGCTCGACCTGGGGCGGCTGCACGAGGAAAAGGAAGACTGGAGCGAGGCACAGCAGAGTTACGAGCGCGCGCTCGACGTCCTGCCCACCTTCCACGAGGCCGCGCTGGCGCTGGCGGACCTGCTGCGGCGCTCCGGCCGCCTGCGCCAGGCGGTCAGCCGTCTCGCCGAGATGCTGGAGCAGGACCCGTACGACTTACCGGCGCTGCTGTGCCTCGGGCGCGCGCTGCTCGACGACAAACGGGACGCGCACGCGCTCGAGGCGTTCCGGCGCGTGCTCAAGTTCGACCCCGACCACGTCGAGGCCTTGTTCCAGGCGGGGGTGGCGCTCGCGCGGCTGCACCGCTACGGCGAGGCGGTGCAGACCTGGGAGAAGGTGACGCGGCTCGATCCCGCCGGGCCGTTCGCGCAGCGCGCGCGCATGCACGCGCGCACCGCGCTCGACCTGCAGCACATCTTCGCGTCGGACGCGGCCTGACCCATGGCGATCGAAGGCCCGCTCCGCGAGCTCGGGATCCACGACGTGTTCCAGCTCCTGGATCTGAGCCGGAAAACGGGGGTGCTACGCGTCACCTCGGACCTGCGCCACAACGCGGGCACGATCTATTTCGAGGACGGGACGATCATCTTCGCCGAGATCCGCTCCAACCCGCACCCGCTGGGCGCGCTGTTGCTGCGCACCGGCAAGATCACCGAGGCCGACCTCGAGCGCGCGCGCGACATGCAGCAGCGTCAGGGGGACTCCCGCCGCCTGGGCGAGATCCTCGTCTCGCTCGGCGCCCTCACGCGGCGCGAGCTGCAACGCCAGGTGCGCTTCCAGATCGAAGAGGTGGTGTTCGAAGTGATGAGCTGGCGCGAGGGCTACTTCTCGTTCACCGAGGGGCCGCTCAGCGACGTCGCCACCGAGACCGCCGTGCGCATTCCCACGGAGGCGCTCCTCATGGAGGGCGCGCGGCGCATCGACGAATGGTCGCGCATCGAGAGCCGCATCCCGCACCTGGGCGTCGTCCCGATGCTCGCACCGCCCCAGGAGGGCGGGGAGGGGGAGCTCGACCTGTTGCCGCCCGAGTGGGAGATGCTGGCGATGATCGACGGCGCGCGCGACGTGCGCGCCATCGCGGCCGAGCTGGGCCGCTCGGAGTTCGAGGTGGCCAAGACGCTGTTCGGGCTCGACAGCGCGGGCATCGTCGTGCTGGCGGATCCCGGCACCGCGAAACGCGAGCGCTCCAGCCTCGCCGCCGACCTGGCGGAGCTGGTGGCGCAGGCGGAGGACGCGCTCGCGCGGCGCGACTTCGAAGGCGCGCGCGCGGCCGCCGAGCAAGCGGCGGGGGCCCACCCCCACGACGCCGCGATCCACCTGCTGCTCGGCCGGATCGGGCTCGCCGCGGGGCGGGGTGCCGAGGCGGTCGAGGAGCTGCGCCGCGCGCTGCGGCTCGATCCCCTGCTCGTCGGCGCCCATCGCGTGCTGGGCTACGCGCTCGTCGCCACCGGGCGCTTCGCGGAAGCGGTGGAGCAGTGGGACCAGTGGGAGCGGCTCGCCGGGAGCTCCGAAGCGGAGCTGGCGCAGCGCGACGCGGTGCAAAGCGCCAGGACGGCGGCGCAGACCCTCGCCGGCACCGGGACTCGCATCCATGGCTGACGACGTCAAGGCGCTCTCCACCCAGCTCGCCCAGGACCCGGACAGCCTGGTGTTCCTGCGCCTGGGGGAGCTGCTGCGACAACGGCGGCAGCTCGACGCCGCACACCGCGTGGCGTTGACCGGACTGGAGCGCCACCCCCACCTCGCGGACGCGCACGATCTGTATGCCCGCATCCTCGCCGACAAGCGCGACTACGAGCGCGCGTTCGACGAGTGGGACATGGCGCGGCGCATCGCGCCGGACCACGTGGGGGCGCTGAAGGGGCTCGCGTTCCTTTATTTCAAGGTAGGAGACGTGCAGCAGGCCGCCGTCCACCTCGAGGCGGCGCAGCGCGTCGCCCCGGACGATCCGGGCATCGCCCAGGCGCTGGCCCTGGCCCGGGGGGGCAGCGGCCAGGCCGCGGCGGCTGAGCAGGCGCTCGCGCCCTCCCCGCCTCCGGTCGCCGCCTCCGCGCCCGAGCCGCTCGAGGAGAAAC
>QHTX01000087.1:0-11373 GCA_003220975.1 Gemmatimonadota bacterium | reverse complement strand
AGGAGAAACAGGTATTCGCGGGGCTCGAGGGTGCCCACGAGGGGTTGCTGCTGCTCGACGCGTCGGGCCGCGTGCTGGGCGGCGCCCTCAAGGACCCGGGGGGGGCGCGCGACGTGACCGACGCCGTCGCGGCGTATCTGGCGGGCGTCTCTCAGGAGGCCGCGCGCACCGCGAAGCTGCTGACCCTCGGTGGGTGGACCGCCCTCGCCGCCGAGGGCAAGCAGGGGCACGTGCACCTCACGGCGCTCGCGGGCGACGTGCTGCTGCTGGTGGTGCGCGACCGCTCGGTCCCCATGGGACGGCTGGCGGTCATCGCGCAGCGCGCCGCCGGCGCGGCGCGCCGCTGGCTGGAGCAGCAGCGGTGAGCGCCGCGCCCGCGGGGTACGGGCAGGCGCTGGACCTGGTCACGCGGGTGCGCGGCGTGCGCGGCGCGATGCTCGTCTCCGCGGACGACGGGATCGTCGTCGCCGAACAGCTGATGGAGGGGATCAAAGGAGCCGCGGTGGCGGCGCTCGCCGGGAGCGTCGCGAGCCGACTGGGGCGCGCCCTGGAGGCCGCGGGGCTGGGCGCGGGCGTCTTCTGGCACCTGCAGGCGGAGCAGGGGGCGCTGCTCGTCGTCGGGGCGCCTTCGGGGATCCTCGTGGTGGCGGTCGCGGAGCCGGACGTGAACGTAGGCCTCGTGCGCCTGGAGCTGCTGCGGGCGGCGGAGGTGGTCGCATGACGACCCGCGCCGTCGAAGCCTGGACCCTGGAGCCGCTGGTCAAGTTCGTGAAGGAAGCCGGCGCGCGCCTGGTCCTGGTGATGACGTCCGCGGGCCAGGTGTTGGCGCAGCACGGCTTCTCGCGCGCGGTGGACGTGATGTCGGCGGCGGCCCTCGGCGCCGCCATCATGGCGTCGACCGAGCAGATCGCCCGAGAGCTCCGCCAGACGCCGTTCGCGGCCCTGAACCACCAGGGCCAGCGACACGGGATCTTTCTCGCCGGCGTGGCGACGAGTCGGGGCCGGCTCGTGACGCTCGCCGTGTACGACCTCGACGTTTCGTCGCTCGGGCTGGTGCAGTTATTCTTTGAGCAGCTCGCCGCCGATCTGCAGGCGGCGAGCCCCAAGGACAGCGTTCCCAAGCAGGTGCTGGCGGCGGACTTCGAGCGTGACCTGACGGACAGCTTGAACACGCTCTTCGGGAGGTAGGCCCGTGTCGCTGGTCAACTTCACGATGCGCGAGATCACCTGCAAGATCGTGTATTACGGGCCGGGGCGATCGGGGAAGACGACCAACCTGCACTACATCTACGGCCGGGTGCCCGACGCGCGCCGCGGGCGCATGGTATCCCTCGCCACCCAGACCGACCGGACGCTGTTCTTCGATTTCCTGCCGATCGACCTCGGGCAGATCTCGGGGTTCACGACGCGGTTTCAGCTCTACACCGTGCCCGGCCAGGTGTACTACAACGCCACCCGGCGGCTCGTGCTCCAGGGGGCGGACGGGGTCGTGTTCGTCGCCGACAGCCAGGCGCGCCAGCTGGACGAGAACCTGGAGAGCCTCCAGAACCTGCAGAGCAATCTGCTCGAGCACGGCGTGGACATCCGCACCGTGCCGCTCGTGATGCAGTACAACAAGCAGGACCTGCCGCGGGAGCTGATCCTCTCGGGGGCCGACCTGGACGACGCGCTGAACTTCCGCGGGGTGCCGAGCTTCTCGGCCGACGCGCTGCACGGGCAGGGGGTGTTCGAGACCCTGAAGGGCATCTCCGAGCTCGTGCTGAAGAAGCTCGCGGCGGGCAGCGCCGCATGACGACCGCGCTCCATCCCAAGTACTCGTTCGATACGTTCGTGGTGGGGGCGGCGAACCGCCTCGCCGTCACCGCGGGGCGCACGGTGGCCGAGAACCCCGGCACGGCGTACAACCCGCTGTTCATCTACAGCGGCTCCGGGCTGGGCAAGACGCACCTGCTCATGGCCGTCGGTCATGCGGCGAAGAAGGCGGCGCCGGCGCTGAGCATCGAGTACCTGACGCTCGACGAGTGGGTCGAGGCGTTCCACGCCGCCATCGCGGCGGGACAGGGCGACGCGTTCCGCCGCCGCTTCCAGAACGTGGACGTGCTGCTCGTGGACGACGTGCAGTTCCTCACGAACCGCAAGGAGATGCAGTCGGAGCTGCTGCGCCTCACGGAGGCACTGCAGACGGCGGGCCGGCAGATCGTGCTCACGAGCGACCGGCCGCCGCCCCAGATCGCCGATCTCGACGAGCGACTCATCTCGCGGCTCTCAGGCGGCCTGGTCGTGGACATCGGCGTCCCCGACTACGAGACGCGCGTGGCGATCCTGCGGCGCAAGTCCGAGGAGCGCGGGGTGCGCTTCGACCCGGGCGTGCTCGAGACGGTCGCCGGCGCGGAGTTCGCCAACGTGCGCGAGCTGATGGGTGCGCTCAATCGGCTCGTTGCCTTCCAGGCGGTGAACGAGGCCTCGGTGACGCCCGAGACGGCGAAGCGGATTCTCGGGCTCAGCCCGGCCGCCGCCCCCGTCGCCGCTGCTGCCTCGAGCGGGGGGCCGGGGAGGCCGGGGGGGGCCGACGAATTCGGGGCGTTCCTCGCCGACGTCACCGTCACGGTCGGGAAGGCGGTCGAGGCGTGGCGGGCCCGCGTGACGGAGGCGATGCTGCGTTGGGAGGGGGAGGGCTACCGCACGCAGCGGCTCGAGGCGCTGCTCAAGCAGGAGGCGCCCGCCGCGGTCGACGCCGCGATCACCGAGTTCGCGCACGACGTGGAGCGACTCAAGGCGCTCGAGTCCGAAGTCGCCCAGTTCGATCCCGAGGCCGCGGGCCACAGCGTATTCCGCGATCCGGAGCGCATGGGTGAAGCGGAGCAGGCGGCGGCCAGGGTGCGCGAGGGCGGGGCGCCGCCGCCCGGGCCGTCGGCGGCCTTTCCGCTCGTGGCGTTCGCGGTGGGGCCCTCGAATCAGGTCGCGGTGAGCGCCGCGCGGGCCGTGCTCGAACACCCCGGCAAGAAGTACAACCCGCTCGTGCTGGTGGGGAAGAGCGGCCTCGGCAAGACGCACCTGCTCAACGCCATCGGGCTCGAGCTGGCGCGGAAGCGGGGTGCGGTCGTGGCCTGCCTCTCGACCCAGGCGTTCATCGACGAGCTGATCGCGGCGATCGACGGCAACCACGTGGACTGGTGGCGGGCCCGCTACCGTCGCGCCACGGCGCTGCTGCTCGACGACATTCATCTGATCGCGGGGAAGGAGCGGACCCAGGAGGAGCTCTTCAACCTCTTCAACCTGCTGCAGGACCAGGACCGCCAGCTGGTGTTCACCGCGCCGACGCCGCCCAACACGCTCGTCGGCCTCGAGGAGCGGATCGCGTCGCGGCTCGAAGGCGGGCTCGTGGCCGAGCTCACGGAACCGGATCGCGACGTGAAGCGGACCGTGCTCGAGCGGCTGCTCACGCTGCAGGGCATCAACGCCGAGCCGGCGCTGATCGACTACCTCGCCGACCGGCATGCCGACTCGGTGCGCGGCCTGGTCGCCGGGGTCCAGCGCGTGGTGAGCGCCGCCGCCGCGCAGGACGCGCCCGTGAGCGCGGGGCTCGCGCGCGAGGTGCTCGAAGGCCAGGCCCCGCGCGAGGCGCGGCGCAGCGCCGGCCTGCGCACCAGCGGCCTCGTCGTCTCGAGCCTGGGCGGGATCAAGAGCCGGGAAAAGATGGTGTGGGATTGGACGGATCCCACCGACCGCGTGATCGAGGAGTTCCGCTGATGGCCATCAAGGGCTCGCTCAAGGAGGCCTCGCTTCCCGACGTGCTGCAGCTCCTGGCGCTCGGGCAAAAGACGGGGTGTCTCTCCATCGCCGACCGCTCGAACTTCGGCTACATCTACTTCGACAAGGGCCGCATCTGCTACGCGTCGATCGTGAATCGGCGCGACCGCTTGGGCGACATCCTCGTGAAGCACGAGAAGATCACCTCGGAGCATCTCGACGCGGCCATCCACCGGCAGAGCAAGGAGCACGGCAAAAAGCTCGGTGAGATCCTGGTCGGCATGGGGGTGATCACGCAGGCGGACCTCGAGCGCTACATGCGGGTGCAGATCGAGGAGTCGGTGTTCTACCTGTTCACCTGGACCCAGGGGACGTTCAACTTCGAGGCGGACATCCGCCCCGAGCGCCAGGATTTCCTCGTCTCGATCAACCCGGAGTCGCTGTTGCTCGAGGGGGCGCGGCGCGTCGACGAGTGGAGCCTGATCGAGAAAAAGATTCCGTCGTTCGACCTGATCTTCGTCGTG
The DNA here is from genome assembly GCA_003220975.1 of Gemmatimonadota bacterium. Classification (GTDB taxonomy): domain Bacteria; phylum Gemmatimonadota; class Gemmatimonadetes; order Gemmatimonadales; family GWC2-71-9; genus AG41. The sequence continues at coordinate 7,099 of QHTX01000087.1, read as the reverse complement.
GACAAGGATCGGCTCGCGATCAGCGAGGGGAAGCTCACCGACACCCAGGAGCGGATCCTGCCCCTGCTCGACGGCTCGCGCGGCGTGAACCAGGTGATCGAAGACTCGGGGCTCGGCGAGTTCGAGATCGGCAAGGCGCTGTACGGGCTGATCACGGCGGGGTTCGTGCACCGCGCGGGCCGCACCGCGTCGGCCGTCGACGCGCAGGTCACCGACGCGCGCGTCGAGGAGCACCGCAATCTCGGGATCGCCTTCTACAAGACCGGCATGCTGGACGAAGCGGCGCGCGAGTTCCGGCGCGTGGCCGAACTGCGGCCCGGCGAGGCCAATGCGCACTTTTACATGGGGCTCGTGGCGCTGCGCCAGGCGCGCTGGCGCGAGGCGATGGAAGCGCTGCGGCTCGCGGCGGAGAAGGGTGGCGGGCGGCCGGCGGTGTTCCACAACCTGGGGTTCGCCTACGAGCAGTTGGGGCGACTCGACGAGGCGGAGGCGGCGTACGGCGAGGCGGCGGCCCGCGCCAAGACCGATCCCAAAATCTATCTCGGCTGGGGCGTCGTGGCCTTGAAGCGCGGCGACGCCGCCGGCGCGGCGGGGCGGCTGGACCGCGCCCGGGAGCTGTTCGGCCGGGTGCCGCCCCCGGCGTGGTTCTGGGCCCGCGCGCTCGTCGCCGCGAGCGCCGGCGAGTTCCCGCTCGCCGAGCAGCTGGCACACGAGGGCGCGGAGGCCTACCCCTCCCACGCCGCGCTGCAGAACAACCTCGCCGTGCTGCGGGAGCTGGCCGGCGACCTGGCGGCCGCGGAGGACCTGATTCGCGCGGCGCGCAAGGGCGAGCCCTCCCTGCCGCAGCTCTCCAAGAACCTCGGCGATCTCGCCTACCGCGGGTCGCGCTACGACGAAGCGTGGGACGCCTACAGCCGCGCGGTCGAGCTCGCGCCCGACCTCGGGGACGACGTCTACTTCAAGCTCGGCAACATCGCGTACAAGCGGAACGACCGCGACCTGGCGGCTCAGCTGTGGCGCAAGGCGCTGGAGATCAATCCCAAGCACGAGCTCGTCAAGGCCAATCTGGATACGTTGAGCGCGCTGTCGTGACGGCGGAGCAGGACGAGCGGGCGTTTCGGGCGCTCACCCAGAAGATCACGCGGGCGCGCGGCCTCGCCTGCGACGCGTACAAGGACCGCTGCCTGCGGCGCCGCATCGGGGTGCGGATGCGGGCGCGCGGCGTCCACACCTTCGCGGACTACGGCCGCGTGCTCGACGCGGACGCGCGCGAGTACGACCTGCTGCTCGACGCGCTGACCATCAACGTCACCAAGTTCTTCCGCAACGTGGAGACGTGGCGCGCGCTCGCGCCGCGCCTCGAGGCGTTGTGGCGCGAGCGGCAGGGCCGGGTGCGCGCCTGGTCTGCGGGGTGCGCCTCGGGCGAGGAGCCCTACACCGTCGCGATCGCGCTCGCCGAGGCGGCCCGCGCCACCGGCCAGGACGCGCTGCTCGCGCGCGCCCGCGTGGATGCGACCGACATCGACCGGGCGAGCCTGGAGCGCACCCGCGCCGCGGAGTTCGCCGAGGCGACGTTCAGCGAGATGCCCGCGGAGCTGGTGCGCCGGTACTTCACGGCCGAGGCGCCCCGCCGGCCGCTCCCGGAGCTGCAGGGCCTCGTGCACGTCGCCAAGCACGACCTCACCACCGAGCCGCCCCCCGACCCGCCGTACGACCTCATCGTGTGCCGCAACGTGGTGATCTACTTCGACCGCCCGATGCAGGAGCGGCTGTTCGCGCAGTTCGCGGCCGCGCTCAGCCCGGGCGGCATCCTGCTGCTCGGCAAGGTCGAAACCCTGTTCGGCCCGGCGCGCGACCGGCTGGTGCTCGAGGAGCCGCGGGAGCGCATCTACCGGAGATCGGAGGCGTGAAGGAGCGCATCGTGCAGGTGGCCGACTGGGCCGCCGAGCGGGGTGACGCGATCATCGTGACGCTCGGCCTCGGCTCGTGTGTGGCCATCATGCTGCACGACCCGCAGGCGTGCGCGGGGGCGATGGCCCACATCCTCCTGCCGTCCCGGAGCCTCGCACGCGACACGACCAATCCGGCCAGGTTCCCCGAGACGGCAGTCCCGCTCCTCGTCGAGCGACTCACGACTCTGGGTGCCGAGCCCCGGCGCCTCGTCGCCAAGCTCGCCGGGGGCGCCAGTATGTTCGCGCAGCTCATGACGCCGGGCACGATTCAGATGGGCGAGCGCAACATCGTGGCGGCGCGCGAGGCCCTGCGGCAGGCGGGGATCCCCGTGACGCGCGAGGCGGTGGGCGGGGGGGCGGGGCGGTCGGTGCGGTTCCACGTGGCCGACGGACGCGTCGAGATCCGGGCGGTGGGCGCCGATGCCATCGTCATCTGACCGCCGCCCCAGCGTCCTGGTCGTGGACGACAGCGCGCTGTTGCGCCGCGTCCTGAGCGACGTGCTGGGCGGGACGGGCGGGGACGGGGAATTTCGCGTCGTGGCCACCGCGCGGGACGGGCTCGACGCCGTGCGCAAGGTGCATCAGCACGACCCCGACGCCGTGACGATGGATCTCGAGATGCCGGAGCTCGACGGCCTGGGCGCAATCGGCTACATCATGTCGGAGGCGCCGCGGCCGATCGTCGTGGTGAGCGCGCATGCGGGCCCGGGCACCGGGGCGGCGATCCGCGCCCTCGAGCTGGGCGCCGTGGAGATCGTCGCCAAGCCCGACGAGGCGAACCGCGCGGCGCTGCTGCGGATGGCGCCCGCGCTCCGCGCCGCGGTGCGCCGCGCCCTGGCGGCCGACGTGTCGCGCGTGCCGGTGATGGCGCGGCCGCCCACCCACGCCCCCCGTGGCCCCGAGGTCGGGCTGCGGCCCCGCGCGCGGTTCGCCGTCGCCATCGCCGCGTCGACCGGCGGCCCGCGCGCGCTCGCGGAGGTGATCCCGCGCCTCCCCGTGGGCCGGCGCGCCGCCGTGCTCATCGTGCAGCACATGCCGCCCGACTTCACCCGATCCCTCGCCGAGCGCCTCGATTCGATGAGCGCGCTGCACGTGGTCGAGGCGGACCACGGCGCGCCGCTCGTCGCCGACACGGCATACGTGGCCCCAGGCGATTATCATATGCGGGTGGTCCCCGCGCCCGACGGCCCCGCGATCGCGCTCGACCAGGAGGCCCCCATCTGGGGAGTGCGCCCCGCGGCCGATCCCCTGTTCCGCTCGGTGGCGCAGGTGTTCGGGCCGCGCAGCGTGGGCGTCGTGCTCACGGGGATGGGCCGGGACGGGGCGGACGGCGTGCGCGCCATCCGCGCGGCGGGCGGCGGTGGCATCGCGCAGGACCGAGAATCGGCGGTGATCGCTGGTATGCCGACGGCGGCGGTGCAGCTCGGGGGTGCGGACGCGGTGTTGCCCCTGGGACAGATCGCCGACCGGATCGTGAGCGAGCTCGCGGCGCGGGGAGCGATCGCGCAATGAGTCGGGGCTATCTGTTGGTCCGCGTCGACGGCAAGGCGTACGGCCTGCCGCTCGCCCGCGTGGTCGAGGTGGGCGACCTGGGCGACGTGCTCGACGTGCCGCGCGCCCTCCCCGCGATGCGGGGGCTCACGCCGCTGCGCGGGCGGTTGGTGCCGCTCGTCCACCTGGGCGCGCTGATGGGCGAGCGGCCGGCACCGGCGGGGCGGGGGCGTGCGGCGGTGCTGGTGGAGATCGGCGCCGGCGAAGGCATCCGCCACGTGGCGTTCGAGGTGGACGATGCCGACGACGTTGTGCGCGAGGCGGCGCTGCCCGTGCCGCAGGGGGAGTCGCTGCGCTGGGCCAGCGCGGTAGCGCGGCGCCGCGGCGTGCTCGTGCCGATCCTCGATCTCGAGGCGCTGGGAGACCGCATCGGATGACCACAGGCGACGACGTCCAGCTCGTCACCTTCAAGGTGGCCGGTCAGGACTTCGCGTTCAACATCTTCCAGGTGGAGCGGATCCTCCGCTACGAGGCGCCGGCGCCGCTCCCCAAGGCCCCCGACTTCCTCGAGGGCGTGCTGCAGTACCAGGGCACCGCGGTGCCGCTCATCGACCTGCGCAAGCGGCTCGGCGTGGCGGCGCCGCACCGCGAGGAGACGCGCACCGTGATCCTCGAGTGGGACGGCGGCAACATCGGCATCGTGGTCGACGCCGTCACCGAGGTCCTGCAGCTCGCCGCCACCGAGGTCACCGCGCCGCCCGGCCTCGTCAAGGGGCTCGCCGCCGACTACATCACGGGGCTCGTCGTGAAGAACGGCCGCACGATCATCGTCCTCAACACCTCGCGGCTGCTCTCCTCCCAGGAGAAGCTGGCGCTCGAGACCGCGGTCCAGGAGAAGGCGCAGGCCTGATGGTGGATTCCCCCCTCCCGGCCCTACGGCGCGAGTACGACCAGATCGTGCGGCAGCTCGACCAGGTGACCGCGGGCGCGGAGCGCGAGGCGGTGAAGCGCCAGATCATCGCCTACTTCAAGCAGGTGGATGCGCTGATCGGCGAGCTCACGGCGCTCAAGGACGACGTGCGCAAGCTGGTGGACCGCTACAAGCAGGTCGGCACGTCCACGGCGGAGGCCTCCGCGCCCGAGTTCAGCGGGGTGCGGCCCGCCGTGCACGCCGACCACATCGGCGCGTCCACGTTCATCGAAAAGGGATGGAGCCTCATCTCGCTCGGCGACTATACCGGCGCGATCCAGGCGTTGTCGCGGGCGCTGCAGCTTTCCCCCGGGGAGACGCAGGCGGAGTCGCTGCTCGGCTGGGCCCAGATGCTGCACGAAGACTACGACGACGCGCTCGCGACCTTCCAGAAGGTCCTGATGAAGGAGCCGGCGAACTCCCTCGCCCGCATCAACGTCGGGTACATCTGCCTGAAGAAGAAGATCTTCGGCGAGGCCATCGAGCATCTCTCGAAGGCGATCCGCCTGGACAACGACAAGAAGGCCACCCTGTACGCTCACTTCTACCTCGGGCTCGTGTACCTGCAGCGCGAGATGTACGAGGACGCGCAGACCTTCTTCCAGAAGACGCTCAAGCTCGGGCCCAACCTCATCGAGGCCTACTACGAGCTGGGCCGGGCCTACTGGTTCGCCGGCGACCCGGCGCAGGCCAAGACGACGTGGGAGGAGGGCTTCAAGGCCAACAAGTTCAACCCCTGGGGCAAGAAGTGTCAGGAGACGCTCGCGCTCGCCCTTCAGGGACAGGAGCCGCCGCGCACCTAGTCCTCCTCTGGCTGGCGGCGCAGGCGCCCCCCCCGGTGCCCGCGGCGGTGACCGTGGGCCGGGTGACGGCGGTGGCGTGGCCGCCGCAAGCCGACCTCGCCGTGGCGCTCGCCGAGGCGGCAGACCGCTCGCCGCCGTTCCCCGGCGTGGGCCCGCTCCCGGACCGGCCGATCCGCCTGCTCCTCGCGTCCAACCGCGCGCGGTTCGACTCGCTCACCCGCGGCCGCCTGCCATCGTGGAGCGAGGGCGCCGCGTTCCCCGACCGCGGCGCGATCGTCTTGCTGTCCGACCGTCCGTCGGTCCGACTGTCCGTCGCCCTCAGGCACGAGCTCGCTCATCTCGCCCTGCGCTGGCGGGTCGGCCGGCCGCTGCCGCTGTGGTTCGAGGAAGGGTACGCGGCGGTGGCCGCGGGCGAATGGGACCGGCTCGACGCATTGCGGCTCGACTGGCAGGTGGCGCGCGGCGTGCACATGAACTTGGACGAGGTCGATCACGCGCTGCGGTCGGATGCGGCGAACGCCGCGGCGGCGTACGGGCTCGCCACGACCGCCGTGTCGCTGCTGGACCGCTGGGGCGGGGGCGGGGCACAGGGACTCACCCGTCTCATCGATGCGCTCGCGCGAGCGCCGACGTTCGACGCCGCCCTGCGCGGGACGTACCACATGACCGAGGGCGATTTCGAGGGGCGGTGGCAGCGCGACGTGGCGGCGCACTACGGCTGGCTCGGGTGGGCGGAGGCGGCGGGGGCGTTCTGGGCGGTGGTGGGGACGGCGCTGGCGTGGCTGGTGTGGCGGCGGCGGCGACGTGATCGGGAGCGCAAGGCGCTGTTGGACGAGGGGTGGACGGTGCCGGCGCCGGACGACCCAACTGCTTGACGGCCTTGGAATTGCCGGGTAAACTCTTGCCCTGATGCCCGACCAGCATTTCGCGCGCTCTCGCCTCCATTTCGGACCGAAGAACTGGGTGTTTCTGACGGCGGCCGCGGTGTCGCTGGTCGTCGGGTACGTGCTGTTGCACCAGGGGTCCACGACGGCCGCGCCTATTCTGCTGACACTCGGGTACTGCGTTTTCTTTCCGGTAGGCCTCGCCCTCTAAAGGACCCGGCGTGCGACGGGCGAATAGCTCAGCGGTTCAGAGCGCCTGCCTTACACGCAGGAAGTCGGGGGTTCGAATCCCTCTTCGCCCACTGGGGTACCACACCGCAACGTGAGGACCGCGCGCGTGAGATTCATGCGATTCGTGGCCGGATTGACGGTCGCCGCCGCCGCGGCGGCGCCGGCGCAGCTCGCGGTGCAACAGCCGACGGAGAAGCTGTTGTTGGTGCCGCTCGCGGCCAAGACGCCGACCGATTCGGTGACGAGCGTCGCGGTGATGGATCTGGCGCGCGAGAAGCTCGCGCAGCTGGTGCGGTACAAGGTGATGGTCGTGCCCAAGCAGAAGCTGTGCGAGGCGCTCAAGGCGTCGGATTTCGCGTGCGACGTGCTGCTCGACGAGTCGCAGGCGAACCTGCTCGCGAAGTTCCTCACGGTCAACGCGTATACCACCGGGACGTTCGAGCACAACGGCGCCACGCTGGTCGCCCGCATCCGGGTGCGCGACATCGGCTCGTCGGGCCTCGCCGCCCTGGTCACGGTGACGAGCGCCAATCCGGGGACCGCGGCGTCCTTGGGCGACGCGATCGGGCAGCGTCTGGCCACGATCGTCCGGGCGGCGGAAGAGGCGCGCAACTGCAACGACCAGCGTCAGAAGAGCCAGTTCTCGAAGGCGCTCGACGCGGCCCGGAAGGCGCTCGCGATCGAGCCCAACCTCACGGCGGCGCACCTGTGCGTCGCCACGGTGTACGAGGCGCAGCGCATGCCGGCCGACAGCATGATCGCCGCCGC
>QHTX01000012.1 GCA_003220975.1 Gemmatimonadota bacterium | reverse complement strand
GGGCTGTGGGAGGGCGGGCGGCTCGTGCTGGGCGGGGCGCTCAGCGCCGGCACGCTGGTGCAGTTCCTTCTCTACACGGTCTTCATCGCGGCCGCCGTCACCGCCCTCACGAGCCTGTTCTCGAACTACCAGGAGACGGTGGGCGCCGCGCGGCGCGTGTTCGAGCTGCTCGAGACGCCGCCGGCGATCGCCGATCCGCCGGAGCCGCGCACGCTACCCTCCCCCGTCCGCGGCCACGTCGCGGTGGAGCACGTGAGCTTCCGCTACCAGCCGGCGCTGCCGCTCGCCCTCGACGACGTGTCGCTCGCCATCGCGCCGGGCGAGGTCGTGGCGCTGGTGGGGCCGTCAGGCGCCGGGAAGACGACGCTCGCGAACCTGCTGCCGCGGTTCTGGGACGTCACGGCCGGACGGATCACGCTGGACGGCGTGGACAGCCGCGCCCTGCGGCTCGCCGAGCTGCGGCACGCGATCGGCATCGTGCCGCAGGAGCCGGCGCTGTTCTCGGGCAGCGTGCTCGAGAACATCGCCTACGCGCGACCCGACGCGGCCCAGGCGGAGGTCGAGGCGGCGGCGCGGGCGGCGCATGCCCACGAGTTCATCGCGCGGCTGCCGCAGGGCTACGGGACGCTGGTGGGTGAGCGGGGCGTGAAGCTTTCCGGGGGCCAGCGGCAGCGCATCGCCATCGCGCGCGCGCTGCTGAAGGACCCGCGCGTGCTGATTCTCGACGAGGCCACGTCGAGCGTGGACGCGGAGAGCGAGCGGTTGATCGAGGAGGCGCTGGCGCGCCTGCTCGAGGGCCGGAGCACGTTGATCATCGCGCACCGGCTCTCGACGGTGCGGCGGGCGGACCGGCTGGTCGTGCTCGACCGCGGGCGGGTGGTCGAGGAGGGTGCGCACGACGCGCTGCTCGCCCGGGGCGGGCTGTATGCACGGCTGTACCAGCGGCAGTTCCGGGACGAGGAAGCGCCGATTGGCAGCGGCGCGCAGGACGGATGACGGCCCTAACAAGGAGAAGGCGCCCGCCGAAGCACGGGCGCCTTGGGCTCAGTGGCCGGGCTCCGGCCCTGACTAGGACACCGTCACAGGCTCGGCACTGCACGTGGTGGACCGGCCTTGATTCTTGGCGTCGCCACTGTAGGTGGCCCGCCAGCGCCAGGTCCCTGCCGCCGTCGACTTGAACCCCGGTGAGGTCGTGTACGTGCCGGCCCCGGTCACGTTCACCGTCTGCGTGTAGGCCGGCGTGCCGGCGCACGTGGCCTGACTGGGGGTGAACAGTCTGAACGTGATCGTCCCGCTCAGCACGCCGGTGCCGCCCCCGAGCGTCGCCGAGTCGTTGAGCGTATCCCCTACCACCGCGGTCGTCGGGTTCGCGCTGGTCGAGAGCGTGGTGACCGCCTTCGCGTTGATCGTCACGAAGTAGTTCGGCGATACGCCGCTCGTGCTGTCAAAGATCTCAGCCACGAACCAGTGGGTCCCAGCCGGATACTGGTGGTCGCCGGTGGCTTGCGGCTTGGACGCCGTCGCGCCCGCACCGCCGTCTTCGAAGCAGGCCGTGCCGAAATTGGCTACGGTGCTGTCCGAGCAGGCGTAGATGTCCACGTCGGGGACCAGCGCTCCGCCGGTCCAGTCCACCTTGAAGTTCAGCACCGTATCGTGCGGAAGGACCAGCTCGAAGTAGAGCCGAAGCCCAAGGCGACCTCCGGGCAGACGGCGGAGTTGGCCGCCGGTGTCGTGCCGATGATCATGCGCGACGTGTCACCGGGGGCGGGGAGGATCGGCGTGATATTCGGCGCTGTCTGCCACGAGCTGTCCCCAGCCCAGAACTCGCCGGTCTGGGTCACCACCTGGGACGAAGGTACTGTAAACGTCTTACCGGGGACGTACGGTAGCAGCGTGCCGGCGATGTGGAGCGAATCCGCAGACGAGAAGGGCACCAGCACCTTGATCTGCGTGGCCGAGTTCGCGATCATCGTTCCGGCGACCCCCCCGCCGAACGTCACCGTATCCGCTGTGGGATCGAACCGGAAAGCGCCGCTCGCGCTGAGCGTCAGCGTGTCGCCCCCCTTGGGCGTCGCGCTGGACAGCGTGCCGTCGAACACGAAGGGCGCCGGGAGCACGTTGATCCGGGCCGAGTCCGCCAGCCCCAGGCCTGTGACGCGCGCGTAGGCCGGTCCGCGCAACAGGGCCGTGATCCTGAACACGCTCGTCGTCCGCGTCGGGTCCGGCTGCACACCGGTCGCCAGCGCGACCGATGCGATCGTCGGCGCAGTGGATACGGCCTGCACCTGCCCCTGCAACGGGGTGCCGGCCTCGTCGAGGATCTTGACGGTCACCGTGGCGCTATCCCCCTCGTTGAGGAAGAGGGTACCGGGGTTGATGAACACCGTCTGGGGCTGACCTGCCAGGTCCGCCGTCGGGTCTGATTTGCAGGCGCCCACGACGAGCGCCGCGGCCAGCGCGCACAGCCGCACAGAGACACGTGAGTTCATGCCGACCTCTCGCTTAGTGGTCTCACCCGTTCCTAGAACCGCTGCACGTCTTCCACCGCCTCGGGCCCGAGCAGATCTCGCCAGTTAGGCCGGCTGGACTCGCGCCGCTCGTCGGTCCAGATGAGCACGTAGTTGCCGAACCGCGTCACGTCGTAGAACACGAACTTCCGCGCGCGCACGCGCGTGTACTTCCACACTTCGTAGGGCGCCGTGCTCCCCGCTTGCGGCCGGCTTAGCACCTCGTCCGGCGCCCCGTACCGGATGAAGATCCGGCCCCGATCGGTGCGCCATCCCGGGATCGCGGCGGTGCCCCCCTCGCGAAACCGGCGGTAACCGGTCCGCCTCTTCGTTGCGCGGCGTACCCGGCGTGGGATCGCGCTTGACCCAGAACTCCCGCAAGAACCGCCGCTTCCCATCCACCGTCAACGTCGGGTACAGCCCTTGCTCGCTCGCCTCCATCAGGTAGATCAACGGCTCGTACACGCTGTCCAGCTGCGCCTCGCTCAGCGTCGTGAAGCGGTCGGGGCGCTCGGGTCTCGGCGCGGCGGCGATCGCCGCGGCGGTCTCGAACCCAGCCATCCCGAAGTCCCCGCTCCGCACCACCTCTCCCCCCCCTCCCCCCCGCCCGCTCGCCGTGGCCTCGAGCCGGTAGCTCCCCGGCGGCAGCCCACTGAGATCGAGCACTCCTCGCGCCGCGCCCCCGCCCGCGGCGAGCGGCAGCTGCTGGGGGGGAGTGGCGACGATCTGCACTCCCGCGACGGTCTTCACCCGCAGCACTACACTCGCCGTCTCGGGCCGCGGCGTGTACAGCTCCAGATAGTACCCGAGGCTCGACTGTTGCGGCGTCAGCACCGGCCGCCCCGACGCCTCGATGCGCAACCCGCCCTTGCGGATCTCACCCGGCCGCGTCGCGCTGTCGGCGGCGCCGGCCACCTCGCGGATGCCGGTGGCGAGGAGCAGGTCCGACGCCTCGGGCGGTGCGTCGTACGCCCTGAACTCCAGGTGCTGCCGGCTGACCCGTCCCGTCGCCGAGTCCGTGATCGCGACATCGACGGCGTACCGCCCCGGTCGCGCGGCGAAGGCGAAGTGCTCCGCCAGCGACGCACTCGCCACCCCCAGCATCGCGGCCGGCACGCTCTGGCTCCACGACTGCGAGGTCAGCTCGAGCCCCGCGCTGTCGTGCACCGTCAACGACACACGGTACGCCGCCCCCCCCCGCCCGCCGCCGGGGAGCGGGCTCACCGCCGAGACCGGCACGCGACAGAAGCCGTCCACGGCCGTCACCGCCCCCGCACTCCGATAGAACCGGACGACGTCCAGCTGGACGTTTTCCGACTGCTGCGCCAGCGCCAGCGCGCCGACCGCAGCCCATCCGGCGAGCGTGCTCCTACGCTGCACCCCCAACACCGTGCTGCTGCGGCGGCCGGTCTACCAGCCGACGCTGAAACTCAAGTAGTTCGTCCCACCCAGCAGCCCGAGATCGCGCCACGCGTAGTCGAACCCGAGCTTGAAGTCGCCCTTGCCGTACGAAATGCCGCCGCCCACGGCCAGCCCGTAGCTCGTGAAGCTGCCCGAGCTCTGGCTGGTGGTGATCCCCTGCAGGTCGATGTCGCTGATGTTGTTGGCGGGCTGGATGGTATAGCTCCCCCGCCCGGCCAGCGAGAATCCCGAGTTGCCCAGGTTCGTCCCGGCCCACTCCAGGCCGGCCCCGGCGCCCGGCTTGTTGTTGTTGGGCTGATCGAACTCGGAGAGCAGCGTGATGCGATTCGCCCCTCGATTGAACAGGTCCAGCGCCACGCTCACGCGGAACAGGACGGGGAGGTCCCAGCCCGAGGCCCGGAGCCGCGCCGGCTGCGGCTCCTGCGGCACGTCGGGCGTGCCCAGCGGCGGCGTCCGCGACACTCCGGCGTCCAGGCCCGGGCCGTCGTGCCTGAGCTGCGAGCCCAGGTTCTGGAGCACGAAGGCCGCGCGGATGGGCCGTTCCCCGATCGTGGCGTGGAAGTTAGTCCCGAAGTCCACGGCGAAGGCACCCGCACGCGTGTCGGCGAGCTTGTCGTTGATGAACTTGACCGAGAACCCAGCGGAGAAGCGGTCGGAGAAGTTCTGGCCGTAGGTCGCCTGCACGAAGGTTTCGGCGACGGAGTACGTCTGGCCCGTACCGTCGGGTTGGTCGACGGTGTACACCGGCTGATCGCTGAACCCGAACGTCCCGAGGCTCAGCCCGACGGCACGCGCCCCGCCCGCCAACGGAAACCCGATGCCGACCCACGAGTAGCGCGTGTCGGCGACATAACTGTAGGTCGACACCATCGCGCCGGGCCGCGCCAGCTGCGCCAACCCGGCGGGGTTGTAGTACAGCGACGTCACGTCGGTCGCCAGGGCGGCGTAGGCGCCGCCCAGCGCCGCACCGCGGGCGCCCGCCCCGAGCAGCAGGAATTCGCCCGAGGTTCCGCCGTACGCGGTGTTGTCATTGCGGATCGCGGTCACCTGCGCGGCTGCCGGTCCGGCGAGCACCGCGGCCAGCCCGATCGCGCACAGTCCACGAGAGAGCAGCTTCGTCATGGCGATCTCCTCAAGGCGCGAAGTTGACGACGGTGAACCGGCCCACTTTGGTCTGGCCCCCGGGCGTCTCGATGTGGTAGAAGTAGACCCCGGACGCCACGAACTGGTTGTTCCGGTTCCGCAGGTTCCAGGTCGCCTCGCCACCCCCCGTCGGATCGTTGACCGGAATGATGTTGACGAGGACGCCGCTCACCGAGTAGATGCGGATGAGGCACTGCTCGGGGACGTTGACGAACTTCAAGAACTTCTGGTTGGCGGTGATTTCCAGCGCGTTCGCCACGTAGTACGGATCCGGGACGGTGTGCACTCGGCTCAGGTCCGCCGGCGAATTCGGCGGGATGACGGCCGGGGTGCTGGTGACCGCCGCCAGCCGCAGGCCCGGCACCGGTGGATTGGACGCTGTCGGGGCGAACGCGTACGACCCGCTGGCCTTCGACAAGAGCCCGAAATAGGTACGGAGCGTGCACACCGTCGGACTCGCCGGGAGCGTGTTCGTGAGGAAGATGAACGGCTCGCCGTTGATGTACATCCCGAAGCCGTTGCCGTCGGAGAGCTTGTCGCCCGTGACGTCGACCGGACCGAGTGACGACGCCGTCTGGTGTGCTGGCCGCCCCGACCGTCGTCCCGACGACGTCGGTCCGGAACCCGTACGAGGCGCGGTTCTGAGCGTTGAACGGCACGGCGACGTGGTGCGTCACGTCCATCACCGAGTCCACTTTGCCCGGGGTCGTCCCCCAGTACACCTTCATGTCCGCCGCACGGAACAGCAGCCGGGTCTCCTGGTCGAAGCGGCGGAATAGGGCGTTGACGGTGTCCGACACGCCGGGGCCGCAGGGGTGCAGACGCACCGGGCGGCATATCTTGGTCACGCCGGTGAGTTGGCCGTGCAGGTCTGCCTTACTGACGGGATCGGTCAGCGTCGGGTCGGTCATCGTCTCGTTCGCCCCGTCGAACCAGCGGGAGCCACCGTCCGCGTTCATACCCGGGACGGTTTCGAAGAACGAGCCGTTCACGTCGGTATGCCAGTCGATGTCCTTCGACGTCTCCGTGACGGCGCCCACCTCGGTTTGGCCGGTGAACTGCGCCGCGAACGGCACCGGCCCCAGCTTCTGGGTCTTGGCGAGGTTCGTGTCCGCCGGAATCACCGCGCTGGCGGGCCCGAACGTGATC
>QHTX01000086.1 GCA_003220975.1 Gemmatimonadota bacterium | reverse complement strand
GCGCTTCCCGCGCTACCCGCCCCTGCCGGTGCTGCGCTGCGTCGGGTACGAGCAACGGCGGGTGGACGAGGCGTAACTCGGCCTCCCACGGGCACCTACGGCGGCTGTGTGCCGAGTGCCATTGCGCCGCGGCACCGGTTTTCCCACTTTGGTCCCGCGCCCCCCCGACAACATTGGCCTCGAGGTTTGTGTGGCTCAGCAACGTCTGCTGGAGCGCGCGAAGCTCTTCTTCTTCCGCTACTTCGAGCGGACCTTCGTGCTGCTGCTCGTGCTCGCCATGGTCGGCATCCACTTGCTCGTCGACCAGAAGTTCGCGTTCCTGAGCTTCTATTACCTCCCCCTGATCCTGGCCGGGTTCTACGGGGGTCGGCGTTTTGCGGTGATGGCGGGCGTGTTCGTGGTGGCGCTGGTGTTCTTCTACCAGTACGTGCAGGGCCTGGACATGCTCCCGGGCTTCTACGGCGCCGCGCTACTCGCGCTCGTCCCGTGGGCGGGCTTCCTCATTCTCACCGGCTACGTCGTGGGCGGGCTGGCCGAGCAGCGGGAGGCGCGGCTCTCCGAGGTGAAGAACGCGTACCTCGCGACGCTCGAGCTCCTGACCTACCACATCGAGTCGACCGAGCGCCACCAACTGGGCCACTCCAACCGGGTGGCGGACGTGGCGGCGGCGATCGCCCGCGAGCTCGGGCTCTCCAGTGAGGACGAGGAGAACCTGCGGGTGGCCGCGCTGCTGCACGAGGTGGGGACGCGCGACCAGCGGCTGCTGCGGCTGCTGTCACGCTCGGTGACGGACTCGGCCGTGACGGTGGCGCGCGCGATGCGCGGCGCCGCAGAGATCATCGGCGAGTACGGCCACTACTATGAGATCGTGGGCGAGGACTGGGACATCGAGGCGCTCCCGATCCCGTTGACCGTCAAGGTCCTGGCGGTCGCCGACGCGTTCGAGACGCTGCAGATGGCCACCCCCGTGCGGGCGGCGTTCCCGAAGTGGAGCGCGCTCGAGGAGGTGGAGAAGGGTGCCGGGAAGACGTTTGCGAAGGACGCGGTGCGGGCGCTGCGCGTCGTGGCGGGCCGGCCCGAGGTCGCCGGGGAAGGGGTCGCGGCGGAGCTGAGGGTCGTCTAGGGCCGCCGCCGCCCGCTCGCGACCCCGCCCGCCACCCCGACCCCGAACGCCACCGCGGTCCCCACGGTCACGAGCGGCAGCACCGCGACCGGAAGCGCGACGGCCGTGGCCGCGAGACCGGCGAGGAGCGGTGCCGCCGGGCGCTGCACGGCGTCGACGAAGCGCAGCCGGCGCCGCACGAGGCGGCGGGCTCCGACGAAGCCGCCACCCAGCGCCGCGGCTCCCAACAAGAAGACGATCATCGTTCCCCGCTCCTTTCCCGTCGTCCTACGCGGCTTGCGGCGACCGGGTTTCCGGCGCACATCCGGCGCTACGACGTGTTCGAGTTTCGCGTGAAGACGATGGGTAACGGGTCGGTCCTACCAGCGGATCGCCGCGCTGGCCCACGTGAAGCCCGAGCCGAACGCCGTGAGCACTAGCAGGTCGCCGCGCCCGAGCCGGCCCTCGCACAGCGCTTCGTGGAGCGCGATCGGGATCGAGGCCGCGGTCGTGTTGCCGTACTTCTGGATGTTCATGTAGATCTGGTCGTCGCGCAGCCCGATCGTCTTCTGCACCATCTCCATGATCCGCAGGTTCGCCTGGTGCGGCACCAGCAGCTTCAAGTCGGCCGGCGAGAGGCCGTTCGCCTTGAGGGCGGTCGCCACCGACTGGGGCATCAGCACCGACGCGAACTTGAAGACCTCGCGGCCGTCCATCACCGCGCGGTGCTTCCCGGCGCGGATCAGCTCCTCGCTGATGTAGGGGTCGTGTGCGAGCCCGGGCGCGTCGACCCACAGCTTCTCGGCGTGCCGCCCGTCGGCGTAGAGGTGGGTCGAGAGGACGCCGCGCCGCGGGTCGTCCGTGGGGCCGAGGATCGCGACGCCCGCCCCATCACCGAACAGCACCGTCGTGTCCCGCCCGCGCGTCGTCCTGTCGAGACCGCGCGAGTGCACCTCCGCGCCGACCAGCAGCACGCGCCGGTACTGACCGGCGCGGATCCACGCGTCGGCGACCGAGAGGCCGTACACGAAGCCCGAGCACTGATTGCGGACGTCGAGCGCGGGGACGTCGCGCAGCCCGAGCTCGCGCTCGAGGAAGACGCCGTTGCCGGGCTCGAAGTGATCGGGCGTGCAGGTGCAATAGACGATGCAGTCCAGGTCCGCGGGCTTCATGCCGGCCCGCGCCAGCGCCTGGTGGGCCGCCTCCCGCGCCAGCGTCGCGCCCGTCTCTCCATCCGACACCCAGTGGCGCGTCTTGATCCCCGAGCGCTGGCTGATCCACTCGTCCGACGTGTCCATCATGGTCGCGAGGTCGTCGTTCGTGACCACCCGCTCGGGCACGTGGAACCCGGTGGCGATGAATTCGGTACGCGGCATGGGCCCTTTCCTTGCGAGAAACCGGCGCAGGGAGAAGATTTCGCCCGCGACCCGCCAAAGCAAGGGAGTTCATGGATCTCACGGTCACGCGTGCGCAGTACGACGCCGTGCGCGGGGCGCGGCACCTGCCCGACGTCCTGCGCAAGGTCCTGGACGCGGCGACCCGCCGGGGAGACGAATACCTGCTCCGGCTCACGTACGAGGAGGCGACGGCGCTGAACGAGCTGTGCGCCTGGAACGTGCACACCGACTCGAGCGGTGCGGTCAAGCCGGAATCGCAGGTGTTCGACGAGCTGGTGCGGGCGATCCTGACGCATCCGGACTATTGAAAAAAGTCGACGGAAGGACGGAAAGACGGAATGAAGAAGACCACACGACTGCTCATCGTTCTCGCCCTTGGCACCCTTCCCCCTTCCCTCTTCCCTCTTCCCCGGCTTTCGGCCCAGAAGCGCGCCATCACGATCGACGACTACTTGGCGCTGAAGGCCGTAGGCGATCCGCAGCTCTCGCCCGACGGTCGCTGGGTGGCGTACACGGTGACCGAGTACTCGCTCAAGGACAACCGCGGCACGACCCGCATCTGGCTCGCCGACGTGGCCACGGGTCAGGTGCGGGAAGTCACCGCGGGGCCGGGCTCGGACCGACAGCCGCGCTGGGCGCCCGACGGCAAGTCGCTCGCCTTCGTCGCCACGCGCCAGAACGGCCCGCAGCTCTGGCTGCTGCCGATCGGCGGGGGCGAAGCGCGCCGGGTGACCGACCTGGCCGACGGCGTGTTCGATCCCGTGTGGCTGCCCGACGGCAAGGGACTGGTCGTCACGAGCGACATCAAATGGCCCCCCGAGCAGGAGATCGAGCGCCGCAACGGCCAGTACCCGACCGAGGCGCGGATCTGGACCGATCTCCTGTGGCGCCACTGGGACGACTGGCGCGCCGGCAAACGGCAGCACCTGTTCCTCGTCACGCTCGCCGATAACCGCGCCCGCGACATCACGCCCCTCGCCCACGACGTGCCCACGATCGCGACGGGCGGCGACGGGGACGTGGGCGTGGCCCCCGACGGGAAGGAGATCGCCGTGGCGCTGCACGGCGACTCGAGCGTCGCGGACAACACCAACGTCGACGTCTACCTGTTGGGCCCCGACGGCTCGGGGATGCGCGCGCTGACGACGACCCGCGGCGCCGACAACACGCCGCGCTACTCGCCCGACGGCCGCTGGCTCGCCTACCTCTCGATGGAGCGAGCGGGGTTTGAAGCGGATCGAGAGCGCTTGATGGTGATGCGACGAAAGGATGGAAGGACGGAAGGTGGAAGCCCGACCGAGATCACGGCGGGATGGTCGCTGTCGGTGGGCTCGTATACGTGGTGCCCGGACTCGAAGTGCATCTATGCGGTCGTCGAAGAGCGTGGGCGCGAGAACATTTACCGCATCGACTTTCCGTCGTTCCGTCGTTCCGTCGCCGTTTCCTCCGGCGTCAACACCGGCGTGAATGTCGCGCCCGACGGCAAGACCCTCGTGTACGTGCACCAGAGCAACACCCAGCCGGCCGAGGTGTGGGTCGGCGGCGGACCGCTCACGCATCACAACGACGGCGCCGTCGCCCAGCTCGACCTGCCGCCGCTCGAGTCGTTCGGCTTCGTCGGCGCACTCGGCGACTCGGTGTACGGTTGGATCTTGAAGCCCCCGGGATTCGATCCCGCGAAGCGGTACCCGCTCGTCTACCTGCTGCACGGCGGGCCGCAAACCGCCTGGCTCGATCTCTGGCACGCGCGCTGGAACTACCAGATGTTCGCCGCGCGCGGCTACGTCGTCGCCGCCGTGAACCGTCACGGGTCCACCGGCTACGGCCAGAAGTTCACCGACGCGGTATCGCAGCACTGGGGGGACTACCCCTACGAGGACCTGATGAAGGGCCTCGACGTCGTGGCCCGACTCCCCTACGTGGACTCGACCCGGATGGGCGCGGCGGGGGCGAGCTACGGCGGCTACATGGTCTACTGGATCGCCGGTCACACGAACCGGTTCAAGGCCCTCGTCGCGCACGACGGCGTCTTCAATCCGGTGAGCATGGCGGGCTCGACCGAGGAGCTGTGGTTCGTGGATTGGGAGTTCAGCGGGACGCCCTACGCCAACCGGGCGCTGTACGAGAAGTGGTCGCCGCTCAACTTCGTGCAGAACTGGAAGACGCCGCTCCTGATCGTACACTCGCAGCTCGACTACCGCGTGGATCTATCGGAGGGCTATCAGGCCTTCACCGCGGCCAAGGTGCTGGGGGTCCCGGCGAAATTTCTGTACTTCCCCGATGAGGGTCACTGGGTGCTGAAGCCGCGCAACCGGCGCCTGTGGTGGGGCACGGTGCTCGACTGGCTCGATCAATACCTCAGGCCCGCCGGCGCCGCCGGAGCGCACCGGTGAGCGAGCCGTTCAGCAGGATCCTCACCCGGAACACACTCGCCGCGCTGGTGCTCGGCGCGGTGCTGCTGCTCGTGCTGCCGCGCCACGGCTCGCTTGGCGCCGACTTCGTGAACACGTTCGCCGTGGCGTTCTGCTTCACCTTTCTCGGATACTACGTGGAGCGGCTCCTGCTCGCGCTCCCCGACATTCACAGCGGCGCGGGACCACTGGTGCGCCTGGCCGGGTGGTTCGCCGGCGGTCTGTGGTGCTACGTGGTGGCGCGCTGGCTGTGGATCAGGTTCGGGCGGGATTTAAATGAGCTGCCCGGCTTGCTGTGGGGTGGCGTGTTCTTGGTCGTGCTGGAGCTGGTGATGAACATCGTGGCCCGACGGCACGACGCCACGGCGCCCAGGGAGTAGCTCCTGAGCGACGTGGCGTCGTGCGTCGTGTAACGCCGTTACTGCTTCACCCACACGTTGTTCCCCCGCCGCACGTCCGGGAAATCCTGCTCCGGATCGATCTCCACCTTGACCAGGTCGGCCGTCACCTTGCGGTCGTAGATCGCATGGTTGCCCAAAAACCAGATCTCGACCGGGAGTCGCTTGTTCTCGGTCGTGCCGTTGGCGAAGGTGAGGCGCAGGTCTACGGGCATCGGGAGCCCGCCGGGGCTCGAGAGGAATACGAAGGCCGTGGTGCCGCTCGTGTCCGTCCTGGTGCGCACCGAGTCCACCGCCTGATCCACCACGTCGGTGCGGTAGAACCAGCCGCGCCAGAACCACGACAGGTCCTCGCCCAGCGCGTCGTCCATGGTGCGGAAGAAGTCAGCCGGGGTCGGGTGCTTGTACGCCCAGCGCCGGATGTATTCGCGGAACGCCGCGTCGAACCGGGTGGTGTCGTCGAGGATGTGGTGGCGCAGCAGGTACAGCCCGGTAGCCGGCTTGTTGTACTCGACCTGGCCGAGGAGTCGCGGCGCCACGCGGTCGGCGGCGAGGATGGGCGGCTCGTCGAGGCCGGTGGCGGCGAACTTGGCCCACTGCGCACCGGCGCCGCGCCCCGTGGGGATCGTGTCGTGGTAGAAGGCCAGCCCCGAGTAGATGTTGGTGAAGCTGTTGAACCCCTCGTCCATCCACGCGTACAGCCGCTCGTTCGACCCGACGATCATCGGGAACCATTGATGCCCCAGCTCGTGGGTCGTCACGCCGAACAGGCCGCGCTGCCCCGACCGGGACGAGCAGAACACGATCATCGGGTACTCCATGCCGCCCACCGGTCCCGCGACGTTGATGGCGCTGGGGTAGGGGTAGCGGAACCACTTCTCCGAGTAGTGCTTGATCGAGTGCCGTGCGTACTCGGTGGAGCGCGCCCAATCGGCGTTCGCCTCGGGGGGATAGAACGACTGAATGAGGGCGCCGCCGTAGCCGCTCGCGTCCCAGATGAAGCTCGCCGCGGCGGCCCAGGCGACGTCGCGCACGTTCCTGGCCGTGAAGCGCCACGTGAGGGTGGGGCTCGCGCCCGCGGGCCGCGTGAACGGCTGGCCGACCTCGGTCTTCGCGATGATCGGGACGGTCGTGTCGGACTTCGCGGCCTGCACCAGGCGCGCGCGTTGGGTCGCCGTGAGCACATCGAGCGGGTTCGCGAGCGTGCCGGTCGCCGCCACGACGAAGCTGCGCGGCACGGTGATCGCGACGTCGAAGTCGCCGTACTCGAGGTAGAACTCCCCCTGGCCGAGGTACTGCTCGGTATTCCAACCGCGTACGTCGTCGTACACCGCCACGCGCGGGTACCACTGCGCGACCTCGTACAGCCAGCCGCCCGGGTACCGTTCCCGCCCCATGCGGTCGGAGCCGTGCTCGGGGACCTCGAAAGAGTATCCGAGCTCGAGGCTCGCCACCTCCCCAGGCCCGAGCGGCCGGTCGAGATTCACACGCATCATCGTGCCGTTCAGGGTGGTGGCGAGCGGCGTCTTGCCCGCCTGCCCGCCCGAGCGCCCCCCCCTGACCGCCCTGACGTAGGCGATCGTGTACCCGCCCTCGAACCCGCGGCCCGAGAAACGCGCATCCGTCGGGTTGACGGCGGCGCCACGGCTGTCGGCGCGGTAAATGTTCTGGTCGAGCTGCAGCCACAGATAGCCGAGCGTGTCCGGCGAGTTGTTCGCGTAGCGGATCGTTGCGGTGCCCGCGATTGTGTGGGTCGCTGTGTCGAGCGCGGCGCGGATCGTGTAGTCGGCGCGCTGCTGCCAGTAGCGCGGGCCCGGCCGGCCCGACCCCTCGCGCATCAGGTTCGGTGCGGGGAGGGCGAGACGCCGGAACGGCGATGTGTCGCCGGCCTGTGGCGGCAGCGCGGACGCGGGGGGAGCAGGCTGCTGTAGCGCGACGAGTACGACAGCGAGGGCCAGCATCGAGCCTCAATCCTCCTAAGCGGTTGGTTTGGCTTCAACCAGGTACCCCATGGCCACGCCCCCCACCACCATGGCGAGCCCCAGCCAGCCGGGCGCGGTCAGGCGTTGGCTGAACAACAACAAGGCGAGCAGCGTGCCCACTACGGGCTCGATCGTCGCCGCGACGGCCGCGGGCGCCGCCTCGATCCGCCGCACCGCTGCGAAGAAGAACAGGTTGGCGGCCAGGACCGAGCCGGCGGTCAGGGCGACCAGGCCGCGCCAAGCGGCGGCCGTGGGCGGCGGCGCGGGCGCGTGATGCACCAGCGTGAGCACGACGCCCAGGATGGCCACGCCGCCCAACGCCTCGAGGAACAGCACCCGCACAGCGCCGTAGCGCGGCACGGCGAAGCGGGCCATGAGCGTAGTGAGGGCATAGCTCAACGCCGACAGCAGGCCGCCGGCAATGCCGGCCCCGATCCCGAGCCGGGCCGCCTCCGCCCCGGCGTTGCTGCCGCCGGTCACGGTGAGGGCGACGCCCACCATCACCACCACAGCGAGCAGCAGTCGCACCGTGGTGAGCGCTTCCTTCAGGATCACGCGGGCGAGGACGGCAACGATCACCGGCGCGGTGTACAACAGGGCCGCGGCTCCCGCCACGCCAGCACCCGCGATGGCGAATTGGTAGGCGAGCTCGAACAGGGCCACGAGGATGCCGCCTCCGAGGCCCACCAAGAGCCAGCCCCGCGCGTCCACTCGGAACAGCTCGCGACGGAACCCGAGCGCCCAGAGCCCCAGACACACCGTGCCCAGAAGCACCCGCCAGAACCCGATGCTCGTGGCGGGCATGAGCCCATACAGCCCGGTGGAGAGGGGCCCGGTCGTCCCCCAAGTGGCGCCGGCGCCGAGCGCGAGGAGGTACCCCGCGAGGCGGCTCGTACGGGACGTCGTCTGCGGGGCGGTACTCATTGGGCCGAAGGATAGAGGTCCCCCGGCGCAAAAAGTAGGGGCGTCGCATCCTGCGCCCCTACGCGACACACTCGGTACTGCGCCCCCACCGGGAGCCTGTCAAATGACGGCGAGCTCGCCCCGCAACACGATCACGGCCTGGCCCCCGAGCGTCACGCGCGCGCCATTCAAGCGTACGCGCACCACGCCACCGCGCGGCGACGCCTGGTAGGCCGTCATCTCGGTCTTGTTGAGGCGCTCGCTCCAGAACGGCGCGAGCGCGCAGTGCGCCGATCCGGTGGCCGGGTCCTCGCGAACACCAACCCGCGGCGCGAAGAACCGCGATACGAAGTCGTAGCCGCGCGTGGTCGCGCGGCTCGTCACCATGACGCCACGGGCGTCTACCCGCTCGAGGCTGGCGAAGTCCGGCTCGAGGGCGCGGACGTGGTCCTCGGACTCGAGCTCGACGAGGTAGTCGAAGTTGCTGCGGCCCACCCAGCGAGCCGTTGCGCCCAGCGCGTCGGTGAGCCCGGCCGGCGCCGGGGCGCGAGCGGCCGGCGTCGCGGGGAAGTCAAGCTCGATCCACTCGCCGCGGCGATCGGCGGTCAGCAGCCCGCTCTTGGTGTGGAACCGCGCCTGCCGCCCCGCGGGCAGGTGGCCGTCCTCCCACAACACGTGAGCGCTCGCGAGCGTCGCGTGACCGCACAGCGCCACCTCGACGGCCGGTGTGAACCAGCGCAGCGCGTGCCCGTCGTCGGCGGGATGCAGGAACGCCGTCTCCGACAGGTTCATTTCGCGCGCCACGTCCTGCATCCAGCGTTCGTCGCGCGGCACGGACAGCACGCACACCCCCGCTGGGTTGCCGGCGAACGGGCGATTGGTGAAGGCGTCTACCTGGACGATCGTGAGTGACATGCAGGGCCCTCGTGGTACGTCTAAGCTAGTCGCTTGGCGAGCGCTCGCGCGATCGCGTGCACCGCGAGTCCCAGCGCCACGGAGCCGAGCAGGATCCACGTTTGGTAATGGGCCCATCGGCCGAGCGCGGCGGCCGCAGCGGCGCCGTAGGCGTAGCCCAGCCAGGTGAAGAAGAGCGCCCAGCAGAGCGCGGTGGCGACGTTGTACCGGAGGAATCGCAGCGTCCCGACGCCGGCCGTGCCGCACAGGATCGGCAGCGGCAGGCGAATGCCGTAGGCGAACCGCATGAGGAGCATGATGCGGGCGTCGTTGTGGTGGACCAGCCTCCGGGCCCGCGCGATGGCCGGCTGCCAGCCGGCCGGGAGACGCGCCAGCAACGGGTCGCCGTAGCGGCGGCCCAGCGCGAAGTAGATCTGGTGTCCGGCGATCGCCGGGACGCAGGCCACGAGCGAGACCGCCCACCACGGCCAGTAGCCCTGTGCTGCGAGCGCGCCGCCGACGATGACGGCCGCCTCTCCCTGGAGCCAGGCCCAGACGAACAACACCGGACCACCGTAGCTGTGGATGACCGCGCCGAGGTCCACGGCTTGAAGAATACCCGAGCGGCGAACCTCAGGTCGTCAGGAAGAAATACCAGCCGCTGATCATGAGCCGTGCTTCTTGCAGGGCAGGGCCCTCAGAGTCGCTTCCTGCTCGCGCACGCGGCGCCGCGCCCGGGCCCTGGACAGGTTCCAGGTCCGCCAGTCCTCGTCCCGGGTCCAGCGTCTGAGGAGCCGTGCCGCGGCCAAGCATTTCTCGCGCTCGTCGAGCCGCGGGAACGCCGCCAGCAGGTCGGGCACGGCGTCGGCGCTCAGCGAGGCCGCGTACGAGGCGTCGAACGGGCGGTGGCTTGGCGGGCGGGTGAGATTCGTCCGCACGATGAAGGCGTCGGGATTGAGCACGTGCAGCCCCGCGAGCACGGCGAACCCTTGGACCAGCGCGCCGAATGCGAATCGTCGGGGCTGCCCACGCAGCGCCGTCCAGCCGAACCACACGAATACACCGGCCAGGTACGCCATGAAGGCGGTGGCGTACAGCCTGATCTCCGACAGCCCGAACTCCTCGACGTAGAGCCACACCCGCCGCAGCGCGGACACCATGACGACGGCCAGCAGAACAAGGAGCAACCCGGCGAGGTAGCGGAACATGCGCTGGTGCTCCCGCGGCTCCTTGCGAAGCGCCCAATCTCCGCCGAGCAGGATGGGCAGGACCAGGGAGCTCGCCGCGACGAGCTCGAAGAACCCGTGGCGTGCGTACTCGGCATAGGTCAAGTCTGTGGTACGTTGAATCAACTCCGTGCCGCCAAAGAAGTAGCGGAGCTGGACGACGACGAAGACGAGGAACAGCACATCGAGCAGGCCCAGCGCGGTGCCGACGGGGACGATGCCGAGCGCCAGGTCCGGGGGGGCCGTGAGGGGGAGGGGCGGCGTCGTACGGACGACGCTGCCCCAGAAGTATCCGGCGGCGAGCGCCGTCCCGGCCACGATGAAGGCGGTGTGGGACGCAACCGCCGTGAAGTCGACGTGGAGCGCGTTCGTCACCAGGTTGCCGAACACGGGGTCGGCTGACGCGAACAGGCCCCCGAAGACGAGGAGCAGGGGGAACGCGAGCAGCGCGCCGACGCTCGCGCCCCGGGCGTAACGGAGCGCCCCGCCACTCGGCAACTCACTCCACCGGACGTCCCGGGCGACGAGCGGCAATACGCCGATGCAGGCGCTCGCGGTCGCCGTGACTCCGGCAACCAGATAGTCCCAGGCGTAGCGGCCGCGCAGCGTGGCGCCCCGCAGGCTGAGCCCCGCGACGGAGAACAGGATCGCCAGCCCCAGGGCATCGAACGCCCGGAGCGCGCCCGAATCCCGCGCCACGAAGGTGGAGCTCAGGAGCAGAGCGGTCCCCGCCAGCCAGGGTGCGTCGCCGCTCGCGGCGATGCCCCCACGGCGCACGAGCCAGGCCGTCGCCGCCACCAACCCGGCGGTGCAGACGAACGCGTTCAGCCCCCAGGGCGTGGCTCGCAGCAGTGTGTCGCCCGCGATCGCCAGCGCGGCGGCCACGCCGAGGATCTCCAGGCCGAGTCTCGTTTTCCCGCTCAGGGCGCTCATCCGGCCGCCGCGTCCGGCAGCCCGCCGAAGCGGCGCTCCCGGGAGTGGAATTCTGCCACGGCGGCGGCGACGTCGGCCGCCCCGAAGTCGGGCCACATCGTGTCGGTGAAGTAGAGCTCGGCGTAGGCGCACTCCCACAGCAGGAAATCGGAGAGCCGCTGCTCGCCGCCGGTGCGGATCAGCAGGTCGACGTCGGGCAGGATCCGGCCCGCGCGGATGGCGGCGCGCGCCGAGTAATCGACCGCGAGCCGCAGGTGGAGCGCGCCGCCGGCCGCGGTAGCGTGCTCGGCGGCGGCGATGGCGGTGACGAGCGGCGCGGGGAGCCGATCGCGGCGGCCGACCAGCTCGAGCCGGACGCCGTGCTCGCGGAGCCGCGCCGTCTCGCTGCGGAGGTAGCGGGCGAACAGTCGCATTAGTGCGGCCACCTCGGCCGGCGGGCGGCTCCAGTTGTCGGCGGAGAAGGCGAACAGCGTGAGGCCGCCGATGCCGAGTCCGGGCGCCGCCTCCACGACCCGGCGCACCGCCTCCGCGCCGGCACGATGGCCGGCGGTGCGGGGCCGGCCGCGCCGCGCGGCCCAGCGGCCGTTGCCGTCCATCACGATCGCGACGTGCAGAGAAGGACTTTGCGACATAAAGTTACGCCTCAAAAAAATTCGGCCTCAGCCGTGCCGGGCGGCGCGGATCAACGCCTCCATGTGGTCCAGGTAGCGCTCCAGCGCGCGGCGACCCGCAGCCGTGAGCCGGTACTCGGTCTTCGGGATGCGTCCCTGGAACGACTTGGTGCACGTGATATACTGGGCCGCTTCGAGCTTCCGCGCGTGCACGCTCAGGTTGCCGTCCGTCGCCTTCAGCAGCCCCTTGAGCTCGTTGAAGCTCAGCGCCGTGTTCACCGCGAGCGCGCTGACGATGCCGAGGCGCACACGCTCGTGGATCAGGCGGTCGAGCTCGGCCGCGCGCCGCCCGGCGGGCTCGGCCTTGAGGCTCTGCTCGGGCGTTTCCGCCCTTCTCGCGACTCCGGACTTAGCCACCATACCTCCGCGCGATGATCCCGCCGAACACGATGTGCAGCCCGCCGAACCCGGTCGCCATCAGCCAGTTGCCCCACGCCGCGGGGCCGAACAGCGCGGCCGCGCCGGCCACCATGAAGCACAGCCCCATCACCGGCACGATCCGCACCGAGAACGCCCCTCCCGTCACGAATCCGGTGCCGTACAACAGCAGCCAGGTGCCGGGGAGCGCGTGCCACAGCCCGGCGCGGTACAGCGCCACGGTGAGCAGGCCGCCCACCACCATCGGCGGGAGGAAACTCAACCCGAAGCGACGCCCCGGCCCGGAAAGGATCGGGTCGTTCACGGCGTACGCCTTCCGGACCATGGCGGAACCGCCGATCGTGAGCGCCACGAGTGCCTCGCCGAGCCACGCCAGGAGCCACAGCTCGGGGGTGCGCTGCCGCGCGGCGAGGAAGGCGGCGGCGAGCGCGGTCGCCCCCACTGCCACCTGGCCCCACCCGGGGACTGCGGTGAACGACCCCGCCCGCTCCATCGTCTGCCGGATGAAGCGGAGGTTGTCGAGCGCGCGGTCGCGCAACGGCTGGGGCGAGCTCATCTCGCTGCACGATAGGGAACTGGGCGGTCTTTGTCAAGTACTTTGCATTGCAAAGGCATTACGCTAAGGGCCCATGCGCACCTACATCTCCATCGACATGGAAGGGATCGCGGGCGTCGTCCACGAATCCCAGACCGACCCCACCAACCCGGCCGCGGCGGCCGAATACGGCCGCTTCCGCCGCCTCATGACGTCCGAGGCGAACGCCGCCGTTGAGGGCGCGGTGGCCGCCGGCGCCACCCGCGTCCTCGTGAACGACAGCCACTGGTTCATGCGCAACCTGGTCGTCGAGGAGCTGCACCAGGCGGCGGAGCTCTTGTCCGGCGATCCCAAGCCGCACTCGATGGTCCAGGGCATCGACGGCGGCTTCGACGCCGCGCTGTTCATCGGCTACCACGCGCGCGCCGGCACGCGCAACGCGATTCTCGACCACACGTACGCCGACCGCATCCACGAGGTCCGGCTGAACGGACGGCCCGTAGGTGAGCTCGGCATCAACGCGGCGTACGCGGGCGCGCACGGCGTGCCGGTGGCCCTCGTGAGCGGTGACGCCGCGCTCGCCGCCGAGGCGAAGGACCTGCTGGGCGAGGACATCGCCACGGTGGTGGTGAAGCAGGCCGTGGGCCGGCAGGCGGCCCAAAGCGTCGCACCCGCGGTCGCGTGCCGGATGATCCGTGAGGGGGTGACGGCCGCGCTGAAGCGGCGGCGCCGGCCGTTCGTGCTCAGCTCGCCCGTCACCATCGAGGTCGACTTCGCGTTGACGAGTCACGCCGATGTGGCGGAGCTTTGCCCCGGCGCGACGCGCACGGGCGGCCGCACGGTGACGTTCACGCATGCCGACTACCGCGAGGTGTTCCAGGCGTGGCGGGCGCTGCTGAACTTGTCGGGTGTGGTGTGACCTGGGGGCGAACCGGAGTGATTGGACGGTGAGTTCATCGGGTCGGCTGGCCTCACCCATTCTCTACGAATGACTCGCCTGAACCCACGTCAGGAGAGTTGTCACGGGTCTCAAGGCCGGGGCATGCGGAAGGAGGCCGCTAACGGCTCAGGTACTCGAAGCCCGGCGCCATCCACCATCCCGACGGCGAGTCTCGAGCCATGTCAGAATGTCGTTGACCTGGTAACGCGGCGTCTTCCGACCGAGATCGATCCATGGGATCCCCAGTCTCTGTACCTGACGGCGCGCGACCTTGAGCCACTTCGCTACCTCGTCTGCCGTGAGCAGCGCGTCCCGCGGCAATTCTCCGTAAGCGGCGGTCGTCAGCCGTCCTAAGTGGCGTTCCATGGTGCCCTCCCTGCGACAAATAGTTCGCATCAAGGCTTGCAGATGGCCACTTATGGTACCCAGACCGAGTCAAAGGCAACCCTACGACCGAACAGCGGACTGCGAGTCCGGTGCGCTCATCTAACTTTGCTTCGCGGCTGGGATTACCAAACGCTTTGCCGGGATGTTTGCCACTCGGGCACCGGCGAATGGTAAGCCATTCTTGCGAGGCCGCACGCTGCGGTGCATCTTCGAACGCAACTCAGATGCTGTGAACCCCGGGGCGCGCTGTCGTGCGGGTCGCCAATGCCTCGAGGGGAGCGAATCGCGAAACCGGCTGAGCGAGGTACTCTCTTGCTTGGCCGATTTTTTTGTGCGGCCTTCAGTCTGGGAAAACTCGTGCGGCAAGTGCGGGGAGTGATGCAGCAGCGAGCAACTGAAGCGACGCTAAGCACCCGCGTGCTCGAAGGACCCCAGGATCGCCGAGCCAGACACCAAGCGGCACTGAAGGCGTTTTTTTCATCGAGCCGACCTTGACCCGACCTGTCCGCCACCGTCTTGCAATCTCCGCGACTCTGGTGCTCGGGACGACGCTCGTACTCGGGTGCAGCAACGAGACAGCGCCGCCCGAACCCGTCGCGAAGGTGACGGTCTCGCCAGCAACCGCGATCGTAGTGGTTGGGGGGTTTGGGGGGACAGTGCAGCTGACGGCCACGACCACAAATGCGGCTGGCAACGTGCTCAAGGGCCGCACGCTGACGTGGGCGAGCAGCAACACAGCAGTGGCCACGGTGGCAGGGACCGGGCTGGTGACAGGGGTGGCACCAGGCTCGGCGACGATTACAGCAACGAGTGAGGGACAAGCGGGGACGGCGGGGATCACCGTGAGCCCGACTCCACCTCCAGCGCAGCATCGCATCGCACTCCGCATGGTGAGCGGAGCCACCGAGCTTTACGACTGGGTGACCGGAGTCAAGTTCACGCCTCGGGGCAACAACTACACTCGCCTGGCCATGCTCCAAAAGATCTACGGTGGCAACCTTGAGTTGTCACACTCTACGTTCATCCCCGGCTACTACGACTCCGTCCAGACCGAGCTGGCCCTGGCCGGAATGGAGACGCTGAAGTACAACGTCGTCCGAGTCTTGCTCAACGGTGCAGACGTCGGTGGCCTCGCCGACCCGGGCGGCGGTCTGTCGAGCGCGTACGTGGCGAACGTGGCGGACTTCATCAAGCGAGCCAAAGTCCACGGCATCTTTGTCGTCGTCTCGCTGGAATTCATCCCAGACGGCCCTCCCTACTCCGACCTGCTGAACGCACAGCAAGGTGCCTTGTTTCAGCAGATAAACCTCTACTTCCTTACTGCGGGCGGTGTCAGCGCCGTGAGCTTGTTCTGGACGGACTTCATCCACGCGCTCGCCGCCGCGGGCGCGCCGCTCGGCGCCATCCTCGCCTACCAGCTCCACGAAGAGCAGTACTTCGATGGCAGCGCACCCCCGCTGAGCCTCACTGCCGGCACGGTCACCACTGGCAAGGGCCAGAGCTACGACATGGCCGACGCTGTGGCCAAGCGCCGGATGATGGACGAGAATCTCGTGTATTACGTGAATCACGTGCGCCCGGCGATCCTCGCCGTGGACCCGACCGCGCTCGTAACCATCGGCTTCTTCTGGCCCCAGGGACCTAACCCGGCGCGGATCGGTGATCCTCGCATCACCAATCCGTACCCGGCGATCGCGGGCTCGACGATCGACTTCGTGAACCTAAGCGTTTATCCCGAAGTGGATGGACTCACGCTAGCCCAGCTCGTCCAGAACTTCGCGTTCGCCGGCTACCTCGAGAAGCCGGTCGTCATGGGGGAGTTCGGCGCCTATAAGGCATACCACGCGACCGAGCAGTCGGCTGTGCAGGCGCTTACAACATGGCAAGTCCAGTCGTGCAGCTACGGGTTCACCGGATGGCTGCTCTGGACGTGGGACACGTTCGAGCAGCCGGAATGGTGGAACGCTCGGGCTGGCAGTGGGCTCATTGGTGATATGCTCTCGCCCGCTCGTCGGCCGGACCCCTGCTTCCAGTGAGGAACAAAGCCGCTCAGGTGGTGGGGGTACTGTCTTGGTGACGGCTGTGTTTTGGTTGTTGCAAATCTAGGCTGATCGTGAACAAAGGGAGGGAGATCGGTGACACGACTTGGCGCGTGTGCACAGCGAAGCGATGAGTCCTAGCTGGCGGCATTCAGTCAGTTCCATCGGTCTGATTTTCACCGCTGCCGGATGTGGCCAGAGCGGAACTGTGCCGACTGGTCCACCGAGCCAGGCCTCCGTAACTGTCACGGCGTCCAGCCCTGTTGTACTTCTTGGGTCAACGCTGCAGCTCGCGGTGATCGTAAAGGACGCTTCGGGCGCGGTTGTAACAGACCCGAAAGTAGCTTTTTCTTCTTCCTCACCGCCTATCGCTGTGGTCAGCGCGGCCGGTGTGGTCACAGGCGTGAGCTTGGGAATCGCAACGATTTCAGCGACCGCGGAAGGTCTGTCAGGCAAGCTCGACGTAACTGTGATGGTGCCCTACGAGAGCGGTGGCTCGAATTATCCATTCTACTCGATGGGCACGGAGCTATCGAACCCAACGCCAGCGAACTGGTACGCCCCGCTGAATCTGCGTCCGGTCATCGGTACTTACCACCTCGACTCCACGACGGTGCAGCAGCAACTCGCTACCATGTACGCCAACGGTCAACGTAAGGTGTCGCTGAATCTGTGGTATACAGACCTAGGCCCGCTTGGGCCCGACGTATATGGGCACGAGGTGAACGCGCATAGCGGACATCTTTTGCCGCAGCACTTGACGAACCTGAAGAGCGTTCTGGCCGCCATCCAACGAACGGGGTTCAACGAAGTGATACTTCGATTTGACACACAGTGGATTCTGGATCCGTCGGATCCGGCCTGGGTGGACAGCTCGTCCAAAGACCCGGCCTGGGTGGATAGCTCATACAACATAGTTTGGAGCTTCGTCTCTAGCACCATTAGGCAGGCAGAGGCAGCGAAGGAGAACCTGGACCTTTTGTATGATCTCGATGGTGAGAAGGGCGGTCTGGAAGTTGGTCAGGCACGAGCCTACACAAGGCGGCTCTGGAAGGATTACCTGAGCCAGTTTCCCGTCGAGAATAGCTTCGGGTTCTCCATCGCGGGGGCCGCACCCAGTTCGACCACGATCGGAGCGGACCGGCTCACCTCCTTGATCGCCGACTTCGACGCCGTCGGCACGCGGCCCAACGTGTACGCAGACGATATCTACGACAATGAATTGGAGGCGCTGGCATCGTTCTATCAGGCACTCGCGGCGGCGCACGAGCAACATAAGCTGGTCATCTTCAACGAGGGCTACTACAACGACTCGATCACCGCGGCTGCGATCAAGAGAGCGCGTAACGAGCTTCATATGAACATCCGCTTCATCATGCAGTGGCCGTGGGGCCGAAACACTCAGCCTTCGGGCTCCTTTGGCTGTTGTTTTTCGGTTGATTACGCGGCGGAGTACTCGGCCTATCGCACCCCCTAAGCTGTAAGCCTCGCAGTCACTTAGCGCCCGACGGCGCTGCAAGAGCACTCCGCCGCGCTGGAGATCGTCTGCTGGACGCAGGGGCTATGTCCGGGCAGCCCGATCCCTTCTCAAGAGGATCTGAGGCAAACACTCGGGCAAAGCGCGTTGCAATCACTAAGAGCAGAGTCGGTTAGCGCCGCGCAGCGGATGACCAATCCGCTGACCGCGCTACGGGCAAAGTTCGGGTCGATCGGCGTCACGCTCACAATGGTCGTACCGGCTACCAAATGGGCTCGGGCGCGAGTTGCGCCAGCCGGCTGATTAAATCGGCCGCCGGATAGCCCTGGTGCTCGGCAATCCGAGCGTGGAGCCAGGCGGCGTCATACTTGGCCAAGCGAGCGTACACCACTCCGAGGTTGTATTGCACGGTGGCGTGGCTGGCACCGAGTGCCAGCGTCTTTTCCAGCGCCGCCGCAGCCTGTTGATCCTGGCCCAAGGCCGCGTACGCAAGCCCGAGTTCGAACTGGACGGCGGCATCGGCGGGGGCGAGACGTTCCGCCGCGGTCAGGGCGTCCAGCGCCTGCTGTTTGTCGCCCACCCGGCCGTAGTCGTCTCCGAGCGCTGCGTAACACAGCCAGCTCGATGGGACTGCCGCGACGCATGCCTGTAGGACTCGTATGGCATCCTTGGGCTTGCCACGGGTCCAGGTGAACGCCGCCTTGGTGTGATAGAAGATCTGGTTCGACGGATCGATTTCGAGCGCCCGGTCGATCTCTTTCATCGCCGTCCCGCGGTCGCC
>QHTX01000085.1:32045-41556 GCA_003220975.1 Gemmatimonadota bacterium | reverse complement strand
CTGTACGTGGACTCGCAGAACGGCAACATCACCCGCGTGGACTTGAAGACCGGGCTGAACCGTTCCATTCGGCCGTACCTCTCCGGCGTGACCGAGATGAAACCGGCGGAGTTGAAGCATCGCTTCAACTGGACGTCGCCCATCGCGGTGTCCCCGACCGACGCGAGCGTCGTGTACCTCGGCGGGAACGTGGTGTTCAAGACGACGGACGGCGGCGAGCATTGGGCGGCGATCAGTCCCGACTTGACGCGCAACGAGAAGGCCAAGCAGGTCACGAGCGGCGGCCCGATCGAGTACGACATCTCGGGCGCCGAGACCTACAACACGATCCTCACCGTGAACCTCGCGCCGACCGACGCCAACGTGATCTGGGTCGGCACCGACGACGGCCTCGTGCAGGTGACGCGCGACGGCGGCAAGACGTGGACGAACGTCGCAGGCCACTTCCCTGGCCTGGGGGCGGGGGCGGGGGCAGAAGGGCGCGTGTACCAGATCGGGATCTCGCCGTTCGACGCGGGCGCGGCCTACGTCGCTGTCGACCGCCACGAGCTGGGGGACCGCCGGCCCTACGTCTACAAGACCAGCGACTACGGGAAGACCTGGACCGACATCTCGAAGGGCCTCCCCCAGGATGTGCCGGCGCGCGTCGTGCGGGAGGACCCCAACGCCCGCGGCTTGCTCGTGCTCGGCACCGACGCGGCCCTGTGGTACTCGCGCGACGGCGGCGCGACCTGGAAGGCCCTGAAGGCGGACTTCCCAACGGCGCCGGTCTACGATCTGCAATTCATCAAGCGGTCGCACGACCTTGTAGTCGCCACCCACGGCCGCGGGCTGTTCGTGCTCGACAACGTCACCGCGCTCGAGGAGCTGACGCCGGAAGTGGCGGCCCGGGACCTCCACGTGTTCAGCACGCTGGCGGCGCAGATCCGCGTGCGGCCGCGCCGGACGGGCGTGCCCCCGACGCGCTTCACCACGCCGAACGCGCCGGCCGGGGTGGTGATCGACTACTACTTGAAGACCGCGCTCGATACCGGCGCCACGCCGCAGGGCGAAGGCGCCCCAGGCGAGCCGCAGGGACGCTCGCGGCGCGGGCGCGTGATCGTCACGGTGACCGACAGTCGGGGCGACACGGTGGTGGTGGACTCGAGCGCTCCGGGAAAGCAGGGCGTCAACCGCTACGTCTGGGTGCTGCGCTACGCCGGGCCGACGCGGCTCACCTTCGAGCGGCCGCCGACCGGCGAGGAGGAGGAGAACCCATTCCGCAACGTGCTCGGCCCACGCGTGGGTCCGGGGACCTACAGCGTGGCTCTGACGGCGGGCGGGCGGACCGCGGCCACGAAGGTGACCGTGGAGCCCGACCCCGTGCTGGGCGGCGACCCCGCCCGGTTCGCGGCGCAGCTGCGCACCGGGCTCGAATGGCGCAACGCGCTGTCGGCGCTGAACGAGATGCTGAACCGCATCGCGAGCCTCGAGACCCAGCTCAAGAACGCGCAGCAGGCGTTGCGGGAAAACATGCGAGGCGACACGACGGCCACGGCGCCGGTGGCGCGGCAGGCGCGCGACCTCGGCCGCAAGCTCAAGGAGCTGAAGGACAGTCTGTACAACTCGGACGTCCAGCGCGACGCCGGGCAGGACGACATTCACTATCTCAACCGCTTCCAGGACCGGCTGCAGGGGCTGGGCTTCGGGCTCGGCTTCGCCTACGCCCAACCGCCGACCGCGGTCGTCGCCGAGCGGCTGAAGGAGCTGCGCGCCCAGTTGGACGCCTACCTCACGCGATTCAACGAGCTGCTTCGGACCGACGTGGCCGCGTTCAACAAGACGGCGCAGGATCACAGCGCCCCGGTGCTCGTGGCGGGCGCGCCGGTGGAGGTGAAGGCAGTCGCCGTACGGTGACGTGCATGTTCGCAGGAAACCTGTAGAAAGGAGATCCCCATGGCTGCTCGCCGCATCCTGGGGGCGCCCCTCGCTGTCCTCGGCGCGCTGTCGCTTGCGTGCGCCGGGGAGCGCAGCACCGCTCCGCCCCTCACATCGCCGTCGTTCTCGCTCCAACCCGCCGCCTCGCCGTTCTATGAGGAGCACAACCTGGTGTCCGATGGGGCCGTGCCGGCGGACCTCGTCGATGCGGGCCTCGTCAACGCCTGGGGACTGGTTGCCAGCGCGACCTCGCCGTGGTGGGTCGCCGACAACGGCGCCGACCTCTCCACGCTCTACAACGGCAACACCGGCGCCAAGGTCGCGCTGACGGTCAGCGTTCCCGGTGCGCCGACCGGCATCGTTTTCAACGGCGGCGCCGGCTTTGTCGTGTCCAGCGGCGCCGCTTCAGGCCCGGCCCGCTTCATTTTCGTCACCGAGCACGGCACGGTCTTGGGCTGGAACCCGGCCGTAGCGGTCACGCAGGCGATCGTCGCCGTCGACAACTCGGCCGGCGGCGCCGTGTACAAGGGGCTCGCCATCGCCGGTACCGCAGCCGGAGACCGTCTCTACGCCGCCAACTTCCGCGCGGCCACGGTGGACGTGTTCGACGCCGGCTTCCATCTCGTGTCGGCGGGGTTCAGCGACCCCGCTCTGCCGGCGGGCTACGCGCCGTTCGGCATCCGGAACCTGGGGGGCACCATCTACGTCACCTACGCGCTCCAGGACGCGGACAAGGAGGACGACGTCGCCGGCGTGGGGCACGGGTTCGTGAACGCCTTCGACACGGACGGCAACCTGCTCCGTCGGGTGGCCTCCAAAGGGCGGCTCAACTCGCCGTGGGGGCTGGCCCTCGCTCCCGCCGATTTCGGACAGTTCAGCGGGAACCTGCTCGTTGGGAACTTCGGCGACGGCCACATCAATGCCTTCGACCTCGGCCGCTTCCAGGGCAACGGCGAGCTGCAGCAGCGGGGCCAGCTGCACGCCGCCGATGGCCGGCCGATCGCGATCGATGGCCTATGGGCCATCGCCTTCGGCAACGGCGCGGCTGCCGGGCCGACGAACGCGCTGTTCTTCACGGCCGGTCCCTTCGACGAGGAGCACGGCTTGTTCGGGAAGCTGGTGGTGACCTCGCCGCCCGGGCTGGCGCCGTAGCGGCGCCTGTCGCTCCGTGGTCATCAGATGATGCGAGTGTGGGCGGCGGCGATCCTGCTCGGCCTCGCCGCCGCCGGGCCGGTCGCCGGTCAGATAACGGTCCTGAAGCCCCTCGACCCGATCCCGCCGAGGCGGCTCGTGTACCACCCGCCCGAGCTCCTGTACTGTCCCCAGCCCGAGTATCCCGACTCGCTCAAGCGACGTGGTATCGGGGGCCACGTCCTGCTCGAGGTCGTGGTGGACACGCTCGGCCGCGTCGCCCCGGATCGTATCGTCGTGCGCGAGAGTTCCCATAACGGCCTGAGCCGGGCGGCGATCACGATGGCCGTGCAGTGCCGCTTCAAGCCCGCCCGTCTGGGGAAGACGGCGGTCCAGAAAATGGTGACGATCCCGGCTGATTTCTCGATCCGACGTAGCGGGCCGTAGCCCTCATTGGCGGAACCCGGCGGCGCGGCTCGACGTAGTGTGGCGCCGTGGTGAGTCCGGATCTCAAGCTCGAGGCCCTGGGCGACTGGGCGCGCATCGAATCGCGGATCACCGGTCAGCCGGCGCCCGGGGCCGCGCGCCGACCGGCTGACCTCGCGGCGGCGCTCGCCACGGCGGCCGGCCAGCTCGCCGTGCTCGCGGTGCTGCCGTTCCTCGTCCTCGTCCGCGTTGCGTCCTCCTTGTATCTGCACCACCACGCCTCCCCCTGGTTGGCGCTCGCGGCAGGCGCCGGATGCACGTTCGGGCTCGTCACGGCGTATGGAGCGTGGGTTTCGCACCGGCTCACCGGCCGGGTGCGGCTACTCGCGCTCGCCCGACGAGTCGCCCTACCGCTGGTGGTGGCGTACTGCGGCTACGCGCTCATCTACCTCTCGAGTGGAAACGCGAAGTCCGATCGGGTGCGCGCGTACTACACGTCGCTCCACCCGTTGCTGCGCGTGGCGCTCAGCACGTGGATCCTCGTCGATCGGGATCTCCTGATCACCGACCTGACGCGCCGGCCGGCGGACTACCCGGCGATGGGGCTCCCTGTGTCCGACGGGTCGTTGCACTACGTGCAACGGGACGGCTACGCGCACGCCGTGGACCTCCGCACCGAGGGCCGCAGTGGGGTGAAGAACCGGGTGGTGCAGGCGTACTTCTGGAGCATGGGCTTTGCGACGCTGCGCCACCTGGGCACCGCGGACCATCTGCACGTCGAGCTGCCGGTGCGATAACTTCTGCCGCATGCCTTTCACCCGCGACGACATCCGCGACTCGGTGGAGCGCGCCGGCGACGCGCATTGGGACGCGCTCCGGCACCACCACGAGGACGCCTACCCCAACCCCAAGCCGACGCCCGGCGACGTCTGCAAGGCGGAAGCGGAGCGCTTGAACGGCATGGGCCTGGGCGACGCCAAGGACTTGGAGCTCGTGGAAACGCGCGTCGAGCGTGTCGGCGACGACGTCCGGCTCACCCACGTGTTCCGCTACAAGCCCCTCGGTGTGCGACTCCTGACGGAGCCGTTTCAGGGCTACCGCTGACGGTACGGGCACGGCATGCCGTGCCCCTACGTCTCGAACAACAATTCCTTGGCGCGCTGGGTGGACTTCACCACGGCCTTGATCAGGGTCACGCGGAGCTTCCCCTCCTCGAGCTCGAGGATCCCGTCGATCGTGCATCCCGCCGGCGTGGTCACCGTATCCTTGAGCAGGGCCGGATGATCCCCCGTGTCGAGCGCCACCTTGGCGGCGCCGAGCAGCGTCTGCGCGGACAGCAGGGTGGCGACGTCCCGGGGCAGCCCGACCTTCACCCCCGCTTCTGCGAGCGACTCGAGAATGATGTAGATGAACGCGGGGCCGCTCGCCGACAGGCCGGTCACCGCGTCCATATGCTTCTCGTCCACCACCACCGTCCGACCCACCGTGTCGAACAGCTGCCGGGCGAGGTTGAGATGGACGTCGGTGGCATGACTTCCCTTGCAGATGCCCGTCATGCCCGCGCCGACCTGACACGGAGTGTTCGGCATGGCCCGCACGACCGGCACCCCGTCGGCGAGCCGGGCCTCGATGTAGCTCGTGGGCACGGACGCGGCGACTGACACGACGAGCTTGGCTGGTGTGACCTCGGGGCGGATCTCTTCGAGCAACTCGCCCACGTTCTGGGGCTTGACCGAGATCAGGATGATGTCCGCCGACCGCGCCGCCGTCCGGTTGTCGGGGCCGACCGGGACCGGCAGCTGCCCGCTCGATGCGCGCGCCCGCTCCGCGTGACGCACGGTGGCGCAGGCCTTCCCGGGGGGCAGGCCGGCCTTCAACAGTCCCTGGAGCAGGATGGTTCCGATCTTCCCGAGTCCCAGCACCGCCACCCGTTGGTCGATCATAGCGTCCTCATCGCAGATGTTCTTCGAGCAGAGTCGCGGCGTCGGTTGTCGCGTCGCGGTACTTGATGATCACCGGCGTATAGAGCGAGATCCCCCACCGCCCGGCGGCGGCGCCGTTGGCGGTCCGGCTGCCGGGCACCACGACCGCGCCCGCGGGAATCTCGAGCGGCCGCTCACCGTCGCGCCGGTACACCCGCTCGCGCACCAGGTCGTGGACCGGCGTCGCGGCCGTGAGGATGGTGCCGGGGGCGAGCACGGCACGAGCCCGCACGACAGCGCCCTCGTAGATCCCGCACCCGCCGCCCACGAGCACGTCGTCTTCCACGACCACCGGCAGCGCGCCCACGGGCTCGAGCACGCCGCCCACCTGGGCGGCGGCGGAGAGGTGCACCCGTTTGCCGATCTGCGCACACGAGCCGACCAGCGCGTGGCTGTCGATCATCGTGCCCTCGTCCACATACGCCCCGACGTTCACGTACATCGGCGGCATGCACACCACCCCGGGAGCGACGTAGGCGCCGTCGCGAATGCTCGAGCCGCCCGGCACGATGCGCACGCCCTCGGCGAGCGTCGTCGCGCGTGTCGGGTAGGTGTCCTTGTCGAAGAAGCGCAGCGGGGAGTGGGGAGGGGACATGTCCACGAGCGCCCCCATCCGGAAGCCGAGCAGGATACCCCGCTTGACCCAGGCATTGACTCGCCAGGTGCCGTCCGCCAGGCGCTCGGCGGCCCGGACCGTGCCGCGCGAGAGAGCGGCGCGAAACTCCGCGAACAGCGCGCGGTCGGCGTCGCCGTATTGCGGGCGCTGTGCCGCGGCGAGGGCCTCGATGCGTTCAGACAGCTGCATGAGCGGCGTCGCGCAGCAGGCCCAGCTCGCGCAGTAGTGCCCCCAGGCGCGCGCGTGTCTGCTCCTGCACCGCAACGAGCGGCAGGCGATAGCGCTCCTCGAGCAGGCCCATGAGCGCGAGCGCGGCCTTCACCGGGCCCGGGTTCGATTCGATGAAGTTCGCCTCCATGAGCGGCAGCAGCCGGTAGTGCAGGGTACGCGCTGCCTCCCACTCGCCCGACAGGGCGAGCTGCGTCAGCCGGGCCATCAAATCCGGGACCTCGTTCGACACCACCGAGATCACACCGTCGGCCCCCAGGGCGATGAGGGGCAGCGTCAGCGCGTCGTCTCCCGAGAGCACGGCGAAGCCGGGCGGCCGCTCGCGGAGGATCGCCATGATCTGGGCCAGGTCGCCCGACGCCTCCTTGATGCCCGCGATGTTCTCGGCGTCGCGCGCCAGGGTCAGGGTCGTGGCGGCGCTGATGTTCGACGCCGTGCGGCCGGGCACGTTGTACAGCACGACCGGCAGGCTGCTGACGGCGTCCGCGGCGGCGCGGAAATGCGCCACGAGGCCCCCTTGGGTGGGCTTGTTGTAATAGGGGGCGACGACGAGAATGGCGTCGGCGCCGGCCGCCCGGGCGGCCTGGGCCCGCTCGACCGTGGCGGCCGTCGCGTTGCTGCCTACCCCGGCAAGGATCCGTGCGCGCCCGCGCGCCGCCGCGACCGTCAGCGCGATCACGCGGGCGTGCTCCGCCGGCGTGAGCGTCGCCGCCTCGCCCGTCGTTCCACAGGGCACGAGCAGCCGCACGCCGCCCGCCACCTGCCGCTCGACCAGCGCTTCGAGCCGCGTCACGTCCACGCCGCCGGTCGCGGTGAACGGCGTCACGAGTGCAGTCCCACAGCCGCGCAGCCAATCCACGTGCATCGTCATACCAGCGTCCTTTCCATCGCCAACACGTCGTCCAGCACGTCCGTGAAGCAGTGCATGCCCGCCTCCCGGCGCCCCATGATCCAGCGGGCGGCGAGCAGCGCGCCCGCGGCGAACCCGTCGCGGCTGCGCGCCGTGTGCGTCAGCAGAATCTCGTCACCGACCGAATCGAACCCTACGCGGTGCGTTCCGGGGATGTGACCGGCCCGCGTGCTCGCGACCGGCACATCGTCCCGACCCGTTTCCCGCCGTAAGATGTCGCGCAGCATGATGGCCGTCCCCGACGGCGCGTCGCGCTTTCGCGCGTGGTGCGCCTCCTCGATGAACGGGTCGTAAGCCGCGAGCCCGCGGAACTGCCGCGCCGCTCCGGCGACCACGCGGTAGAACAGGTTGACGCCGATCGAGAAGTTCGGCCCGTACACGAGCGTCGCCCTTCGCTCCGCGACCAGCCGCCGAACCGCTGCCTCTTCCTCGTGCCATCCAGTCGTGCCCTCGACCAGGGGTACGCCCGCCGCGGCGCACGCCGCCGCGTGTGCGGGCACAGCGGCCGGGACGGAGAAATCGATCGCGACGTCATGACCGG
The DNA here is from genome assembly GCA_003220975.1 of Gemmatimonadota bacterium. Taxonomy (GTDB): domain Bacteria; phylum Gemmatimonadota; class Gemmatimonadetes; order Gemmatimonadales; family GWC2-71-9; genus AG41. Next base: position 33,805 of record QHTX01000085.1, on the reverse strand, counting down.
GGAGCAGCCGCGCCGCGTCGGCGGCGTTGCCCGACGTCACGATCGCCGCGACCTCGTGTCCCGCGGCGCGGGCCTGGGCCGCGATTACGCGTCCCATCCGACCGTGGCCCAACAGAGCGAGCTTCATTGCGACCTCGAGCAAGTGACCGAGCGCGCGCCGAAAGACCCGGCGCGGCGTGGTTCACACCATGAATTGTCGGGAGCTAGGCCCGGAGCTGAATCCGGGCTACTGGAGACGCGCCCGCTTTCGGCCGGCCAGCCGTGGCCGGCCGCCGCGCGGGGCAGGGCGAGAAACGTGGAACTTGAGGCTCATGTCGAGCGCGAAACCTTGCCGGGTGGCCTCAGGGTGTCAAGCGGACGCGTGCCGCCGCCCGGGCGAGGCGGCACTTGAGCGCGGCCGGCGTGATTTAAGTGATCAGGACGACCGAGAAGGTCGCTGTCCACGACACGCTCGGCGCGCGGGATCATCACCACTCCCGATCGCCAGCCGGTCTACGGCCGGTCCCCAGCCCAGCTTCTGTGCCCATCGGAACGTGCATAATCTGCACATACCATGGTACACCTGCTCGTATTAACCCGATTGGGTGTAGCGTGATGATCACTGATTCGTGCAATATATGCACGAATCTGAGAGCACCACGCAGAACCGACCTCACCTCCTTTGGAGACCGTATGAGACGCTCGGTTGGCCTTGGCTTGCTGTTCACTCTGGCGGGGCCGTTCGTGCTCGCGGCGCAGGGAGTCCCGGCGGCGCCGGCGGCGCTGAAGGTCGACTCGCTCGCGCAGGCCGCGAACGCCGCCGCCGCGGCGAACACGGTCGCCATCAACTTCGTGTGGACGCTGATTGCGGGCTTCCTCGTGATGTTCATGCAGGCCGGGTTCGCCATGGTGGAGACCGGTTTCACGCGGGCCAAGAACGCCGCCCACACCTTCGCCATGAACTTCATGGTGTACGGCATCGGCATGCTCGCGTACTGGGCGATCGGCTTCGCGCTGCAGGCCGGCGGCCTCGGTCCGATGACGACGCTCGGTGGCTTCGACAAGCTGAGCAACGAATTCGCGCTGCATCTGGGCGGCAAGACGTGGGGCCTGTTCGGCCACACGGGATTCTTCCTGAGCGGCGTGGCCTACGCGGCCCCGGTGTTCACGTACTTCCTGTTTCAGATGGTCTTCATGGACACCGCCGCTACGATCCCGACCGGGGCGATGGCGGAGCGCTGGAAGTTCTCGGCGTTCGCGGTGTTCAGCCTCTTCATCGGCGCGGTCATCTACCCCGTGTACGCGAACTGGACGTGGGGCGGCGGCTGGTTGTCGCAGCTCGGCGTGAACCTCGGGCTCGGACATGGGCACGTCGACTTTGCGGGCTCGTCGGTGGTGCACATGACGGGCGGCGTGATTGCGCTGGTCGGCGCTGCCTTGCTCGGTCCGCGGCGCGGTAAGTACAACGCGGACGGGACGCCCAACGCGATCCCGGGTCACAACATCCCGATGGCGCTCGTCGGCACGTTCATCCTGTGCTTCGGATGGTTCGGCTTCAACCCCGGCTCGACGCTCGCGGGGTCAGATCTTCGCATCGGTGTGATTGCTACCAACACGATGCTGGCTGGGGCGGCAGGCGGGGTCGTGGCGATGATCTACATGTGGCTCAAGTTCGGCAAGCCCGACCCATCGATGATGGCGAACGGGACACTGGCGGGCCTCGTCGCGATTACGGCGCCGTGTGCCTTCGTCACGGCTCCGTCCGCGGTCCTGATCGGCGG
>QHTX01000085.1:20833-31991 GCA_003220975.1 Gemmatimonadota bacterium | reverse complement strand
GCGATCTCGGTGCACGGGTTCAACGGGTTATGGGGCATTCTCTCACTCGGGTTGCTGGCCGACGGCACGTACGGCGACGGGTGGAATGGCGTCCCGGGCGGCGTGCGGGGGTTGCTTTACGGCGATCCGAGTCAGTTCGCAGCCCAGTTGATCGGTGGCCTCACGAACTTCGTGGCCGTCGGCGCCATGGCGGTCGCGGCGTACAAGCTGACTGAGGTGCTCGTGGGCGGGCACCGCGTGTCGGCCGAGGTCGAAGAGCTCGGGCTCGATCTACCGGAGATGGGCGCGCTCGCTTACCCCGACACGCCGGAAGTGGCGTCGGCGGTCATTCTCAGCGAGACGGCCGCCGCCTCCCACGGCGTCGGACAGCTCGAGCCCGAGCCGGAGCCGGCCTAGGACAACCAGAGCCTCTTGTGAGGGATGACAATGAAACTCATCAGCACAGTGGTACGCCCCGACCGGCTGCCGCAGGTGAAGGCGGCGCTGTTCCGCGCCGGCGTCACGGGCATCACCATCAGTCGCGTGAGCGGGCACGGCGGCGAGCGCGAGTTGCAGGAGCACTACCGTGGCGGGACCGTCGTGCTCGAGTTCCGCGAGAAGGTGCGGCTCGAGATGGCCGTGTCGGAGCCGTTCGTGGAGCCGACGATCAAGGCGATCCTCTCGTCCGCACGGACCGGCCAGGTGGGTGACGGGAAGATCTTCGTGCAACCGCTGGAGCGCGTGATCAGGATCAGGACCGGGGAGGTCGACACGGCCGCGGTCACCGCCGTCACGGCGGACGAGGTGCAGCGCCGCGCGCTGAAGGAGGCGACCGTATGAGAGCCGCGCTCTTCAGCCTCTGGCTCCTCGCGCCGGCGGCGCTCGTGGCGCAGAGCGCCCCGCCCGCTCCGGCCGACACGACGGCGAAGAAGGCCGACCCCCCGCCGGCCCCCGCCGCGGTGAACCATCTCGAAACCTCGTTCGCCGGGTTCAAGCTGACCGGCTTCGCCGAGGGATCGTACTCGTACTCCGGGCGGAGCATCGGCGACACGGCGATCGTGGGGCGCCTGTACGACCGCCTGCAGAACCGCTTCATGCTCAACGCGCTGGCGCTCGTGCTCGACAAGCCGTACGACCCGACGAAGTTCAGCGCCGGGTTCCACACCGAGCTGTTGTTGGGCCAGGACGCGACGCTGATCCAGTCGAACGGATTCAATCTGGGTGCGCAGGCTGAGATCCCGCACCTCTACGTCGCCCGGAACGTCCCGACCGCCAGCGGCAACGGGGTGCAGGTGAAAGTGGGGCGGATGGTCACGCTCCTGGGCGTAGAGGTGATTGAGACCGTGGCTAACCCCAACTGGTCGGAGGCTAACCAGTTCATCTACGTAGAGAACTTCACCGGGACTGGCGTGAGCGTGGAAACGAAGTTCAACAACTACGTCGATGCGCAGTTTCGCGTCATCAACGGGTGGGACCAGGTCAGTGATAACAACACCCACAAGTCGCTGATGGGGCGTGTCGGCATCTACCCGGACGCGCTCACGTCGCTTGGTCTCGTCGGCTACTGGGGCCCCGAGGAAGCGGGCGACAACAGCGCGAACCGGTACGGCGTCGACGCCGTGCTGTGGCGCAAGGTTGGTGGGAAGGTGAACGTGTGGCTGCAAGGGGACTACGGGCAGGAGCAGGCCAACGCCGCGCTCCCCGATCCGACGCAGGACGCCAAGTGGTGGGCGGCTGGAGCCTGGGTCACCTATGACTTCAGCTCGTCCCTGGGCCTGGCGTTGCGCGGCGACTACCTGAACGACGAGAACGGCGCGCGCACGAGCCTGGCGCCCCTTGGTGCGCCGTCTGCCTTTCCGTTCAACACGGGGCAGAAGTTAGGCAGTGGCACGGCGACGCTGAACATCCGCGCGTGGCCGAATGCCGTCGTGCGGCCCGAAGTGCGCTACGATCGGTCGACGTTGGCGACGTTCGACGGCAAGAAGGACCAGGTCACGGTCGCCTTGGGCGTGGCCTACAACTACTAGCCCCGGCGCCACAAGGCCAGCTCGAGCGCGTCGCGCAGGGCTTGCCAGCCGGCCTCGATGATGTTCTCCGAGCACCCGACCGTGCTCCAGCGCTCGGCGCCGCGCGCCGACTCGATCACGACGCGCGGCTTCGCCGCGGTGCCCAGGTGCTCGTCCACGATGCGAACTCGGTAATCCACAAGGTGCACGTCGGCGAGCTCGGGGTAGTGCGGTAGGAGCGCCTCGCGCACGGCGCGGTCGAGCGCGTTCACCGGCCCGGCGCCGTCGGCCGCCGCCCCGATCTCCGCCCCGCCCACCCGCAGCGTGACGCTGGCGCGGGCGGTCACGGGACTTCCCGCGTGACTTGCGACGATGACCGTGAAGTCGCGCATCTCGAACGGCGGCTCGTATCCGGGAGCGGCGCGCCGCAGCAGCATCGCGAACGAGCCTTCGGCGGCCTCGAACTGGTAGCCGCCGTGCTCGAGCTGCTTGATCCGCTGCAGCACGTCGGCGTCGCGGTCGTTCGTCGCGATCCCCAGCGCTTCCGCCCGCAGCCGCACGTTGCGCCGTCCCGCGAGCTCGCTCACGACAACCCGCATCTCGTTCCCCACCAGGCCGGGGTCGATGTGCTGGTAGCTCTGGGGAAGCTCGGCCACCGCGGCCACGTGGATGCCGCCCTTGTGCGCGAACGCGCTGCGGCCGACGTACGGCGCGTAGGGATCCGGCGTCAGGTTCCCGACGGCGGCCACGAAGCGGGCCAGGTCGCTCAGGTGCCTGAGCTGCTCCGGCGGCAGCACCCGATACTCGAGCTTGAGCTGCAGCGTGGCGATCAGGGAGATCAGGTCCAGGTTCCCGCAGCGCTCCCCGTACCCGTTGATCGTGCCCTGGACGTGCGCACACCCGGCCTCGACCGCGGCGACCGCGTTGGCGAGCGCCAACCCGCCGTCGTTGTGGGGGTGAATGCCCAGCGGCGCGCGCGTCCGGTCCCGTACCTCCCACACGCACGCTTCCACATCGGTGGGCAGCGCGCCGCCGTTGGTGTCGCACAGGACGACGCAGTCGGCGCCGGCGTCGGCGGCCGCGACGATGGAGGCCAGCGTGTAGCCCGGATCGAGGCGGTAGCCGTCGAAGAAGTGTTCCGCGTCGTAGATCACTTCTTTGCCGAGGCGCTTGAAGTGAGCGACGGTCTCCGCGATCATCCGCAGGTTCTCGTCGCGACTCGTCCGGAGCACGCGGTCGACGTGCAACGTCGAGCTCTTGCCCACGAGCGTGACGACGGGGGTCCCGGCGTCCACCAGGGCCCGACAGTTCGCGTCGTCTGCGCACCGGCTCCCGGCGCGGCGCGTCATGCCGAAGGCCGCGAGCTTCGCCTGCCGCAGCGGGACGCGCTCCATGCGACGAAAGAATTCCGCGTCCTTGGGATTCGAGCCGGGCCATCCCCCCTCGATGTAGCTGACGCCGAGGGCGTCCAGCCGGCGGGCGATCTTGACCTTGTCCTCAGCCGAAAGGGAGAGTCCTTCGCGCTGCGTGCCGTCGCGCAGGGTGGTGTCGTACAGCGTGACGTCCATGCATCAGGCACCCTTCGCTGCGGGGACGGCCGCCGGCTCGACCCCCGGGCTCGTGGGGGTGGCAGCAGGCACGGCCGCCGGCACTACGATCGGCACGACCTTCCGGAACAACGGCAGGTAGCGGTGCCACGCCGCGAGGAGAGCCTGCGCCCGCGGACTCGCCGTCTTGGCGATGTGCTCTTCCACGAGGGCGAGCAGGCGCCATTCGTCGGCGGTTTCGAGGAGCTGGATCGCCACCATGTCGCCGTTGACGCGTGACGCGAGGTGCTCCGTCTCATCGAGCACGTAGGCCACGCCGTTCGACATCCCGGCGCCGAAGTTGCGCCCCACCTCGCCGAGCACCACGACCGTCCCGCCCGTCATGTACTCGCAGCAGTGGTTCCCCGCGCCCTCCACGACCGCGACCGCGCCGGAGTTCCAGCGGCGAAGAGCGTCCCACCTGTGGCGCCGTACAACACGGTGTTGCCGAGGATCACGTGGCGTCCGCTCGCGCCGGGGAACGGCCGGATGACGAGGTCGCCACCCGAGAGGCCTTTCCCGACGTAGTCGTTGGCCTCACCCTCGAGCTCGAGCTGCATCCCGGGAACGGCGAACGCGCCGAAGCTCTGCCCCGCGCTGCCGCGGAAGCGGAGCCGAATGCGGCCCGCCGGCAGCCCCGCGCTCCCGTAGCGCTCGGCGACCCGCCCGGCGACGCGCGCGCCCAGCGTGAGGTGCCCATTGCCGACATCGTACGTGCCGGCGAACGGCCGGCCGTCCTCCAGACAGGGCTGGAGCTCGGCGAGGATCTGGTCGTCGAGCGAGGCGACGCCGGGGCGGTCGTTCCGCTCCACCGCCCGTCGCCGCGCCGCGTCGGGGCGCGCGGGGGACGGATCGGCGAGAATCAGCGACAGGTCGAGCATCTGCGCGCGGGGCACCTCGGGGCGGTCGACGCGCTCCAGCAGGTCCACCCGGCCGATGACGTCGTCCAGGCGGCGGCAGCCCAGCTCTGCCAGCTCGCGGCGCACGTCCTCCGCGATCCACGTGAAATAGGCCACGACCTGCTCCGGCGTCCCCGTGAACTTGGCGCGCAGCTCGGGTCGCTGCGTCGCGATCCCGGTGGGACAGGAGTTGAGGTGGCACTGCCGCGCCATGTCGCAGCCGATGGCCACCAGCGCGGCCGTCCCGAAGCCGTACGCCTCGGCGCCGAGCAGCGCCGCGATCACCACGTCCCGCCCGGTCCGCAGGCCTCCGTCCACCCGCACCTCGACACGATGGCGCAAGCCGTTCTCGATCAGGATCGCCTGCGTCTCCGCGAGCCCGATCTCCCACGGCGATCCGGCGTGCTTGATCGACGACAGGGGAGACGCGCCCGTGCCGCCGTTGTGGCCGGAGACGAGGACGTAGTCGGCGTAGGCCTTCGCCACCCCCGCGGCGACGCGCCCCACGCCCGCCTCCGCCACGAGCTTGACGCCCACCCGCGCGCGGGGGTTGACCTGCTTCAGATCGTGGATCAGCTGCGCCAGGTCCTCGATCGAGTAGATGTCGTGGTGCGGCGGCGGCGAGATCAGCGGCACGCCCGGCACCGAGTGCCGCAGGCGTGCGATGAGGGCCGTGACCTTGTGGCCGGGAAGCTGGCCGCCTTCACCCGGCTTCGACCCCTGGGCGATCTTGATCTCCAGCTCGTCCGCCCGCACGAGGTACGAGGTCGTCACGCCGAAGCGCGCCGAGGCCACCTGCTTGATGCGATTGTCGGCGCGATCGCCGCTCTCGAGCGGCGCGTAGGTGTCCGGATCCTCGCCGCCTTCGCCGGAATTGGATCGCGCCCCCATCCGGTTCATCCCGATGGCGAGGGTGCGGTGCGCCTCCGGCGAGAGCGCGCCCAACGACATCGCCGTCGAGACGAAGCGGCGGCGGATCGCCTCGACCGGCTCCACCTCGTCGAGCGGCACGGGTGTCTCCCGGCGGATCGTCAACAGGTCGCGCGGGCTCGCCGGCGCCCGGGAGGCGACGCGCGACTGGAAGGCGCCGAAGGCTTGCGGCGTCTTGGCCGCCACGGCCTCCTGCATCGCGCGCACCAGCGGGGGCGACCAGGCGTGGTCCTCCCCGTCGCGGCGGTAGCGCACGCGCCCGTGGTCCGGGAGCGCCGGCGGCGCGCTCGCAAGCGGGGGGTACGCGGCCCGCTGGCGCGCCAGCACGTCTTCCGCGATTTCCGCGAACCCGATGCCGCCGATCGTGGACACGGTGCCCGTGAAGCAGCGGTCGATCACTTCGGCGCCGAGCCCGAGCGCCTCGAAGATCTGGGCGCCGCAGTACGACGACAGTGTCGAGATGCCCATCTTCGAGATGATCTTGAGGAGGCCCTTCTCGGCCGCGGTGCGGAACCGGAAGCGCGCGTCCTCCTCCGGCGCCTGCGCGCGCACGGCCTCGAGCGCGAGCCACGGATGCACGGCTTCCGCGCCGTAGCCGATCAACGCGGCGACGTGGTGCACGTCCCAGGCGTCTCCCGCCTCGGCGACGAGCCCCAGCTGCGTCCGCAGCCCGTTGGCGAGGAGATGGTGGTGCACGGCCCCGACCGCGAGCAGCATGGGCAGCGGCGCCCGCTCACGGTCCGCGGCGCGGTCGCTCAGGACGAGGATGCGCGCGCCTTCCCGCACCGCGCGACCCGCCGCGCGGCACAGGCCGTCGAGCGCGGCGCGCAGCGCGTCCGGCCCGGCGGGGGGGGCGGCGTTCCACGTCGCGTCGAGCGCGACCGCCTGCACGCCCGCGCCGGCGCGCAGCGCCGCCATCTCCGCCTCGAGGAGCACCGGGTGCTCGTTCCGCACCAGCCGCAGGCCGTCGGGCCGGTCCGCGAGCAGCGACCCGCGGCGACCGAGGTGCATCCGCAGCGACATCACCAGCGTCTCGCGCAGCGGGTCGATGGGCGGATTCGTCACCTGCGCGAAGCGTTGCCGCAGATACACGTAGAGGCTCGGCGGGATGCGCGCGAGCGGCGGGATGGGCGTGTCGTCGCCCATGCTCCAGACCGCGTCCTGGCCGCCGGCGCCCATCGGCTCGAGCACGTAGCGCAGGTCCTCGTGGCTCCAGCCGAAGGCGAGTTGCCGGGCAACGCGCTCGGGCTCGGCGAGCGCCGCCGGGGCGGGCGCAGGAGTGGTGGGCCGGAGGGGACGGATGTTCCGGGCCGCCCACCGCGCGTACGGCCGGCGGCGCGCCACCTCGCGCTTCGCCTCCGCATCGTGCAGGATCGCCTTGCGGCGGGTGTCCACGACCAGCAGTTCGCCCGGGCCGAGGCGACCGCTTTCCACGACCTCCTGCGGCTCGAAATCCACGAGTCCCGTCTCGGAGCCCGCGACCACGAGGCCGTCGCAAGTGATCTTGTAGCGGCAGGGGCGCAGGCCGTTGCGGTCGAGCGCCGAGCCCACGAGCACGCCGTCCGAGAACGCGAGCGCCGCGGGCCCGTCCCACGGCTCCACGAGGCATTCGTGAAACTCGTAGAAGCCCCGCAGCGCGGGCTCCATCTCGACGGCTCCTTCGTGCGCCTCGGGCACGAGCATCATCAGGGCGTGCACCGGGTCGCGCCCCGAGCGTACCAGCAGCTCCAGGGCGTTGTCGAGGCTGGTGGAGTCGCTCCCCTCGGCCCAAATCACGGGTCGCAGGTGGTCCACGCGCGCGCCCCATAGCGGCGACGCCAGGGCCGGCTCGCGGGCGCGCATCGCGTTGCGATTCCCCCACAGGGTGTTGATCTCCCCGTTGTGGGCGAGGAGGCGGAACGGCTGCGCCAGCGCCCAGCTGGGGCTCGTGTTGGTGGAGTAGCGCTGGTGAAAGACCGCGAGCGCCGTCTCGTAGTCGGGCGACCGCAGGTCCGGGAAGAAGGCCCCGAGCTCGGTGCCCGTGAGCAGCGCCTTGTAAACCAGGGTGCGGCACGAGAGGGAGCACACGAACCAGGGCTCGAGCCCTCCCCCCGGGCCCCCCCCTGCCTCGGCGACCCGGCGCTCGATGGTGCGGCGAGCGAGGTAGAGCGAGCGCTCCCACGCGTCCGCGTCGCCCCGGCCGCCGTCCGCGATGGGAGGGGCGATGATGGCCTGCCGGATAGTGGGGCAGGTGGCGCGCGCGCCGGTGCCCAGCACGTCCAAGTTCACCGGCACGTCGCGCCACGCGAGCACCGGGAGTCCCTCGCCGTCGAGCACCTCCTCGATGATGGACGTGACGAGGGCCAGCGCGCTCGGGTCGCGCGGCAGGAAGAACGCGCCGACCGCGAACGGCTCCCCCCCCTCCGGATCGCGGCCGAAGAGACGCGCGGGGATCTGGGTGAGGACGCCGGCGCCGTCGCCCGAGCTGTCGCTCGCCGCGGCGCCGCGGTGTGCGACGCGGGCCAGCGCCTGGAGGGCCAGGCCCATCACGTCGTGCGAGCGCTCTCCCGACGCCCGCGCCACGAACCCCACGCCGCACGCGTCCTGCTCGCGCCACGGGTCGAGGTCGGGCGCACGGCGGTTGGCCCAGCGCGATCGCTCGGACTCCGGCATCGCCGCTCCTTTCCGCTTTCCAGCCAAAAAAAGGGCCCGCTCGGTGGGGAGCGGGCCGGGGGCTTCGTCTCAGTCGTCTACACGCTTACGCCGCCCGTTCGCTCCCGTCTGGGGGAGTAATCGGCTTCAGGATCGCGACGGCGGTCGGCGTGCAATTGTTCACGAGTTCGGGCCACCCAAAGGTATTAACCGGAAAGTATTAATTATTCATCTCTTAGAATAAATATACCGTAGCGTTCGGTTCCGTCAAGGGGCGGGCGTCAGGAGACGCTGCAGGTCGGCGAACGGGATGAGGGCCTCCGCCATGGCGGTGTAGGTGCCGCGTCCGCGCAGCTCCGCGAGCACGCGCCGCACGAACCCCAGAGCCGCCTGGGTTACGCGCGGCCCGAGGCTGGCGCGCCGCACGCCGAGCCGGGCGAGCTCGCCGAGCGCCGGGGCGGGTGGCCCGGCGATCACGTTGAGCGGCCCGGCGATCTCGCGCGCCAGCCGGCCGATCGTCCCGGCGTCGCTCACGTGCACCACGAACAGGCAATCCGCCCCGGCGGCACGGTAGGCGTTCGCCCGGCGCACCGCCTCGGCCAGCCGCTGGGCCGGCGTCCATTGCTCGATCTCGAAGGCATCGGTGCGGGCGTTGACGACGATCGCGACGCCGGCGGCGGCCCCCGCCTCGCGCACCGCCTGGATGCGCTCGACGTGGAGGCTGGCGTCCAGCAGACGTCCTTCGTTGGTGCCGTCCTCGAGGTTCAGCCCGATGGCGCCGGCGGCGATCGCGTCGCGCGCGGTCCTGGCCGCCGCCTCGGGGGTCGCGCCGTAGCCGGCCTCGAGGTCTGCGGTCACGGGGACGCGCACCGCCGCGGCGATGCGGTGCACCACCGCGAGCATCTCGTCCCGGCTGATGCGCTCGCCGTCCGGGTAGCCGAGCGCCCATGCGACGCCGGCGCTCGTCGTGGCGACGGCGGGGAACCCCGCTTCTTCCACGAGCCGGGCGGTCGCCACGTCCCACGCGTTGGGGAGGACGAGGAGCTCGGGCCCCTGGTGGAGCTTCCGGAAGGTCTCCGCTTGGTCGCGCATCACAGGCTTCATGAATCCTCCTGTCTTACCGCAGGCTGCCAAGGCGCCTGTCGCGGGATAAGTTTGGGGCACCCAAAACTTACCGCTCGGTGGTCAACATGAATGCACCCTCCGTCCGTCGCTGCGTCGCCGTCTGTGCCGTCGTGTTGCGCGTGGGGCCGCTCGCCGCTCAGGGCGTCCCGGCTCCCCCCTCCCTCACCGTGCACACGATCTGGGGCACGCGCGACTTCGCGAGCGACCTCGTCTCGCTCGCCTGGATGAAGGACGGTAAGGCGTACACGACGCTGGACGACGCGTCCGGCAGCAGCGATCTCTATCGCGTCGACGCGTTCACCGGGAAGAAGGACCTGCTGCTGCGCGCCGCGGATCTGGTCCCGCCGGGCGCGCGCCAGCCCGTCGCCATCGAGGAGTACAGCTTTTCCGCCGACGGCTCGAAGTTGCTCATCTTCACCAACTCGGCTCGCGTATGGCGGCTCAACACCAAAGGCACCTACTACGTCTGGGACCTCGCGGCCAAGCGACTCATCCCGGTGAGCACGAAGCCCGGTTACCAGATGTTTGCCAAGTTCTCTCCCGACGGCCGCCTCGTGGCCTTCGTGCGCGACGACAATCTGTACGTCACCGACCTCGCGAGCGGCGTCGAGACCGCCCTCACGGGCGACGGCGGGGAGAACGTCATCAACGGCACCTCCGACTGGGTGTACGAGGAGGAGCTCGATCTGCGCGACGCGTTCCGGTGGAGCCCCGACGGGAAGCGCATCGCGTTCTGGCGGCTCGACCAGTCGGCCATCCGGCCGTTCTACCTCGTGAACCAGGACTCGCTCTACCCGCAGCTCGTCCCCGTGCGCTACCCCAAAGCCGGCATGCCGAACTCCGAGGTGAAGATCGGCGTGATCGAGCTCGGCTCCGGCCGTACCACGTGGGTGGACCTCGGGGCGGAGCGGGACATCTACATCGCGGCGCTCGACTTCGCCGGCTCGCCCGACGAGGTCTGGCTCACCCGCCTGAACCGTCACCAGAACCGGCTCGACCTGTTGCTGGCCGATGCACGCACGGGCGCGTCGCGCGTGGTCATGACGGATCGCGATTCCGCCTGGGTGGACGCACACCAGCCGCAGTGGATCAACGGCGGCCGGCAGTTTCTGTTCCTATCCGATCGGGAAGGATACACGCAGGCGTATCTCTTCAACCGCGACGGCTCGTTCGTGCGCCGCGTGACCCCGGGGGGCTGGGACGTGCTCGAGCTGTACGGCGTGGACGAGCCGGCGAAGCTGCTCTATTTCACCGGCGCGATCGACGGCCCGCTCGGCCGGCCGCTGCTCAAGATCGGGCTCGACGGCAAGGGCCTGGCCCGGGTGACCACGGAGCCGGGCACGCACCGGGTCGAGTTCGATCCGACCTTCCAGCTCTATGTCGACACGTATTCGCGAGCGGGCGTCCCCCCGGTCCAGCTGTTGCGGCGAGCGGACGGCCGGCTGGTACGGACCGTGGCGGAGAACCTCGCGCTCGCGCGCAAGGTGAACGCCCTGCAGCTTCGGCTCCCGGAGTTCCTCAAGATCCGGACNNNNGAACGCCTGGATCATCCGGCCGCGGGATTTCGATCCCGGGAAGCGCTATCCGCTGCTGATGTTCGTGTACGGCGGGCCGGGCTCGCAGACGGTGACCGACGGCTGGGGCGGCACCCAGTACCTCTGGCACCAGATGCTCGCGCAGGACGGTTACCTCGTCGCGAGCGTGGACAACCGGGGCACCGGCGCCCGGGGCGCGCAGTTCGAGAAGATCACCTACCTGCGCCTCGGCCGCTACGAGTCCGCGGACCAGATCGCGGCCGCCCGCTGGTTCGCGAGCCAGCCCTACGTGAGCGTCGACCGCATCGGCCTCTGGGGCTGGAGCTACGGCGGCTACATGACGTCGCGCACGATGTTCCTGGGCGGCGGGGTGTTCCGGGCCGCGCTCGCGGTCGCGCCGGTCACCGACTGGCGCTTCTACGACACCATCTACACCGAGCGCTACATGCGCACGCCCGCGGAGAACG
>QHTX01000085.1:7984-20808 GCA_003220975.1 Gemmatimonadota bacterium | reverse complement strand
AACGCCGCCGGGTACGACGAGAGCGCGGCGCTCACCTACGCCGACAGCCTCAAGGGCAGGTTCCTGCTCGTCCACGGGACGGGTGACGACAACGTGCACTTCCAGAACAGCGTCCGCTTGGTGGAGCGGCTCGAGGGCGCCAACAAGCAGTTCGACCTGCGGATCTATCCCAACAAGACCCACGCGATCACGGGGGGGACCACGCGGGAAAACCTGTACGCCTTGTTCACCGAGTGGCTGAAGAAGAATCTCTAGATGCCGGAGGCGACGGGGGCGGGGCGGGTCAGGCAGGGCCTCATCGTCCTGACGCTGATCAACCTGTTCAACTACCTGGACCGTTTCGTCGTGCCGTCGCTGCTGGAGAGCATCAAGAAGTCGGAGCTGCACCCGAGCGACACCCAGTTGTTCTCGCTCGTGCCCGCCTTCACCGTCGTGTATATGCTGGCTGCTCCGGTGTTCGGCCCGCTCGGCGACCGCCGGGCGCGGCCGCCGCTCATCGCGCTGGGAGTGCTCATCTGGAGCGTCGCGACGGCGCTGGGCGGCTTCGCGCGGAGCTACGCGACGCTGTTTCTGGCCCGGGCGACCGTGGGCGTGGGCGAAGCGGCCTACGGGACGATTGCCCCGAGCCTCCTGGCCGACTACTACCCACGGCAGTACCGCGGGCGCGTCTTCTCGATCTTCTTCGCCGCGATCCCGGTGGGCTCGGCGCTCGGCATCCAGCTGGGCGGCCTGGTGGACGCCCACTTCGGCTGGCGCCGGGCGTTCTTCATTGTGGGGATCCCCGGTTTGCTCCTCGCCGCCCTGGCGCTCACGCTGCGGGACCCGCCCCGGGGCGCGCAGGATGCGGATGGGGGGGGTGGCGGGGGCGGGTCGCAGGCACCGCCGCGCGTCGGCTGGAGCTCCTACGCCGCGCTGGCGCGCAACCGTCCGTACGTGCTCACCGTGCTGGGGTACGCGGCGTACACCTTCGCCCTGGGGGGCATCGTCACCGTGATGCCCTCGTTCTTGCAGCGGATTCGCGGACTGCCCGAGATTCAAGCGACGTTTCGGCTGGGCGCGGCGACCGTCGCCACGGGACTCGTGGCGACTCTGGTGGGTGGCTGGCTCGGGGATCGCCTCCTCTCTCGCACGCGACAGGCCTATCTGTGGCTGTCGGGCCTCGCGACCCTGGTCGCCGCGCCGCTCGCGTTACTCGCGCTCGCCGCGGCCGCGCCGGCCGTCTACTGGACGAGCATCGTCGCCGCGGAGCTGCTGCTGTTCGCGTCCACCGGTCTGATCAATTCGGCGATCATCAACGCTGTGCCGCCCGCGACCCGCGCCACCGCCGTCGCGGTGAGCATTCTCGCGATCCATCTTTTCGGCGACGTGCCCTCGCCGACGATCATCGGCGTGATCTCGGACGCGAGCTCCCTCGCGCGCGCAGTGCTGATCATTCCCGTGGCGGTGCTCGTCGCCGGGGTGATCTGGACCTACGCCGCTTGGCGCGGCGAGCGCGCCGGAGGTGAGCCGACGCCGTGAGGCCGCTGCTCCGGGCGCTCTTCGGTTTCGTGCTGCGCATCTTCTTCCGTCGCATCGAAGTGTCGGACGCGGCGCGCGTTCCCCCGGTGGGCCCCGTCATCTTCGTGCTGAACCACCCCAATGGGCTCATCGACCCCGCTTTCCTCTTGTGCCTGGCGCCGCGGCGCGTGTCGTTCCTCGCCAAGGCGCCGCTGTTCCGGATGCCGGTGGTGGGCTTCTTCTGCCGGGCGTTGGACGCGATCCCGGTGCATCGGCGTCAGGACACCGGGTTCGATGGGGCGCAGAATCGCGAGACGTTCGAGGCGGCGCGCCGGGTCCTCGCGCACGGCGGGGCGATCGCGATCTTCCCCGAGGGAGCGTCCCACAGCGAGCCGAAGCTGCGACCGCTCAAGACGGGCGCGGCCCGAATCGCGCTCGGCGCGGCGGCGGCGCTGAGCGCTGCGCCACCCGTCCGGATCGTCCCAGCCGGTCTCTACTATCGGGCCAAGCGGACCTTCCGCAGTGCCGCGCTGCTCTACTTCGGGGAGCCCTTCGCCGTGGCGCCGGTGCCCCTCGCGTCCGGGGAAGAGCCGCCCCACGAGCCGGTCCGCGAGCTCACTGGGCAGATCGAGCGGGCGCTCGCCGATGTCACGCTCCAGGCGGAGCAGGCGGAGGCCCATGCCTTGGTCGAGCGGGCCCAGCGGATCGTCGCGGCGCAGGACGAAGCGCCGGCGCTGCCGCCCTCGCTGGCGGAAGAGTTCGCGGTGCGCCGCCGGTTGCTCGCCGGGTACCACGCGGTCCGGGCGCAATGGCCCGAGCGGTTCGCGGCGCTGGCGACCCGGATCGACCGGTACGAGGCGGCCCTCACGGCCGCGGGACTCGACCCGCGACAGCTCGCACCGCGGAGCTACACCGTGGAGCGGATCGCCCGCTACGTGGGCAAGGCCATCCTGTTCCTCGGGGTGCTCCTCCCCGCGGCGCTCGTTGGGGTGGTCCTGCACTACCCGGCGTACCGTGCCGTGGGCTTCGTCGCGACGGGCATCGCGAAAGGAGCGGAGGACGCGCTCGCGAGCGTGAAGGTGCTCGCCGCGATGCTGCTCTTTCCGATCACTTGGGGCGCGGTGGCCGCGGCGATCTGGAGATGGCAGGGCCTCGCCGCGGCGCTGCTCGCCCTGGCGCTGCTCCCGCTCACGGGGTACGCGGCCCTGGGATTCTTCGAGCGGCTGGACCGCGTCGTCGGGGGGGCGCGGGCCCTCGGGCTGTTCGTGTTCCGGCGCCGCGCGTTCCTGCGGCTCCTGGCCGAGCGCAAGGCTATCCGGGAGGACATCCTCGCGCTCGGCCGGGAGATCGGGGCCGCAGGGTAAGGCTCACCGCCAGGTCTTCACCTGCTCCACGAAGCTGCGGGCCAACCCGCCGAGATCCACGTCCTGCGGAACTCTGCCGGTGCGTTTCAGGGCGGTGCCGAGGTTGGTGCGGAACGCCGCCACGGTCGAGTCGATCTCGATCGCCCGCGCCAGCGGCCCGAGCGCGTCCTCGAACCGTCCCTGGCCCATGTAGACACGCGCCAGATTGTTCAGCGACCACGCGTCGCGCCCGTCGAGCACGATTGCCCGCTTGTAGGCGGCGATCGCACCGTCCGAGTCACTCAGCTCGCTCTTCACCCGGCCGAGCGGGCGGAACCCCTCACTCGAGGTGGAATCGATCGCGAGCGCCGCCGCGACGTGGGGGAGCGCCTCCTGGGCGTGACCCTGCTCGATCAACACGCGGCTCAGGTTCAGGTGGCTCTTCACGTGGGTCGAGTCCTTCTCGAGCGCCAGCGTGAAGGCGTTGACGGCGGTCTCACGATCTCCCGCCTTCCACGCGGAGAGGCCGAGCATGTAGTAGCCCCAGACGTTGTCGGGCTTCTCGGTGGTGTACGCGGTGAACAGGCGCAGGGCTTCGTCGTAGCGCTTCTGCTTGAAGGCCGTGTTCGCATCCTCGAACGAAACGGGTCCCGTGATCACCGGGCTGGTCGGGGCCGAAGCGCTCGAGGTCTCCGGCGCTGTCGCCTTCACTTCGGCGGCGTTGGCGTCGTCGCCCTTGGCGTGTCTGTCGCCGCACGCCGCGATGGCGAGCGCGCCGGCGAGGCAGGCCGCGAGGGTTCTGGTCGTCCACATGAGTTCCTCCTGGTTGGGGTATGTGTGGTGGACGGCCCGGTGCCAACGCAGGAGAGGGGCCAGTGGTCAGTGGTCAGTTATCAGTTGTCAGCGCAGCGAGTTGCGCGGGATGGCGACGGCGCTCGTGTCCGGGCGGACACGATGTTCGACTCAGGCGGGTGTCCGGGTCGACACGTCAGCGACTGATGTTATGCCGCCGCATGATCTTGAGCAGACTGGCGTGATCGGCGAGGCCCAGCGCCTGCGCGGTGCGCGTGATGTGCCAGTCGTTCCGCTCCAGGGCGGCGACGATGATCTGGCGTTCCGCCTCGGCCTTGAGCGCCTGGAAGGACGTGGCAGCCGGCCCACCGCTCGCACCCCGTGGACCCGCGGCCTCCCGAACTTCGGTGGGCACGTCCTCGAGGCCGACCGCGTCGCCGTCGGTCGCGATGATCAGGCGCTCGACTACGTTGCGCAACTCGCGGATGTTGTTCCGCTTCCAGTCGTAGGCCATGAGGCATTCGAGCACGGCGGGGTCGACCCGCTTGGGGCGGACGCCGAGGCGCGCGCACAGCGACGTCACGAGGTGCTCCACCAGCGCGGGGACATCGGACAGGTGCTCGCGCAACGGCGGGACGCGCAGCACGTCGCACGCGCTGTCGCGCGGGGCGGGGATCGGAAGCGCAGGCTCTCCCCGAGCGACGCGGGCCGTTGAACCACAACCCGCGGCCGCGCACGCGGCGACGAGAGCGGCCCAGGTGCGGAAACGGAGAATCACGGGGGGCTCGGGTTCCTGGGGTCCTGTCGAACGATACTCAGGCCCGGAAGGCCGAGCCAGAACGAGCGGCTACGCGCGCGGCCTGCGCTCCATCAGCGCGAGCACGTTCCCTTCCGAGTCGCGGAAGTCGGCCAGCCAGAGCTCGTAGTCTGCCGCCCGGTGCACGAGGTGGGGCTCGCTGATGAACTCCACGCCCCGGCCGCGCAGGGTCGTGTGCGCGGCTGCGATGTCCGGGACGAGGTAATAGACGAGCGACGCCGGGTGGTCTAATTCGGGCGCTTCGGGGACGCCGAGCATCACCGTCGTCGCACCGCACTGGAAGAACGCCATCTGCGGAGGGGCCTGGAAGAGAAACGGCATGCCCAACGTGTCACGGTAGAAGTGGACCGCACGATCGAGATCGCGGGCGCGGATGAAGATCTGGCCGATCGCGGAAAGGCTGAACGTCTGAGTGGCGGTGGTCATCAAGCCTCCTGGCGACGCTTGAAACTATGCTGCCGGTTGCTGCTGCGTCAGACAGTGTATTGTGCCCAGCCCCCACACGAGATCCACCGCATGGATCCCCACGACCGCCCGATCCTTCATCAGCTCGGCGAGCATGCCGAGCGCCACGCGGTCATTCGGATCGTTGAACGTCGGGACGAGCACGGCGCCGTTCGCGATGTAGAAGTTCGCGTAACTCGCGGGCAGCCGTTGGCCGTCGCAGTAGAGCGGGCCGGGCATCGGGAGCTCGACCACGGCTATCTTCGAGCCGTCCTCGAGGCGCATCCCTTCGAGCCGCTCTCGGTTCTCCCGCAGCGCTCGGTAGTTCGCCTCCCGAGGGTCTCGCTCGCTGCACAGCACGACGGTCCGCGGATTGACGAAGCGACACAGGTCGTCCACATGGCCGTGCGTGTCATCCCCGGCGATCCCGTCGCCGAGCCACAGCACGTTGGTCGCGCCGAGGTAGTCCCGCAGCACGCCCTCGAGCTCGGCGCGGGACAGGCCCGGGTTCCGGACCTGCACCGCCGGGTCGAGCAAACACTGTTCGGTGGTGAGCAAGGTGCCACGACCGTTGACGTCGATGGCGCCCCCCTCGAGCACGATGTCAGGCTTCCCTCCCTCCCCGCGCGCGCGATAGAGCGGCAGCTTGAGCTTCGCGGCTACCCGCTCGGGGATGCGGTCGTCCTGCTTCCACTCGGGATACTTGGCCCAGGCGTTGAACCGGAAGCGGGCGATCGCCACCTCCCGCTGTGGTGGCATGCGTCGCACGAAGATCGGCCCGAAGTCCCGGGTCCAGCCGCGGTTCGTGGGAAAGCGGAAGAACTCGACCCGGCCGAGATCGACCCCGGCCCGCGCCAGCACGCCCCGCGCCTGGCGCTCGTGGGCTGCCGAGCTCACGAAGATGCGCGCCATCTCGCCGGGGGTGAGCTTGCGGACGATCTCGGCGTACACCCAGGGAATCGGCGCGAACTTGCCCGGCCAATCGCTCCGGTTGTGAGGCCATCCGAGCCACGTCGCGTGGTGCGGCTCCCACTCCGCGGGCATGCGGAAGCCGAGGCCGGTCGGCGTCTGTGGATGGGGCACTACGGTTGCGGGTCGATGAACCGGCTGCCGAGCCCCGAGTACGCGTCGATGCGGCGGTCGCGCAGGAACGGCCAGCCGCGGCGTACTTCTTCGATGCGCGCGAGATCCACCTCGGCGACCAGGATCGCTTCCCGGTCCTGCGGGGCCTCCGCCACGATCGCGCCGAACGGATCGGCCAGGAACGAGGAGCCCCAGAACTCGATCCCGTCGAGCGTCGCCCCCTCTCCGCCTCCCGGGCGCTCGAGCCCGACGCGATTCACCGCGGCGACGTAGCACCCGTTCGCGATCGCGTGACCGCGCTGGATCGTGCGCCAGGCGTCGAGCTGCGCGGCGCCCTGCGTGGCCTTCTCCGCCGGGTGCCAGCCGATCGCCGTCGGATAAAACAGCACGCTCGCCCCCTGCAAGGCGGTGAGCCGCGCGCCTTCCGGGTACCACTGGTCCCAGCAGACCAGCGTGCCGATCCGGCCTACGCGCGTGTCGAACGCGCGGAACCCCAGGTCACCCGGAGCGAAGTAGAACTTCTCGTAGTACGCAGGATCGTCGGGGATGTGCATCTTGCGGTAGATCCCCACCAGCCGGCCGTCCGCGTCGATGACCGCGGCGCTGTTGTGGTACAGCCCGGGAGCGCGGCGTTCGAACACGGGGGCGATCACCACCACCCCGGCCCGCTGCGCGACCGTGCCGAGCGCGTTGGTGGTGGGGCCCGGGACGGGCTCGGCCAGGTCGAACAGCGCCGCATCCTCACGCTGTGCGAAGTAGCGCGAGCGGAACAGCTCGGGCAGACACACGAGCCGCGCGCCCGCCGCGGCGGCCTCTTCCACCTTCGCGATCGCTGCCTGCAGGTTCGCGGCGGTGTCGGAAGACATCGCCATCTGGACGAGACCGACCTTGTACTTGGCGGGGACGGGACTGGCCATGGGACAGAAGACTACAAGGGCCCGTTCCGGAGCGACAGACCGCCGCGCGCGCTACTGCACCTCGAACTCCGCCGCCGTCAGTGCCGCGCCGTCGCCCACCGCCGAGGGTCGAACAACGCGTCGGGAAGGGCGTCGCCGGTCCGGATCTCGGTGTACTCCTCGAGCCAGCGCTCCCGCCCGTCCACGAGGAACGCCACCTCGGCCGAGATCCAGGCACCGCCGGCGGGCTGATACTTGTTGAAGCGGATGTCGCTCGTGCGGGTCGTGTCGCGCTGGCCCGGCTCCAGCAGTCGCACGAACACCAGGCGCTCCCGGTCCACCCAGAACTGCCGCCCCTTCGCGCCGACGACGTATGCGGGGCGCCCCTGCCAGGTGCCGTCGCGCACGGCGGCGAGGTCGAACCCGAGCCGCTCGAGCCGCGCCACGGTACGCTCCGCGGCGTCGAAGTACACGTCGAAGCCGAGCACCATTAGGGGGTGGATGAACGCCGACGCGCTCGCGATCGTGTCGGCGTGGAACACGAACTGGGAGTCGTTGACGAACAGGATGCCGTTCCCCGAATCGGCCGGGGTGAACTCGATGCGCAACTTACCGGGCAGCGCGGCGTACTCCCGCCAGACGGAGTGCTCCGTGGTCCCGTCGGGACGCGTCGCCGTGTTGCGCTGTACGAAGCTGAGCGTGCGATACCAGGCGCCGGCATAGCGGTCGTGCATGGCGCGGATGATCTGTCGCCCGTCCGGCGGGGCGGTGAACAGCGCGGCCACGACGAGGGTGTGTGCCAGCACGGGGGGCCTCCTTAGCGATCCAGCCGGTAGCCGGCTTTGCGCACGGTGAGGATGTAGCGCGGCGCCGCGGCGTCGGCCTCGAGCTTGCGGCGCAGCTCGGCGACGTGCGTGTCCACCGTGCGACTGAGCACGGCGGCGCTGTAGCCCCACACCTCGCTGAGGAGCTCCATCCGCGTCGCCACCGCGCCGCGTCGTTTGACCAGCGCGTACAGCAGGTCGAACTCCTTGGGAGTGAGGCACACGAGCTCCCCGCCCCGCAGCACGGTGCGCGACGCGGGGACGATCTCGACGTCGCCGAACCGCTCCGGCGGCCCTGCGCCGTCCCGGCCCGGCGGGGCCGCGCGGCGCAGCAGCGCCTCGACGCGCGCGAGCAGCTCCAGCACGCCGAACGGCTTGGTGACGTAGTCGTCGGCGCCGAGCCGGAGCCCGCGGACCTTGTCGGCTTCCTCACCGCGCGCCGTGAGGATGAGGACGGGCATGCGACGACCTTCGTCGCGCAGCGCGCGCAGCACGCGATAGCCGTCCATGCCCGGCAACATCAAGTCGAGAATCACCAGGTCGGGCCCGCTGCGCGCCCGGGCGAGCCCGTCGGTCCCGTCGTCCACGACCTCCACCTCGTAGCCCTCGATCTCCAGGTTGTTGCGGAGCCCGTAGGCGAGATCGGGGTTGTCCTCGACGACGAGGATTCGCTTCATGGCGTCGCGCCCGCGGGCGTGAGTGGCAGCTCGATCACGAAGCGCGCTCCGGCGGCGGCCGCCCCTCCGGTTCCGTTGGGCGGGTCCTCCGCCCAGGCGCGGCCGCCGTGCAGCGCCACCAGCTCGCGCACCACCGAGAGGCCGATGCCGGTGCCCGCGACAGACGAGCCGCGGTCCCGCTCCAGGCGCCAGAAGCGCTCCCAGATACGCTCGCGGTCTGCCGCCGGGATCCCGGGTCCCGCGTCGTCCACCCAAATGCGGGCCCGGCTGTCGGTCGCCGCGAGGCCGACCGTGACGGTCTGGCCCGTGGGGCCGTACTTCACGGCGTTGTCGAGCAGGTTGAGCAGCATCTGGCGCAGCGCCTCGGCGTCGACCGGGGCCACGACCCCGTCGGCGAGCTCGGTCCGCAGGTTGACGCCGCGCGTCGTGGCCAGCGGCGCGAACCCTTCGACCGCCTCGCGCACGAGCGGCGCCAGCGCCGCCGGCGCGGGGGACAGGCGCGTGACCTGGCGCTCCGAGCGCGAGAAGTGCAGCAGGTTCTCGACCAGATGGGTGAGCCGGCGTGCTTCCTGGTCGACGATCTCGAGCGAGCGGACGCGCTCCCCCTCCGAGCGCACCCGGCCGAGCAGCAGCGTCTCCGAGAACATGCGGATCTGCGCCAGCGGGGTGCGCAGCTCGTGGGACACGCCGGACACGAAGTCGGCGCGCAGGCGCGCCAGCTCGTACTCGCGGGCGAGCTGCAGCAGGGCGACCACGATCAGCCCCGCCGTGAGTGCGAGGAGGATCAACAGCTGGGGCAGCGGCGAGCGCGGCATCCCGCCGATGATCAGCTTGGGCGCCATGTCGGGCCGCAGCGCGACGTAGACCCGCATCCCGCCAAACATCGCCTCCACCGAGTCGCGCGCGGCGAACGTCGTCTCGTACTGCACCGGCGAGCGATACAGCTCCTTCCCGTCCGCGTCGGTGACGATCATCGAGCCGAGCGAATCGTAGATCACGCCCCCGGTGAGGGGGCGGGGAAGCAGCGGGAACTTGTCCTCGCCCATGGTATAGACGGGCTCGAGCTCCTTGGGATCGCCCTCGAGGCCGAGCACGGTGCGAGGGGTGCCGGCCTTGTCCTTGACGATCGTGTAGACGATCGCCCGCGGGACCCCCTCCACCGTGCGGACGATGGCGGCGAGGTGCTCCTCGGAGTCGTACACGGTGCGCATGTGAACCGGCAGCGTGTCGACCAGCCACTTCCGGGCGGCCCGGGACGGCGCGCTGCCGGCGGTCTCGAGCCGGCGGTTCCCCAGGTCGTAGCGGAACGTGTACCGGCCGCGCCGGACGAATCCAGCAGCGTGCGATTCGAGTCCGGCGGCGAGCGCCGCTGGAGACGGCAACGGGGCACCCGGCGTTCCGGCTTTGGCGCGCCACAGCGCTTCGGTGCCCGGGGCGAAGGCCTGGTAGTAGAGCTCCATGCCGACGCGCTGTCCAAAGCGGGCGGCCGCGAGCCGCGCATAGTCGTGCAGGATGCGCTCGGCGGTCGCGCGGTGATACAGGAACGTGCGATGCGCCTGCAACGTGATTACGCCCGCGAGCCCGAGTGTGAGGAGCAGCAACACCGCGACGAACAGGCCGCGGGGGTGGGTCTTGAGGATCGGGGTGTGCATCGTGCTGCCGAGAAATGCACCGCGCGCTGAAGACTGGCAAGGTGCTCTGACGGTTTTCTGACAGGGCCCGCACGGCGCCTCGACCCTCCGGGGCGGGCCGGGCGGTATTTTCCTGCCAGGTTGTGGTGGAAGTGCGACGGCCACTTCGCCCGACCCATCGGCCCGGGGAGCGGTACGTGCCCCGGGTTTGATTTTGTATAATTGTGCCATGCCGCGCCTCGCCGCGCCGTCGCTGCTCATCGTCGCGCTCGCGACCGCCGGGGCGTGGAAGGGAGGGGGTCGTATGGCGTTCTCGCTGTCGAGCACCGCGTTCCAGAACGGGACCGCGATCCCGGTCAAGCACACCTGCGATGGAGCGGACGTGTCGCCGCCGCTCGCCTGGAGCGGCGGGCCGCCCGGCGCGGCGGCCTTCGCCCTGATCGCCGACGACCCCGACGCGCCCGGGGGAACGTGGGTGCATTGGGTGCTTTACAACCTGCCGGCAACGGCGACGGCCCTGCCGGAAAACGTGGCCAAGACCGAGTTGCTCCCGGACCTTGGCGGAGGCGGCGCGTTGCAGGGCCGCAACGACTTCCGCCACGCAGGCTATGGCGGTCCGTGCCCACCGCCGGGGCCGGCGCACCGCTACTTCTTCAAGCTGTACGCGCTCGACGCCGCCCTGAAGCTCAAGGCCGGCGCGCCCAAGCCGGACGTGGAGGCCGCGATGAAGGGCCATGTGCTCGGCACGGCGCAGCTCGTGGGGACGTACGCGAGACAGAAGCGATGAGAGGGTTCGGCGCTGCGTTGCTCGCCGGGATGGCGCTGGTCCCACCGTTCAGGGTGATCGTGCTCCCGGCCCAGCTCCGCGGCATGATGAGCGCCGTGTGGGTGACGAACAACCGGCACTGGGACGAGCTCGCCGGCCAGAACACGCTCACTCAGCTGCTCGGCACCGGGCGGCCGACGCAGCTCGAGTATCTGGGGTGCCTCGCAGGTGACGTCGCGAACGACACCCTGTTCGTGCGCCGGCTGGTCCAGGCGGCGCACTTGAAGCAGCTGCAGTTCGCCGTCGCGGGAGACTGCGAGGGCGTACCCGACCTTGTCGGCACCTGGCACACGCATCCCTACCGCGCCGACGCGGCGGGGCGGGCCCAGAAGGAACCCGGGCTCTCGGCCCTCGATCTCGAGAGCTTCGCGGCGGCACGCGACCTCGTCACGATCGTGATGTGGGACCTGGACTCGCTCGACGCGGCGATGAAGACCCCGGACGGCGCGCTGCGCCACCCGGCGCCGGTCGCAGTGCGCTAGGGGGCGCGCGCCACGTCGGCGTCGAACACGCCCGTCAGTATCCGGCGGTCCCGCTTTACTTGAACCCACAGACGGTAATGGCCGGGCTGCGGGAAGGCGTACGGGAATGAGAGGGAGCAGGGAGCGGGGAGCAGGGAGCAGGGGACGCCGTTGCTCAGGTGCGGATCCTGCTCCCGGCTCCCAGCTCCCGGCTCCCTGCTCGTGTGCATTTCGGTCAGCCGCCTGCCGAGCAGTCCCCGGATCGTGTCTCCCGGCTGCCGGAGCTGAAACGTCTTCTGCGCCGCGACCGAGATGGTCCCTGCGGGATGCAGGTGGACGAACACCGCGCCGTCATCGCGCGCGATCATCGCGTGCCCCGCCCATCGGGCCTCGCGACCGTGAACGTGAGGGATGCGTCCCGGTTCACCACGAGCGCCGAGTCTCCGCGTTGCCACGTCATCGTGGACCCATCGCTCAGCACTGCGGAGTCAGTCTTCCCTCTTCCCGCCTCCCTCTTCCCCGTTTCTATCCAGGCATCGTCCGGGTCGGACGGCCGCCATGCGCCCGCCAGCAGCGCCACGTCGACGCTCGTGAGCAGCGTTTGGGCGAACCCGCTCTCGTGCACGATGTCGGCGTAGACGCGATAGCCGCCCGGCGGCAGCGGGGGCAGGTCGGCTTCGAACGTCGCCGAGTCGTGGGGCAGGGGATGCAGGTGGGCAAACGCATCGAGGGCCGAATCCCGCACGAGGAACAGGTGCATCAGGTGACCGTGGTCGGGGACGAGCGGCGTCCACTGGCGCTGGGGATTGATCCACGCGGTGTCGTCGATCGCGAGCCGGAGGACCGGCCGGGCGCCGGTGCCGCGCACCGTGGCGGTGGCGTGGAACGGGCGGTACAGGCCGCTCCGGTACGCGCCGTTCCACCACGCCCGGCCGCCGAGCGACGCGAACGCGAGCAGCGCGGCGCCCGCGGCCATGGCGAGCCGAGCCCTCCAGATGCGCCGTCCATCGGGCGCGACGCCCGGCTCGAGCACGCTCTCGCGCACGGCCGCGCCAACGATCGTGATCGCGCCCGCAAGCAGCAACGCGCCCAGCGCAACGAGCCCGGCGGCGAGGGACTTCGCGAGCGGCAGGCGTCCGGTGGCGACGGCCATGACCGGAACGAGTACGACACCCGTGCCCTCCGAGCCCTCGACGGTGACCCGCACGCTGTACGAGCCGTCGCGCATCAACCACAGGGCGGCGCTGTACAGCGTCGCGTCTCCGGGCACGCGTTGGGCGACATCGGGCGGCGGCGGGGCGGCGGTCATGGGGTCCCAGTACACCGGCAGGACTAGCACGCGCTGCACCGAGCGCGGGGCGAGCAGGCGCACGCTGATCTGGACCAGGCCCGGTACCACGCCGGGGTTCCGCACGATGATCCGCACCGGATACGGGCCCGCGGCGCCCTCGAAGTAGGTGTCGGGGCTGCCCACGTGGGCCCAGGTGGCGAGGGTAATCGCCGCGACGACCAGCAGGCGGCCGCGCGCGCGGC
>QHTX01000085.1:0-7933 GCA_003220975.1 Gemmatimonadota bacterium | reverse complement strand
CCGCGGCGATCGCGAGTCCGCGAGCCGTCACGGGATCCGCGCGGATGTTCCAGAAACGATACCGCCACGGCCCGAGCCGGCTCGAGTAGTCCCACTGGTCCACGCCGAACAGGAAATTCCGGGCGTGCGCCGTCAGGAGAAACTCGGTGAAGAACCACTGCGCCACGAAGAACAGCGCGACAAACGCGAGCCCGAGGAGGACGGAGATGGTCCAGTCGTGATGGGGACCGGCGCGCCGCATGAGCAGGTCGACGGCCACCGCCGGCACCACGAGGAGGAGCGGAAACGGCGGGGCCACCATGTGGGTCACGGGGTTGAACACCGGCGCGAGCTTCGGGGTCGCGGGGAAGAGCTGCAGCACCCAGATCATCACGAGCGAGATCGCCATGTACGCCGCCGCCGCGCTCGTGGCCGGCCACTGGAGCCGGCAGGCGCGCGCCGTGGCGACCAGGATCAGGGGAAACGCTCCCGCGGCGACCTTGTAATAGAGGCTGGTGTGCGCGGAGTTGGGGAATCCGATCTGCTCAATCCCCATGATCGCAATGTCCTGCAGCAGAATCCCCGCGACGTACGCGACCAGCAGGCCATACACGCGGCGCGCGGCTCCCACCTCGCGGTTCTGGAGCGCGAGCACCAACAGCAGCGCTCCCAGCTTGATTCCCCACGTCCCCGCCGCGAGGATCACGTGGGGTGGGGATAGCACCTTCACGTCCAGCCCGTACGCGTTGTGCCACCAGTTGTCGAGCGGGCCCGAGGTGATCATCGCGATCGTGCCCCAGATCGCGACCCACGCGCCGAGCGGTGCGCGGAAGCCCCAGAACGTGACCCCGGTGGCGCGCTGCTCCGGCGCCCCCGCGAACGTGGTGCGAAGCGCGAGCCAGCCGCACGTCACGCCGGCGAGCACGCCGCCCAGATAGATGGCCAGGTGGGCCGGCGTCCAGAACGTGTCGCGGCCGATGGTGCGGTGCCACGAGATATCCCAGATCACGCCGACGACCGCGCTGGTGGACGCCAGCACGAGGGCGCTGACGTGCCACGGCACGGTCGGGGCCCGAGGCGGTACGCCGCTGGCAACGGTCACGGAAACCCCTTTTCAGCTTGACGGAAGCGTGCGCGCGGTCTATGGTTTCGTCAAACCATGGTGTTTCAAGCAGAAACCCCGGTCATGGCGGCGCCGCACCCTCCCGTCACAATCGACGTCATTGCCTACGCTCCGGTGGCCTTCTTCCACTGTCTGCATTGCGAGTCGATCTGGCAGCACACCGACGTCAGAGCCAAGGCCCGCCGTGAGCAGCTGGAAACCTCCCTCCCCCCAGACCTGAGAGACCAATACCAGCAGCTTTCCGACTGGGTGCGCCGCATGGACGAGGCGCACGGGCGGCGGGTGCGGTTCCGGATCGTCGACGCCGCGTCGGTGGAGGGCTGTCTCAAATCGTTGCGCTACGGCGTGCGGCACTATCCCGCGGTGATTGTGGACGGTAAGGACAAGAGCACCGGCGCGGATCTCGAACGCGCGACCGCGCTCATCGAGCGGCGGCTCGCTGCAGTCACGGGAGGCTCGGAATGAATATCCGGACGACTATCCTGGTGCTCGTGCTCATCCCGGTCGTCGTGGTGGGTAGCATCGCGGCGGCCCACTGGCCGATGAACGCGGCGATCGTGGCGGTGCTCGGCGGCGTGATGATCTACCTGGCGTACAATCTCTACGCGCGCCGCATCGATCGCGACGTGCTTCGGCCGGACCCGAAAAAGGCCACGCCCGCGCGAATGTACATGGACGGCGTGGATTTCATGCCGACCAGCCGGAGCGTGCTGTACGGTTACCACTTCAAGTCGATTGCCGCGGCCGGCCCGATTGTGGGGGTCATCGCCGCCACGAACCTGTGGGGCTGGCTCCCGTCCATCCTGTGGCTCATTCTGGGCGTCTCGTTCATCGGATGGGCGAGCGACTACTCCGCGATCATGGTGGCCGTGCGCAACGACGGCAATTCCTTGTCGGCCATCGCGCACCGGCTGATCGCGCCCCGCACCCGGCTGATCCTCTTCGTGTTCATCTTCTTCTATCTCTTGCTCCTCGCCGGCGCATTCGTCGGCATTCTGGCCGGCATCCTGGACCCGCGAGCGGACGTCCCCTTCGGCATCCTGATGCTGGCCGTGATGGGCTTGCTCGCCGGCCAGATGCTGTACCGCTGGAAGATGGACTTGATCGTGGTCACCGCCGTCGCCGTCTTCGTCACGCTCGGCTCCATGGCGATTGGAGCGCAGGGGCTGAGCGTCCAGAAGGGCACCACCGCCGACGGGAAGCCCGCCGCGGCGCTGGTCTACGGCGGTCCGATCAACGCGATCGTGGCCGGGCTCGACGATGCGATCAACAGCCTCACCGGCGGCGGGGCCCTCTACACGGTCTCGGACCCGACGAAGGCGGACCCGCGGCTGGCGGCGACGACGATGAATGCCCAGGGCACGGTCGTGCCCAAGTACGTGGACGAAAGCGGCGGCATCAAGATGCTGCCCTCATTCATCTTCTGGTGCATCTTCCTGTTTGTCTTCTCCTATCTCGGGACGATCCTGCCGATCTGGCGCTTCGCCCAGCCGGTCAACTACATCGGGTTCTGGGTGACGTTCCTGACGATCGGCCTCTCGGCGTTGGGTGCGATCGTGGGTGGCGTCTGGGGCCTGCTGGGGAACGCGGACGCCCTCAAGGCCGTCACCTTCCAGACCGCCGTCTTCAAGAGCTGGATGCCGGTGCTGCAAGTGCCCGACCAGGCCGTGGCCGCGATCCAGCCGATCTGGCCGATGCTGTTCGTGACCATCGCGTGCGGGGCCATCTCCGGGTGGCACGCCCTGTTCGGCTCCATCGGTACGGCGCGACAGCTGGAGTATGAAACCGACGCCTTGCCCGTCGGCGGTGGCGCGATGTTCAGCGAGAACACGCTCGCCCTGCTGTCGCTGATCGCCGTCTCGATCGCGGGGGGCGCGGGAGGCGGCGCGTTTGCCGCGGGCGTGGGCAAGCTGCTCGGGATCGTTTCGTTCGGGGCGATTCCGGCGGCGTACGGCACGGCCCTCGGGTTCGGCGCCTTCGTCGTGATCGTCCTGACCGTGGTGCAGCTGGTGTTCCGCCTGATGCGGGTCACCCTGTCCGAATGGCTGGGGGACGCCTGGGTAGGCTTCAAGAATCCCCACATCGCCGCCATCGTGTCGATGGTACTGGCCTTGGGGCTGGTGATGAGCGGCACGTGGATCTATCTGTGGCAGCTGTTCGGCGCGTCGAACCAGTTGATGGCGGCCTTGAGCCTGCTGATCGTCACCTTGTGGCTCAAGTCCAGCGGGCGCAATCCCTCGTACGCGCTCTATCCGATGATCTTCATGTACGTCACGACGATGGCTGGCACCCTCGTGACGGCGTACAACCTGTACGCCAGTATCCTTTCCAACCCGCATGTCGCGGGGCAACCGATCAACGTGCTCGGGGCGGTGGCGATGATCATCGTGGCGATCCTGCTGTTCGCCGCCGCGCTGCTGATCGCCTACGACGCATGGGGCGCGTGGCAGAAGCTGCGCGCCAGCCCGCTGCGGCCGGCGCCCGCGACCGGGAGCGACTGAGCCGGGTCTCACAGTCGCTGCGCGAGCCGGCGGAACGCCTCCACCACGTCGTGCGACTCGGCGCGGTCCAGCCCGCGCACCTCCCACTGCATTTCCAAGTTGGGCGTGGTGCGGCGCACGGCCAGACGCACCAGCGGGAGCTTGCCAAGCGCGACGCCGGCGAGCATCTCGGGCGCCGTGTCCCCTCGCCCCCCCCCCGCCCCCCCCGGCCCCCCGCCGCGCTGGTAAGCGACCAGCGGCGAGCCGGAGGGCACGGGGGCGGGAGTCCAGCGGTCGCCCTCGAGCGCGCGCGCGACGCCGCGGGTCGACCAGGCACGCGGGTGCAGGGCCTCGAGCTCGAAGCGTGGCGCGGCGCGCAGCTCGGCGCGCACGATCAGCAGGTCGCGTCGCCCCCGGGCCCGGAACAACCACCACAGGAGGGGCAGGTCGCGGGGTTCGAGCAGCACGAAGACCTCGGCGGACTTGAGGGGCGGGAGCGCGTGCTGCACCTTCAGCTCGACGCCGGACGATCCGAGCCAGCGGAGCGTGGTGCGTTCGCCGAGCAGCGTCATTCCAGGCTGGAACCAGCGGAGCAACCGGTTACCACGGCGAATGTTGAGGAGCGTGCCGAGGGCGAACCAGCCCACCACGATCAGCGCGGTGAGAATGAACGCGGCGCGGCCCCCCCCCAGGTCCATTGTGCTAGATTGCAGCCACGATGCGGCCACTGGAGACGATCCGCGGCTTTCTGTACGGGCTGACCGGCCTGGAGTTCGAGCGCCAGGCGTTGGAAATGCGGGGGTCGCTGGAAACGATCTTCTTCGTGACCACGCTGGGCGACATGCTCGGGCTGCCGATCATTCCGCCGGTGTACTCGCTCCGCGTGCTGCCGTACGCCGTGCCGCACATCGCCACGTGGAAGCGGCGGGTGCTGCGCGAGCGCGAATTCTCGGACGGCGAAGAATTCCACCTCCACGGCGTTTGACCCAGGGCGGCGAGGGGAGCGCGACGATGACGGAGCAAGAAAAGCGCGGTTGGTTCGCTCGGCTGAAGGAGATCCTCTACGGGATGGGCGCGCACGACATGTCGCGCTACGCCCTGCGCACCCGCGCCAGCATGGAGCACCTGTTTATCCTCATTACGATGGGCGATCTCATCGGCGTGCCGATCCTGCCGCCGTACTACTCGTTGCGGCTGCTCCCTTACGTCGTCCCTAATATCGCCACCTGGAAGCGGCGCATGCTGCGGGAGAAAGACATCTCCGACGCCATGTTCTAGGTCGATCTCCTCCGGATGTCACTGCGACAATGGTTCGAGCGTAACGGCGACCGCCGCTACATCATGTTCGGCGGCAAGGGCGGTTTGGGCAAGACGACCTTTTCCGCCGCCACCGCGTACTGGCTGGCCCGGCAGGGACACCGGGTGTTGGTGTTTTCCGTGGACCCCCAGGCCTCCCTCAGCGACATCTTCGAGCGGGACATCTTCGGCAAGGGCGCCGTCAAGATCGTCGACAACCTGTGGGCGCAAGAGATCGACGCCGACTCCAACATCAAGGCGTACCAGCAGGAGGTCCGCAAGAAGATCGTAGACATGTACGGCTTCGAGCACATTCCGGAGGAAATCGAGCAATACATCCAGGCGGCTTCGGCCGAGCCGGCCATGGAGGAGTCGGCCATCTTCGACGCGGTGGTGGACATCGTGGTGAAGGGCGACTACGACTACTACATCTACGACCTCGTGCCGCTGGGTCACGCGCTCTATTACCTCTCGATGGCGAAGGTGTACGACGAGTGGATCAACCGCATCACGCAGCTCCGAGAACAGATGCGGGAGCACGAGGAGATGGTGGCGCGGATCAAGCGTCAGAAGGTCACCGAAGAAGACCAGATCCTGCACGAGCTGCAGTACATCAAGGGCCGCATCAACCAGTCGTCCAGCATCCTGACCGACAAGGAGCGCACCGCGTTTTTCTTCGTGGTCGTGCCCGAGCAAATGATCATCCTGGACACCGAGAAGGCCACGGAGTTGTTCTCCCGGTTTGACGTCCCCATCGCCGGGTACGTCGTGAACCGGGTCCTGCCGGAGGAGCTCGCCCGGCAGCGGGTGCCCCCCTACCTCCAGAACCGCCTCGCGGTGCAGAGCCACTACCTGGAGCAGATCAAGCACACGTTCGGCGACCGGCTAGTCGGCTCCGTGCCGGAGCTCGAGCGCGACGTCACGGGCCTGCCGATGATCGAGAAGCTGGCGGCCATCATGTACGGCGACGGCCGCGGCTGATGCCCGGCATCGAGCGGTCGTTGAGCGCGTACCTCGGGTCGCTGCCGACCTTGAAGTACCTGTTCTTCGGGGGCAAGGGGGGCGTCGGCAAGACCGTGATGGCCGGTGCCACCGCGCTGCACCTCGCGCAACACGGGAAGCGCACCCTGCTCGCGTCCACCAACCCCGTGCACAGCCTGAGCGGCCTGCTGGACCAGAACGTCTACGGCAGGGTCGTCGCGGTGAACGGCGTCCCCAATCTGTGGGCCTACGAGATCGACACCAAGGAGAACATCGAGCGCTCGAAGCAGGACATCAAGCAGAAGATCCGCTGGTTCCTCAAGTTCGCCGAGATTTCCTCCCAGGCGGACGCGTTCGTCGAATCGGCGACCATGAACCCTGCGTTCGAAGAGTCGGCCATGTTCGAAAGCATGGTGGATCTGATGTTCAAGGACGAGTACGACGCGTACGTGTTCGACACGGCGCCGACCGCCAATGCGCGGCGGCTCCTGGGCATGAGCAAGGTCTATTCGCTCTGGGTCAACAAGATGATGAAGTCGCGGGAGGAGGCGCGCTCGCTGCGCGAGCTGCTCTCGTTCACCAAAAAGAAGGAAGCCGACCCGCTGATGGACTACTTGGTGTCATTTCGCGAGCGGATCGCACACGCGCGCGAGCTGCTGACCGACAAGGCGAGGACCGCCTTCTTCTTCGTGACGCTCCCCGAGGCGCTGCCCATCGCGGTGATCAAGCGCTTCATCCAGTGGTTCCACGACTTCGGGATCCCGGTGGGGGGCGTGGTGGTGAACATGCTGATCCAGAAGGATCAGGTGCAGCCCGACTCGCCCGAGTTCGTCCGCAACCGTGTGGCGATGCAAGACGCCTACATGCAGGAGATCTGGCGCGACTTCGACGGCGCCGTGCGGGCCATCGTGCCGCTGTTCGACAACGAGGTGCGCGGCGTCTCGGGCTTGACTCGAGTCCTGCCGCACGCATTCACCGCGCAACCTGGAGCCGCGTTCTAAATCCGAGGACCGAGGAGGTGTTGGTGTCAGGTGTCAGGTGCTGACTTTCACACCTGGTACCTGACACCTCACACCCGGCACCCATTACAGCGTGTACAGCACACTGAGGGCGTACTGGTTAGCGCTGGCCGGACCCGTGCTCCACCGGGTCGCCGCGCGGAACCATTCCAGCCCGAGCGCGTAGCGTCCCGCCCGGTAGCGCAAGAGGGCATCGCCGACGTGACTCAGCTGGCGCGCCAGCGTCAAGGTGGTCTCTTGCGTGTACTTCTTGGCATCCGGCTGGTCCATGCCGTAAAAGGCCCAGAGGCTCCAGTGGGGATCGACGTCGTAGCCGGCCTGGGCCCACGCGCCCCAGCCCTTAATCCTCGACGCCGCGCCAACTCCACCCGCTGCAGCGGTTGGTCGTCCGTCCTGCGAGATGTGCCCGAACTGTTGTCCCAACCCCTTTCCGTAGTAGACGTTGCCATGCAACGTGAGCTTGCTCGGCGCCACGTTGAAGCCTGCCTCGACCCCCCACGCGGTCGCGTTGTCACCGGCGACCCCCGTGCCCAGCGTGTCCTTCCAGTCGAGATGGCCGACGACGTAGCCGCTCCAGCTGAGCGTCGCGGTCTTGTGCGTGAAGTTAAGGAGCGCCTCGAGCTCGGGCAGTCCCGAGGCCTCGCCGTTGCCGATGAGGTTGGCGCTATCGCGGGCGTTGCCTGCGGCGAACGGTCCCGACCCCTTGAACGCAGCCAGCTGAAGCTGGGCGTTGACCGACTGCCCCGTCGTGAGGTCGTGATATATGAAGAGCCCCGGGTACCGCCAGCCGATCTTGCCCGCGGAGCCGTACCCCAACGGAAACGCGATGTGCGTCAACGACACCGGTGTCTCGCCGAACAGGGGCGACCAGTACTGGCCGATCCGCACCGTCGTGCGGCCGTTCGACAGGTCGACGTACGCGAAGCGGATGCGCATCTGCGGCTGCTCATCCCCGAACGGTGGGTTGCCGTTGAACGCCCCGAAGAAGTCGGCCTCGAGCGTGGCCTTGGGCGCCCACTTGCCAAGCACGGGCGTGCTGCTGAAGGTGAAATTGA
>QHTX01000200.1 GCA_003220975.1 Gemmatimonadota bacterium | reverse complement strand
CCGCTTCCTCGTCGATGTCCTCGAGCCGCTTCGCGCCCTTGAGCACTTCCTCCGCGAGCAGTCGCGCCGCCCGCGCCAACTCGGCGCGCGACGAGTACGAGATGCACAGGTTGAGCGACAGCCGCGTGCCGCTCGCCGTCTCGCGCTCGACGCGCTCCACCGCGGCACGCGCACCCGGCGCCAGCCGGGTGCGATCGCCCAGGACGTGGACGGCCACGCCCTGGCCCCGCAGCTCCGCCACCTCTTTCGCGATGTACTCCTCGAGCAGCTCCATGAGGGCGGAGATCTCGGTGACGGGGCGCTGCCAGTTCTCGTCCGAGAAGGCGAACAGCGTGAGCACCTCCACGCCCGCCGCGATCGCCCCCTCCACCGCCTCGCGCACCGCCTTCATCCCCGCCCGGTGGCCGAGCGGCCGGGGCAGGCTGCGCTCGCGGGCCCAGCGCCCGTTGCCATCCATGATGATGGCGACGTGGCGCGGGACCGCGCCGTTCTCGCGGATCTGCGCGAGGAGGTCGTCCCCCATCTAGACCTCCATGATCTCCGCTTCTTTCGCCTTCACCGCGTCTTCCACGAGCCGCAGGTGATCGTCGTGCAGCTTCTGGACGTCCTTCTCGGCGTGCTTCTTCTCGTCCTCGGAGACGTGCTCGGCCTTCTTGATGCGGCTGATCGCCTCGGTGCGCGCGTGTCGGACGGCCACGCGGCCCTCTTCGGCGAACTTGTGGATGACCTTCACCAGCTCCTTGCGCCGCTCCTCGGTGAGCGGCGGCAGGGGAATGCGGATCAGGTTGCCGTCGTTGGAGGGGGTGAGACCCAGGTCCGACGCGAGGATGGCCTTCTCCACGGCCTTGAGGAGCGACTTGTCCCACGGCTGCACGGTCAGGAGCTTCGGCTCGGGGGCCGCGACGCTCGCCACCTGGTTCAGGGGCATCTCGCTGCCGTACGCCTCGACCCGCACCAGGTCGAGCAACGACGTGGTCGCCTTGCCCGTGCGGACCGTGGAGAACTCGCGCTTCACCGCTTCCACTGCCTTGTCCATCGCCTGCTTCGCCTGCTTCGCGTGATCCGCGAGGGTCGTCATTGGACGATCGTGCCGACGCGCTCCCCGGCCAGCACCCTGGCCGTCGCGCCGGGCTGGTTGATGTTGAACACTACGATGGGCAGCTTGTTCTCCTTGCACAGGCCGAACGCGTTGGCGTCCATCACGGCGTAGCCGTTCACCAGCGCGTCGCGGAACGACAGCTCGGCGAGGAACGTCGCCTTGGGATCGCGCTTCGGGTCGGCCGTGTAGACCCCGTCCACGTTGGTCGCCTTGAGCAGCAGCTTCGCCTCGATCTCGAGCGCCCGCAGCACCGCGGCCGTATCGGTGGAAAAGTACGGGTTTCCCGTGCCGCCCGCGAAGATCACCATGCGGCCCTTCTCGAGGTGGCGCACGGCGCGGCGCCGGATGTAGGGCTCGGCGAGCTCCTCCATGCGGATCGCCGTCATCACCCGCGTGTCCACGCCCTTCTTCTCGAGGATGTCCTGGAGCGCGAGGGCGTTGATCACCGTGGCGAGCATCCCCATGTAGTCGGCAGACACGCGGTCCATGCCCTGCTCGCTCGCCGCCGTGCCCCGCAGGATGTTGCCGCCGCCGACCACGAGCCCCAGCTGCACCCCCAGGGCTGCGACCGCCTTGAGCTCGTCCCCCAGCTTGTCGATGACGGCGAAGTCGATGCCGCCGCCCGCGCCCCGCTCGCCCGCGAACGCCTCACCCGAGAGCTTGAGCAGGGCGCGCGGGTAGGCGAGGCGGGTGGCCGCCACTCAGTTCCCTCCGCGCTCGAACCGCACGAAGCGGCGCACCTGCACCTTTTCTCCCGTCTTCGCCGCCACGTCCCGCACCAGATCGCCGACGGTGTGCTTGTCGTCCTTCACGAACTTCTGCTCGAGCAGCACGTTCTCCTCGTAGAACTTCTTCAGCATCCCCTCGACGATCTTGCCGCGGATGTGCTCGGGCTTCTTCTGCTCCGCGACCTGGGCCTCGTATACCTTCCGCTCGCGCTCCACGAGCTCGGGGGGAAGGTCCTCGATCCGCACCGCCAGCGGCTTCGCCGAGGCGATGTGGAGGGCGAGCTCCTTCACCAGTGTCCGGAAGCCTTCCGTGCGCGCCACGAAGTCCGTTTCGCAGTTCACCTCCACGAGCACTCCGATCCGGCCGTCATGGTGGACGTAGGAGCCGATCAGCCCCTCCGACGCCTCGCGCCCCGCCCGCTGGTCGGCCTTGGCGGCGCCTTTCCTGCGGAGCACGTCCACGGCCTTCTCGAGGTCGCCGCCCGTCTCCTCGAGGGCCTTCTTGCAGTCCATCATCCCGGCGCCCGTGCGGGCGCGCAGCTCGGCCACGAGCTTCGCCGGAATCTCTTTCACAGTCGCCACGCTCTCACTCCTCGCAAAAACGCCGCCCTCGCGCCGTGGGGCTCGAGGGGCGGCGGTCGGTTAGCCACGGAACGGCGGCGCGACGGCTAGCCTTCGCCCCCGCCGCTCGATTCCGCCGGGGCCGGCGCCTCGGGCGCCTCGTCGGTCTTGAGCCGCGCCGCGATCGCCTCGGGCTTGGGGCGCCGCTTGCGGCGCGCCGGCTTCTTCTTCTTCTCCCCCTCCACCTCCGCCTCGACGCCCGTCTCGGTCGAGTAGGTCACCGCCTCGCCCTCCTCGGCCGCTTCGCGCAGCGGCGACTGCCGCCGCGCCTCGATGATCACGTCCGACAGCGCGGCCGCGATGAGCGACACCGCCCGGATCGCGTCGTCGTTGCCGGGGATCGGCACGCTGATCAGGTCCGGGTCCGCATTGGTGTCCACGATCGCCACGACGGGGATGCCGAGCTTGTTCGCCTCGTTGATCGCGATGCGCTCCTTCTTCGCGTCCACGATGAACAGCGCGCCGGGGAGCCGGCTCATGTTCTTGATCCCCGAGAGGTACTTCTCGAGCTTCAGGCGCTCGCGATCGAACAGCAGCTGTTCCTTCTTCGTGTGGTGCTGGTACTCGCCGTCGGACAGGCCCTGTTCCAGGTCGCGCAGCCGCTTGATCTGCCGCTTGATCGTCTGAAAGTTCGTGAGCGTGCCGCCCAGCGTGCCGCCCAACCAGCGCTCCGTCACGTAGAACGCGCCGCAGCGCTGCGCCTCCGCCTGGATGATGTTCTTCAGCTGTTTCTTGGTGCAGACGAACAGGATGCCTTCGCCCTTCAGCACTACCCCGCGGAGCAGCTCCTGCGCGGCCTCGATCTGCCGGAGCGTCTTCTGGAGGTCGATGATGTAGATCCCGGAGCGCTCGGCGAAGATGAACCGGCGCATCTTGGGATTCCAACGGCGCGTCTGATGCCCGAAATGGACACCCGCTTCCAGCAGGTCCTGCAACTGAGGCTGCGTCATGCACTCCCTCTCGTGGGTTCGTCCGCCGCCGCCGTCATCTCCGGATGCCACCCCGAGGGGACCCAGGCACCGAATCGGGCGACGTGTGGTCTCGTCGTCCGTCATCCGTCGTCCGTTTTCCGTAGCAACGGATGACGGATAACGGATGACGGTTAACGTTTACTGAACTGGAACCGCTTGCGCGCCCCCGCCCGGCCGGGCTTCTTGCGCTCGACCACCCGCGGGTCGCGCGTCAGCAGTCCCTGCTCCCGCAGCTTCTTGCGGTGCCGCTCGTCGGCGAGGCACAGCGCCCGCCCGATCGCCAGCCGCAGCGCCCCCGCCTGCCCCGTCACGCCCCCACCCCGCACCAGCGCCCGCACGTCGAACGCGCCCAGCGTGTCGGTCGCGGTGAACGGTTGCTGGATGTGCGACACGAGCGAGGGACGGGGGAAGTAGTCACCCAGAGTGCGCTTATTGATGTTCCACTTGCCCGAGCCCGGCGTCAGGTACACCCGCGCCACGCTCACCTTGCGGCGCCCCACCGCGTGCCAGCGCAGCTCCGGCGTCAGGCTCTCGCCCATCAAGCCTCCACGGGGGCGAGCGGCTCGGGCTGCTGTGCCGCGTGCGGATGCGTGGGGCCCGCGTACACCTTGAGCATCTGCTTCACCTTCTGCCGCGACAACGTCGTCTTCGGGAGCATCCCCCACACCGCCTTCTCGATCACGCGCTCAGGATGCTGCGCCAACAGGGTTGCGAGCGGCCGGAAGCGCTCGTGCCCCATGTAGCCCGTGTGCCGGAAGTACCGCTTCTGCTCGATCTTGCGGCCGGTCAGCTTGACCTTCTCGGCGTTCACGATCACGACGAAGTCACCGCCGTTCAGGTGCGGCGTGAACGTGGGCTTGTGCTTGCCGCGCAGGATCTGCGCAACGCGGCTCGCGAGCCGGCCCAGCGGGTGCCCGGCCGTGTCCACCACGACCCAACGGCGCGCCACGTCTTCTTTGCGCAAGCTGAACGTCTTCATGCCCGGCCTTTCTCGTAACTCGGTCTCGACACAGCCGGGAACTATACCGGAGCCGTAAGGGCGTGTCAACCTGAAGGTTCCGCGGGTAGTGGGTCAATTTGAATTGTCCGATTTTTGGTCGAGTAGGGCGACGATATCAGGCACGGTCCACACGCGATCGGTGAGCCCCGCTACCATTGCGGGAGTCCGATAGATGCCCTTTGCCGCCTTC
>QHTX01000084.1:22847-23815 GCA_003220975.1 Gemmatimonadota bacterium | reverse complement strand
TGGAACTCGTGCTCTCTCGACCCGGTCCGCTCTCGGCCAACTGGCTCAAGGCCGATCCGTTCTGGGATCCTGTGCGGACAAGCCCGCGGTTCCAGCAACTGGCTGCGGCGAGGAACTAGTGGACTTCACGTTCTAGTCGCCGGTTAGGGGTTGCACACCTCCCAGTGAATTGCGAGCTTCCGCACCTCGTGGAGAGGTGGCCGAGTGTTGGTAGACGCCATCGCTTGCTAGGTGGCGCCCCCTATCCTTCATAGAATCCCGCCGAGATGAAGAAGAAAGAATACCAGAGCTAGGAGTGCGGCCCCACTCCGCGCCGCGTGGAAGCGATTCCACCTTGCGAGCAGTGCGGCAGCCTTCGACGAACCCTCGTCCAGGTTCGGATCGGAGAGGCCGCGATTTGTGGGGAAGATGACGATGAGGGTAAACGGCACGACGCTCCCAATACCACTAGACCTCTCCGAGTCTTATACTCCGAGGTCCGTTCGACCGAAAGGTCGTTCGCTGACATCAATTGACGAGGGAGATCAGGATCGATCGTGCAGACAGTCCCCGCAACTCGTTCCGTGCGGAGTAAACATGCCGCCGGCCGCTGTCCGGCGCCACACAGCGGTTATCCTAGGCACCGTCCTAACATCCGCCCCGCAGCCCCTGGATCACCTTTCGCCTCGGAGCCGAACATGTCATCGAATACGAACGTCGGGCTGTTGCACGGCCCGCGCTCTGCGCGCTGTACGCTTCCCATTCTCGTCGGCCTCCTTGCGCTCGCCGCCCCGCTCGTCGGTCAAGCGAGACGAGGCCACGTCTATCACGTCAATTTCTATCAGGTCCGGCCCGGCGAGGAGAAGGCATACGATTCGGCGCTCGTCAGTGTCGTGACTCCGGTATTCGACGAGTTGGTGAAGCGCAAAGCGGTGGTGTCGTATCTGTTGCTCACCAAGACTGCCGGCTCCGGGGAGTACACGAATGTC
>QHTX01000084.1:3051-22832 GCA_003220975.1 Gemmatimonadota bacterium | reverse complement strand
GCACCGTCGGCCGCGGAGGGCACTTTCCAACGGGAACTCGAGGCAGCCACGCAGTCGGTGTTCCACAAGTCTTGGAGCGACGCGACCGTGCGGTTCTCCGAGCTGCGCCGATTCATGCACGCCGAGCAGTACACGGCGGCTGGCCAACGGCCCTAGCGGCGGCATAACACGCGTGTGATGACCTGGCGCCTCGCGGGCCGGCTGTCGGACATGCTGCGCGGTTACGTCTACTGCAACGGCGCGGGTGAGCCGCCCCGAACACACGCTGGATGTCCACACGGCATACCTTCGGCGTGCATTGCGCGCAGGCAGGCATTCCGATCGTCCGCATCCAGCGGCTGCTTGGGCACTCGACCCCCGTGATGGCATTGCGCTACATGAAGCACGTGCCGGAGAATTATTTCGCGGCAGACGCGGCGCGCGTGGCTGCGAGTCTGTCGGGCATCGCCGATCGAGAAGCGAGCGCTCAGGCAGAGCCTACCCGGCAGGGGCTCAAGACAAGCTAGCGGACACGGTGTGCCACCATTCTTGCCACCAGTCGACTCGGCGCCCGCATGTTGAGCAGTTGGTAGGGGGTTGCGTAAGCCTAAGTGAGTTGCGACGTTCTGCTCTCGTGGGAGAGGTGGCCGAGTGGCTGAAGGCGGCGGTTTGCTAAACCGTTATAGGGGCTAATACCCCTATCGGGGGTTCGAATCCCCCCCTCTCCGTACCTCACCCCATGTCCATCCGCGTCCGCTTCGCTCCGTCCCCCACAGGCTATCTCCACGTCGGCGGCGCCCGCACCGCCCTCTTCAACTGGCTGTACGCGCGCCACGAGGGCGGCAAGTTCCTGCTGCGGATCGAGGACACGGACAAAGAACGCTCGTCCGAGGAGCACACCCGCGTGATCCTCGACGGCCTCACCTGGCTGGGCCTCGACTGGGACGAGGCGCTCGTGTTCCAGGGGGCCCGCATCAAGCGCCACCAAGAGACAGCCGACAAGCTGCTCGCCGAGGGAAAGGCCTACCTGGACGATGGAGCGATCCGGCTCACCGTCCCGCCCGGAGAGATCGCGTGGGACGACGCGGTCCACGGTCGGATCTCGTTCCAGGGCGCCGACATCAAGGACTTCGTGATCCTCCGGTCCGACCGCACGCCGCTGTACAACCTCGCGGTGGTCGTGGACGATCTCGACATGCAGATCACGCATGTGCTGCGCGGCGACGACCACATCTCGAACACGCCCAAGCAGATCGCGCTGTACCGCGCGCTCGGGGGGGGCGCCGCGCTGCCGGTGTTCGGTCACGTCCCGATGATCAACGGGCCCGACGGGAAGAAGCTCTCCAAGCGCCACGGCGCCACGGCCGTGGGCGACTACCAGCACATGGGGATCCTCCCGGCCGCCATGCGCAACTTTCTGGCGCTGCTCGGCTGGAGCCCCGGCGGCGACCGCGAGATCATGACGCGCGAGGAGATGGTGCGGCTCTTCTCGTTCGCCGGGATCCAGCAGAAGAGTGCCATCTTCGACATGACCAAGCTCGAGTGGATGAACGGGCAGTATCTCTCCGCCACGTCGGCCGAGGAGCTCTACCCGCTCGTCGCACCACAGCTGGCACAGCTGGGCCTGAACGGGCGGAAGGACGCCGTGCTCCGGGCGATCGCCGCGGTGAAGACCCGCTCGCGCACGACGCTCGACGTGGCGAAGCAGGTCGCCGTCCGGCTCGATACCAGGTTCGTGCAGCTCGACGAGAAAGGCGCGAAAGAGATCGCCAAGGATCCGGCGGGCTACAAGGCGTCGCTCGAGGCGAGCCTCGCCGTGCTCCGGAGAGTCGACTGGACGCCGGAGACGCTCGAGCAGCACCTGCGCGGGCTGGCGGAGCAGCGCGGCGTGGCGGCGGGCAAGGTCTTCCAGCCAATCCGCATCGCCCTGACGGGCGGCACGGTGTCGGAGCCGGTGAACGAGCTGTTGTATGTGGTGGGGAAAGAGGCGGCGCTGAAGAGATTGGAGAGCGCAATTTCGGGAAGTATCCCGGGCTGAGAGCCCGGGCTCGGCGCGATGTGCGCCCTCTAAGGGCGCATCCCAGGCCCGAGCGTCCCCTCTCAGGGGACGACCTTCGCGGTATCCGCCTTCGCCCCGGTCGTATCCCCTCGCGCCCGCTTTTCCGCGTCGCGCTCGGCCTGCTTGCGCGCACGCAGCTCGCGCACGTACTGCTTGAACAGCTGCAGCGTCTCGGTGCGCCGCGCGGCCTGCATCAGGTCCTGCCGCATCTCGTCGAGCTGGCGCGCGCGCAGCTGCTCGTCGTAGTTCCCCTGCGGCAGGCTGATCGGCAGCAGCGCGAGCGCCGCCGTCGGGATCTTGATCCCCGCCACGTGGATGTACTGCGAGTCGATGCCGAATACCTTGCCCGCCACATCCGTCGTCCAGGTGGGCTTTTGACGCCCGCGCTGTTCCTGATCGATCATTACGTTGAGCGAGTCCACCATGGCGCGCAGTCGCCGCACCACCACGGTGTCCCGCTGCTCCGGCGGGGCGTAGAGCGCGTCGGCGACTTCGGCGGGGAGACCGGGACGCGGCAGCACCCACAACCGGCCGTCGCCTGCCTCGGGGGGATTCACGATGTGCGGGCCGACGGCGACGGGGCTCGCCGCGAGGGTCGTGTCCGGCTTGCCGACCGGCGCCGGCACCGCCGGCGTCGTGTCCGGCACGGCCGCCTGCGGCAGCGGCCGGCCCATCCCGCCGCTCGGGCCCTTGCCGGGCCGCGTGCCCCCGTACGGCGGCAGCTCGAGCAGCTGCGGGGTGCTGGGCGGAATGATCGTGATCAGGCCCTGCGGGCGATCGATGCGCCACGACCCGGTGATCGCGAGCGCGATCAACGCGACGTGCAGCGCCGCGCTCGCGGCCACGCCGCGGGTGAGGCGCCACCCGGGGGGGCGGACCGGGAACCGCCGCAGCTCAAACAGTGGCGAGCACCTTTCCCAGCCGCTCCGCAGCCTCGACCAGCCGCGGCGCGCCGACCGTCAGCGCGATGCGGAAGAATCCCTCCCCACCGGCACCGAACGCGCTCCCGGGAAGCGTCACCACCCCTGCGTCCTCGAGCGCGCGTCGCTGAAACGCGGCCGACGGCACGCCCTCGGGAAGCGGGACCCAGACGTACATCGTGGCCTGCGGCGTCTCGGGCTCGAACCCTTGCGACCGCAGCACGGGCAGCATCGCGTCGCGACGCTCCTTGAACCGCGCCACGTAGCCGCGCGCCAGGGACTCGGCCTGCGACAGCACCGCCGCGCCCGCCGCCTGCACTGCGAGGAACGCGCCCGTGTCGACGTAGTTCTTCACGCGCGCCAGCGCCGCGATCAGCTCGGGCCGCCCGACGGCCCAGCCGAGCCGCCAGCCGGTCATGCAGAACGTCTTCGAGAGCGAATGAAACTCGACGGCGACCTCCCGCGCGCCGGCGATCTCGAAGATGCTCGGCGCGACATAGTCGTCGAACGTGATCTCGCAGTACGGGTTGTCGTAGGCGATCACGATGCCGTGCCGCCGGCAGAACGCCACGGTGCGCTCCAGGTACTCGCGTGTCGCCACGGCGGCGGTCGGGTTGTTGGGATAGTTGAGATAGACGAGCTTCGCGCGGCGCCGCGCGTCGGCCGGGACCTCCTCGAGCTCGAGCAGGAACGCGGTGCGCGGCGTGAGGGCGTAGCGGTACGGCTCGCCGCCCGCCAGCACGGTGCCGCCCTCGTACACGGCGTAGCCCGGCTCGGGCACGATCGCGACGTCACCCCGATCGACGAGCGCCGTCGCGAGGTGCGCGATCCCCTCCTTCGAGCCGATCAGCGGGTGCACCTCGGTGAAGGGATCGAAGCGCGCGCCGAAGCGTCGCTGCATGTAAGCCGCGGCAGCCTCGCGGAACGCCGGCAGTCCGAGCTGGAACGGGTAGCGACTCATCGCCGGGTCGCGCGCGGCGCGCGCCAGCGTCTCCACCGCCAGCTCGGGCGGCGGAAAGTCGGCGTCCCCGGCCCCCAGGTCGATGACGTCCACGCCCTGCGCGACGAGCCGCCGCTTGATGGCGGGGATCTCCGCCATGGGGTAGCTCGGGAGCGCGGACAACCGCTTGCTGAAGCTGGTCACTGGATCACCTGTATGGGTCTACGCACGACGCGCCGGCTTTGTCGCCACGCGGAATGTATCCTCTATCGCTCTCTCCCGCCCTCCACCGTCTCGGCTCCGAGTCCATGCCGCGCAAAGAACTCTTCGCACGCTCCCCGGACGTCCCCCCAGTGGCCGATCACGCGCGTCGCGCGGGGCAGGCCATCGAGCATCATCGCCCCGTAGCGTTTTGTGACGACGCGCCGGTCGAGCAGCACCACCGCCCCCGCGTCGCTCTTGCTCCGGATCAGCCGGCCGAAGCCCTGCTTGAGCTTGAGCGCCGCGTTGGGAACGAGGTAGTGGGAGAAGCCGTCCAGGCCGCGCGCCTCGAGTCGCTCGAGCCGCGCCGCGGTGAGCGGCTCGCCCGGCACGCGGAACGGCAGCTTCGCGAGGATGAGCACCCGCAACGCCCGGCCCGGGACGTCCACACCCTCCCAGAACGAATCGGTGCCCAAAAGGATCCCGGAGCCCGCCTCGCGGAAGCGCCGCAGCAGCTGGTCGCGCTGCCCTTCCCCCTGCACGAACAGCGGCCAGCGGCCGCTGATCGAGTCGCGCACCGCCTCGGCCGCGCGCTTCAGCGCCCCGTGGCTCGTGAACAGCACGAACATGCCGCCGTCGGACGCGTGCGCCAGCTCGACCAGCGCACGCGCCACCGCGCGGTCGTGGC
Organism: Gemmatimonadota bacterium; assembly: GCA_003220975.1. Taxonomy (GTDB): domain Bacteria; phylum Gemmatimonadota; class Gemmatimonadetes; order Gemmatimonadales; family GWC2-71-9; genus AG41. The sequence continues at coordinate 18,045 of QHTX01000084.1, read as the reverse complement.
CGGCCTCGTCGTCGCGCGGCTCGGGCAGGTCGGTGGGGATGCCGAACAGGCACTGCGACGGAAAATCGAAGGGCGAGGCGTGGATCTCGCGGACCTTCACGCGCGAGGGCGGCAGGTCGAGTCCCAGCCGCTCCTCCAGGTAGGAGAAGTCGCCGCCGGCCGCGAGCGTGGCGCTCGTGAGCACGACCGTTTCGACGCGATCGAACAGGTTGTCCTTGAGAATCGGCGCGAGGTCGAGCGGCACGGCCGCGAGGGACAGGTTCGCGACCTTGCGCCCGCGCCGCTCGAGCCAGCGCACCGCCGGCGGCCCGCCCGGCGGCGGCCGCAGGGCCGCCGTGAGCCCCGCGGCCACCGCGTCGAGCCGCCGCACGACGCCGCGCAGTTCGCCCAGGAGCTGGGCGCGCCGCTCCGAGGGATCGTCGAGCGCCAGCCGGTCGGCGATGGTCTCCACGCCGTCGCGCAACCCCGAGAACGCGAGCAGTAGGTTGTCGAGCGCGACGCCCAGTCCGGCGGCCCAGACTGGATCCGCCGCGAAGTCGTCGCGCAGCCGCAGCACTGGCGGAGACATCGCTCCCGGCTCGGCCTCGAGCCGGCGCGCCAGCAACGCGAACACCTCCTCTGCCCCGCGCCGCGCGGCCCCGAGCGCGTCCGCGAGGCTCTGCTGCACCAGGTCGCGGCTCGCCGTGGAGAGCAGGTCGTCCCGGCCGAACAGCAGCGAGCGCAGCGTCGGCAGCAGCCCGCGGCCGTTCTTCTCGAGCCGCGACAGCAGCCGGTCCACGCCGAGGCGGCTCACCTGGGCGCCGAGATGCATCGCCGCCACGTCCTCCAGGTGATGCGCCTCGTCGAGCACCAGCCGCCGGTAGGGTGGCAACACCGCGGCCTCCTGCCAGTTGTCCGACGCCATCCGCACGGCGAGATCACTCGCGAGCAGATGGTGGTTCACGACGACCACGTCCGCCTCGGCCGCGCGGCGCCGCGCTTGAAACAGGAAGCAACGCTCGAAGTGGGGGCACTTGAGTCGCGTGCAGAGATCCGACTCCGCCGCCACCGCGTCCCACAGCTCGGCGCTCGGCTCGTCCGGAAGGTCGGCGAGCGAGCCGTCGCTCGTCCGCGCCGCCCAGGCCGCGAGCCCGTCGAGCTCCGCCCGGCGCTCGTCCTCGAACAGCGAGCCCTCCGCCCCGCGCGCCTGCTCGAGGCGCGACAGGCAGACGTAATTCCGCCAGCCCTTCAGGAGCGCGAACGTCGGGGAGTGCTCGGCCGTCCCCAGCGCGCGGGCGAGGACCGGCAGGTCCTTGCCGACTAGCTGTTCCTTCAGGTTGATGGTGTTGGTCGAGACGACGGTCCGCTCGCCGTTCTCGCGGGCCCACACCAGCGCCGGGACGAGATACGCGAACGACTTTCCCACCCCGGTCCCGGCCTCGAGCAACCCCACACCGCCGTCGTTGAGGAGATCGGCGACGTAGGCAGCCATGTCCCGCTGGCTGGGCCGGTCTTCGAAGCTGCCGAGCGCGCGGGCGATCGGCCCGCTGGGGGCGAGCAGGGCCGCGACGTCGATGGGATCGATGCGCGCGGTGGCCCGGGGGCGCGGGCACTCGACTACCACGTAGCAGTCGGTGACCGCGTTGTCCACGATCGCGAACCCGACGCCGCCGTCGTGCAGCCGGGCGGCGACGGCGAGATCGGCCCCCGACGGCTCGAGCACCCCGCTCGGATGGTTGTGGAGCAGCATCTCGCCGCGCACCGCGATCCCGGGGAGCGCGAGCACCGCGTCCACCGTCCCCCGCGCGACGACCCGCGCCTCGACGATCAGCCCGTTCGCGTCGGGGCGAGCCACGAAGGACACCTCCCGCCCGTGGGCCGACGAGATCTCGGCGCGAATCAGGTCGCGGACGGCGGGCACCAGCCGCTCGGCGCTCACGTCTTCAGCTCGCGCTTCTTCGCCGCCGGGAAGAGCACGTTGTTGAGGATCAGCCGGTAGCCCGGCGAATGCGGGTGGAGCGACAGGTCGGTCGGCGGGTCGCCGATCTGGTGCTGCTGGTCTTCGGGATCGTGCCCGCCGAAGAACGTCCACGTTCCCTTGCCGTGGTCGCCGTGGATGTACTTGACCCAGGGCGCGCCTTCCTCGTCGGCCAGCACCAGGTCGCTCGGCTTCAGGCGATCGCGCACGAACGACGTGGTGAGGCCGTAGAAGTCCGGAATCACCTGGCGGTGGCTCTGTACCAGCATCGTGGGCACGGGGTCGATCTTGGCGCTGAAGTTGAACAGCTTGAACGCGCCGAGCGGTTGGCGGCGCGGCCCCGCATTCACCTGATGGCCGTCGATGTCGGAGAAGCTCGCGATCTGCGGGTTCGGCTCGACGTGCGCCCCGGTGAACGCCAGCGCCCGCGTCCAGTCGAGCTTTCTGTCCGCCTGGGGGTCCATCGGTGTGCCGTCCGCGAAGGCGGCGGCGATGTCCACACGCTCCGCCGCGAGCGCCAAGTCGATCGTTTCGGTCGCGGTGCACATGGCGAACAGGAACCCGCCGTTCTCCACGAAGTCGCGGATCTTCCGCGCCACCGCCTTCTTCAGGTCCGGCACGGTCTCGAACCCGAGCCGCCGCGCCGCGTCGCCGTTGAAGCGCACCATCTCGGCGAGCCAGGGCGCGCCCGCGTAGATCAAGTAGAACTTCGAGTACTGGCCGGTGAAATCCTCGTGATGCAGGTGCAGCCAGTCGTAGGTGGGCAGCTTGCCCGCGACCACCTCGAAGTCCCACACCTTCTCGAACGGGATGCCCGCGTACTGGAGCGCCATCGTGACGGCGTCGTCCCACGGCGGGGCGTTGGGCGGCACGTACACGGCGACCTTGGGCGCCTTCTCGAGCGGCACGGCGTCCATGTTGTTCGCCTCGATCTCGCCGCGGATCCCCGCCACCTGGCCGTCGTCCACCGCCTCGAAGCCCACCCCCGCGAGCGTCGCGTCGCGCCGGATCGCCGGGCCGTCCGGGACGAGGAACGACCCCCCGCGGTAGTTGAGCAGCCACTCGGCCTTGATCCCCGCCTGCACGACGCGGTAGGTGACGCCGTACGCCTTCAGGTGGTCGGATTGCGCGTCGTCCATGGGAATGAGCAGCGACGGATAGGCGGACAGGCGGATAGGCGGATAGTAGGCGAGCAGACGCGCACTAACCGCCCATCCGCCTATCCGACTAACCGCCTGCAGAAACTCTCTCCGCTTCACGACTTGGGAATCGCTCCCTTCGCGCGCTCGAGCTCGCGGCGCGCCTCGGGCACGACCGCGCTCCCGGGATAGCTGAGGATCAAGTGCTCGAGATGCTGGATCGCCTCGGCGGTGCGCTGGTCGCGCTCGAGCAGGCGCGCCCACTCGAGCTCCGCTGCGGGCGCCGCCGCACCGGACCCGCCGGTCCTCACGACCTCGGCAAACAGCGCGAGCGCGACGCGCCGCTCGTCGGGCCCGAGCCGCGCGGCCACGCGCCCCGCGACCAGGAGAATGTCCGGCCGCCCTCCGCCGCTCCCCCCCGTTTCCAGATGCACAGCCGCGAGCCGCAGGGCGGCAACCGCGGGCACCGAGTCGCCCCGGGCGAGCGTCAGCAGGGCCGCGCCCAGCTCGGGGAACGTCGCGGTCGGGATCTGTTGCAGCAACGCGAGCATGGCGCTCCGCTCGGTGGCGTCGCGCCGGTGCCCGGCGTACGGTCCCGCCGCCTTGAACAGCTGCTGCGCCTCCTGCACGCGACCGCGGTACAGGGCGATCCAGCCTCGCTGCGCCAGCGCGTCGACGCTGGAATCGCGCGCGAGGGCTTGGGCGGCGCGGTCGAGGTCGCCGCGCCTGACCCATGCCTCCGCGAGCCGGAGGCGGAGCGCGGCGCGGCCCTCCGCGGTGAGCCGGCCTTCGGCGTCCAGCCGCCGTCCCGCTTCGTCGAGCTGCCCCCCGTCGATCAAAGCTTCGATCACCGCGCTCTGCGCGAGCGCCTGCGCGTCGGCCGGCGCCGCCGAGTCCCGCGCGACGCGCTCGAGCACGTCACGCGCCGCGGCGCGGTCGCCGGCCTCGAGGAACGCCCGGGCCGCGTCGGCTCGGGCGCGCACGGCGAGGGGTTCCGGGACCATCTCCGCGAACCGGGCGAGCGCGAGCGCCCCCACCCGGCGCGCGGCAGGCGTGTTCGACGCCGCAGCGAGATCGGCGAAGCGCCGCAGCGCGTACGCCGCGTCGGCTGACGGCGTGGCCACGCTCGGCGCGAACACGTCCCACGCGCGCTGAGGCTGACCCCATCCGAGCAGCAATTCGCCCGCGAGCCGGCGCGTGACGGCGGGCGGATCGCCGCTCGTGAGGACGCGCGTCACGCGCTCGCGTTGCACCTCGGGAGCTTCCGACAGGTCGCCCGCGGCATTGGGAAGCTGCGCCGGCGACTCCGTGACGGCGGCCGCCCACTCGCGCGCCGCGCTCTCCCAGTCTCCGGTGCGCTGGTCGAGCTCGGCGAGCTCGATGGCGAACGCGGCGGGGCGACCGACGGCGCGCCGGCCGAGCAGCAGCACCTCGCGCGCCGCATCGTGGTGGTGGTAGTCCTCGAGCGCGATCGCCCAGTCGCGGTACGGGGCCTCGTCGCGCGGGGCGTCGGCCGCCCACGCGAGCGCCACGGACCGCGCGCTGTCCGTCTCGCTCAACGCCACATAGGTCCGAAGCAGCACGCCCCGCAGGGCGGCGCGTTGCGGACCGGCGGCCGCGGCGCGTCGTGCCACGGGCAGGAGCTCCTCGAGCCGGTTGAGAGGCGGCAGGACACGCTCGAGGCCGAGCAGCGCCGCGAGGTTCGTCGGATCAGCGCGCAGCGTCGCGAAGTAAAGGCTCGCCGCCCGGTCGTATTGGCCGGCGCGCTCGAGCTCGACCCCCTGGCCGATGGCCTGGGCGGGGAGGGACCGAAGGGGCAACAGCAACGACAGCGCGAGCCCGGTTATTCCCAGGCTGAAGCCTGGGCTCGGCCCGGCGCTGCCCTGAAGGGCATTGCCCTTTAGGGCAACGATTCGCCGAGCCCACCCTTCAGGGCGGGAATCCCGGGCGGGTGCGACCACGCATTCACCGCGGTGCGGGCGCATTGAGCCTGCGGAAGTACTCCAGGACGAGCCGCCGTTGCTCGGGGGTGAGCCCCCCGAGCTCCTCCCACGTGGGATAGCGGAGCTTCGGGCCCGCGCCGGTGGCGCCCGGCTTCAGGACTTCGGGAATGTGGACGCTGTCGCCGGTCGCGGCGCGGCTCACGCGCTCCTGCTTCTCGTCGGGCTCCTCGCCCTGCAGGGTCCGGCCCGCGTCCAGCAGCCGGCGGTACAGCTGCTGCTGGCGCCGGATGGTCTGCTGATCGAGGCGTCCGGCCTCGAGCTGGCGCGCCAGCTCGCGGGCTTCCTGGGCGAGCGCCGCAGCCGCGGGGCTCGTCCCCTCCGCCTTGAGGCGCTCGAGCTGCTCGGCGAGGGCGCGCTGGCGGGCGGCGAGGGCCCGCAGCTGCTCGAGCACCGCCTGACCGCTCGGGCCGATCAGCGGGAGCAGCCCCTGCGCCTGGCCGTTCAGCCCCTGCTGATCGCGCGCCAGCCGCGCGAGCTGCTCCACGGCTTCGGCGAACCCGCTCCCCGATTGCGCGCCGCTCACCTGACTGCGGCTGCGGGCCAGCGCGAGCGCCGTGGCATTCAAGGCGTCCACCGCCTGCTCCGCCAGCCCCGCGGCCTCTCCGGGACTCACGTCCGCCTCCTCGAGCTGCGCCTGCGCCGCCGCCATCTGCCGTTTCGCGAAGCCGAGCGCCCCTTCGAGCTGGGGGGAAACGAGCGCGTGCTTCCCTGCGGCCTCGCGGACCTGACGGCCCACGGCGTCGGTGCCCTCCTCGATCGATGCCTGCTGCGAGCGGGTCGCCGCGCCCGCCTCGCCGCTGCGCAGCGCTTCGGCCACTCCCTCCTGGCGCTCCGCCAGCGCGGCCGTCTCGGACAGCGCGCGGTCGAGCGCCGCGAGCGCCTCCGCGCGCCACTGCTGGGCGAGCGAGTCCCGCTGGCCGCGCAGCTGGTCGGGCACGTCCTCGAGCTGTTGCTCGGCCTGCTGACCGGCCTGCTGCGCCTCGCCCGCCTGCCGGTCGTCCGCCGCCCGCGCGGCGCGCTGCATGGCGGCGCGCGCGTTGCGCGCGGCCTGCGCGGGCCGCGCCAGGGATGGCCGGGGCGCGCCGAGATCCTTCGCGACCTGGTCGATCCCCGCCGCAAGCGAGTCGGCGCGCTCCGCCAGGGCGCGCTGGCGCGCCGCCGCGGCGCTGTCGGGCCGCGCCGCGTCGTCGCGGTTCCACTCGCCTTGCCGGCGCTTCAGGTCCTCCGCGTCGGCAGCGAGGGAGGCGAGCGCCCCCTCCACCGCCGCGCGCCGGAACAGCTCCTGGCTGCGCTCCAGCTCGGCCTTGAGCTGCTGCTGCGCTTCGGCGAGCCGCTCGAGCGCTTGGCGCGCGGCCTCGGGATCGAGCTTCGCCAGCGCGTCCTGGAGCTCGCGCAGCCGCTGCTCGAGCTGCGGCGTCACGGCGCGCTGCAGCAGCTCCTGCACCTCGCGCAGCCGCGCCTGGAACGCCGTGTCGTCGATCCCCGCCGCGCGTGCGGCGCGGGCAATCTCCTCGACCGCCCGTGACAGCTGCTCGACGCGCTGCTGCAACGCCGCCTGCTCGCGCGCCACCGCCTGGGCGCGCTCGGTCGCCTGGAAGGGGAGCGTGCCCTCGCGCCCGCTCTCCCCGGGGGGCGGGCGCCGCGACGCCGACGCGTCGCGCGAGCGCTGCTCGGCGAGATCGCTCGTGCGCGCGCCCAGCTCGCGCTGCGCCTCCGCCAGTGAGTCGCCCGCCGCCGCGAGCGCCGCCGTGGCTTGGCGGGTCGCCGCACGCAGCTCCTCCAGGCTCGGCAGCCGCAGCGCGAGCTCGGCGCTACGGCCGACGTGCCGCGTGGGAGCGTTGTCCCACGCGTCGACCCGAAGCCGTAGCGTGTCGCCGGGCAGCAGGCCGCGCCGCCCGGCGTCGAGCTCGCCCTGCACGATCAGCGACTCGCGCACGGCCTGCCCCACTTTCCCCGTCCGGCTCACGCGCCAGCTCACCACCCCGAGCCGCGTCAACCCGTGGCCGTCCCGCGCGTCCACCACGAGCGGCTGGCGCAGCGACAACGGCAGCGTCGTGTCGCGCCCCGGGATCGGCACCGCGACCACCGGCGCCGAGTCGGGGACCACCCGCAGCCGCAGCTCGGGCACATCGCCTTCGAGCAGACTGCCGTCCGCCGTCGCGAGATCGAGCACCCATACCCCTGCCCCGACCGGTGCGAGGCGGCCCGAGAACCCGGTGCGCGCGACGGCGAGCGGCGCCCGCCTAGCCCCGTGGCGCCACGCCGCGCTCTTGAGCGGCACGCTCGCCGTCCCGCTCGTGAGGATCGCGGTGCCCTCGGGCAGCGGGATGGTGTCGGAGGGGGGGCCCCCGACGAGCGGCTCGTCGGGGCGCGCCAGATAGGCGGGATAGCGGGCTATCAGCTCGAGCCCCGCGAGGAACGCGGGCAACGCGACCGTGACCTTACGCTCGGCGCTGCGCCGGCCGCCGCTCGTCGCGCGGAGATAGAGGTCGGCGTCCAGGGGCCCGAGGCGCCGGACGGCGCGGCCCAGCGAATCGAGCGCGACGGGGGCGGGCCGCCACGGCTCCCCCGGCCCGCGCGTCCACAGGACGGCGCGCGCTCCCGCGGGGACTTCGATGGTGGCGGTGACCGTGTCACCGCGCCGCACGGCCACCCGGTCGAGGGAGAGGCGCACGGGCGCGCGGGCGTCGGCGAGGGCGCGGAGCGGATGCCAGAACGCGGCCGCCGGGGCACCGCCGGGCGAGGCCGCGACGAAGAGCGCCGCGCCGACGGCGGCCGCGCACGCCCCTGCGCCGAGCGACGCCCGCGTGCCGCGCCACAGGAACCGGCCCACGGCCGGGGCCGCCCCCTCGACCAGCGCGGCGGCGCGGTGGTCCGCGAGCCTGAGCAGGTCCGCACTCGCGCCTGCCGTCCGGGTGGGGGGCGCGAGCAGCCCGACGACGCTACCGGCGCGGATCCCCGCCATCGCCTCGACGAGCCGTCCCACGACGGGCGGCGCCGCCCGGCGGCGCGCCCGGCGCACGAGCCATGCCGCAACGCCCGCGGCCGCCGCGATGAACAGCCAGGCCCCCAGCACCGCCGCCACGCGCGGTGCGAGCGCCAGCCCGGCTGCCGCACTGCCAAAGGCGACGCCCGCGCTCGCGAGCAGGACCGCTCCGGCGCGGGCGCGGGCGTGCGGCAGCCCCAGCCGCCGCAGCCGGGCCGCGGTGTCGGTCACCGGGTCGTGCTCACGGCGTAGGTGAAGAGGTTCACGCCCATGCGCAGCGCCGCTTCGCGCAGGTTCGGAGGCAAGTGGTTGACATCAGGGTCCTCCCACCCGTCGTTGAGGTCCGCCTGGTAGTCATAGTACACCACCAACCGGTTCCCGAGAAAGATACCGAAGCCCTGCGCCGGCAGCCCGTCGTGCTCTTCGATCTTGGGGGTCCCCTGCGGCAGATCGTAGACCACGTGGTAGATGGGATGACTCAGGGGCACTTCCACCAGGGGATGGTCTGGGAAGACGCGCGCGATCTCACGGCGGAACGACTTGTCCATGCCGTAGTCGTCATCGCCGTGGAGAAACCCGCCCTGCTCGAGCCAGCGGCGCAGGATCCGCACCTCGTCGTCCGAGAAGCGCACGTTGCCGTGCCCGGTGACATAGAGGTAGGGGACGTCCCACAGTTCCGGTCCCGTGAGCGTCACGACGCGCTCGCGCTCGGCGACCGGCAGCGCGGTGCGCTGGCGGATCGCGGCGAGGAGGTTCGGGAGCGCGGAAGGGCCGGCGTACCAGTCGCCGCCGCCGTCGTAATGCAAGCGACCGATGGTCAGCAAGACGGCGGAAGGTTGGAAGGTTGGAAGGTCGGAAGGAGTCGACGGGCCGGCTCCGATCGCGCTGGCGCCCGCCACGAGTATCATTCCAACCTTCCAACCGTCCAACCGTCCCACCTTCATAGCTCGTTGACCAGTCGATACGCCGTATTGCGAGTGATCCCCGTCTCCGCCGCCAGTTGATCGGCTACGTCGCGGCGGGTCATGCCCTGCGCGAGCAGCGCGCGGGCGCGCGCCTCCGCGTCGGGGGGCGGCTCCTCCTCCCGCACCCGCTTGCCCGCCCTCGCGACCAGGACGGTGACCTCGCCGCGCGGCGGCGCTGCGGCGTAGTAACCGGCGAGCTCTTCCAGGGTCCCGGCGCGCGTCTCCTCGAACACCTTGGTCAGTTCGCGCGCCACGGCGGCGCGGCGCTCGCCGCCGCACGCCGCGGCCAGGTCCTCGAGCAGCGCCGCCACGCGCGGCGGCGCTTCGAACAGCACCACGGTCCACTCGCTCTGCGCGACGAAGTCGAGCAAGCGCCGGCGCTCGCCGCCCTTGCGCGGCAGGAAGCCGAGGAACAGGTAGCGATCGGCGGCGAGCCCCGAGACGGAGAGGGCCGCGGCGACCGCGGTCGGCCCGGGGACGGTCACGACGTTCACGTCGCGCGCGCGCGCGGCCGCGACCAGCTCTGCGCCCGGGTCGCTCACCGCGGGCGTGCCCGCGTCGGTCACGAGCGCCACGTCCTTTCCGGTGCCCAGCAGATGCAGGATGCGGCGCAGCGCGGCCGCGCTCGAGTGGGCGTGAAAGCTCACCAGCGCGCCGCGCGCACCCGCGTGCGCCAGGAGCGGTTTCGTGTGGCGGGTATCTTCGGCCACGACGGCGGCGACCTGCCGCAACGTGGCCGCCGCGCGGGGGGAGAGGTCGTCGAGGTTGCCGAGCGCACGACACCTGCCACGGCAGCCGTCCGTAGAAGCCCGACGACTGCAGCACGTAGCGGTGCTCCCGCGTCGCCTCGCGCAGGATCTTGGGTGCGGTCCCCGGCATCATCACCTCCACTCCCTCGAGCAGCTGCAGCGACCAATCGGTGAGCGCGCTCGACAGCTCTTCCGGCTGCACCACGGCGTCCGGGGTCTCGGCGCCGCGCGGCACCGAGAGGACGGCGATGGCTCTGTGCCCTTCCCTAATGCCGGCGCTCACCTTCTGCGCGCGCCGCTTCGCCTCGCCGGGAAACTCTTTCTCCACCTCGTCCACGATGCGCCAGTACAGCTCGCGGTAGGTGTTGATCAGCGCGTGTGGCGCCTGCTGCGGCAGCTCCGCGACCGGCGGGAACACCGCGGCCGTGACCGCGGGCGAGTGCCCGTCGGCGCCCGGCTGGAACTGCGACTCGAGGAACTTGGGGACGGGCGTCGCGTCCGGCTTGTCGCAGAAGTAGCCTCCGGTGAAGCGACCGTCCCCGAAGCGGAGGTACGACACGCGGCCGTTCGAGATCAGCTCGAGGACGCCCGTCACCTTCTCCTGCGTAAGCGCCGGGAAGAGTCCGCCCGGGTTCGCGGGATCCACCGCGCGCACCGCGGTCGGGGCCGCGCACGACTGGTACATCCACGCCAGCTGCTCCATCGGCGCGGCCGAGTAGGTCAGGTCGCCGCGCTCCACCTCGGCGCGCATGCGCTTCAGCGCTTCGGTGATGGTGACGACCTGCCGCCCGGCGGTGTGCAGCGAGGCGGCGTTCACCGCCTCGCCCTTGCGGAAGAAGAGCAGCAGGCATTCGTCGGGGAGGTGCGCCGTGATGTAGCCGTCCACGCGGCCGTCACGGTCCCGCTTGCCCCAGGCGAGCAGGTTGTCGAGATGGATGAACGCGAGCCGCGTGCGATGAATCAGCCGGCTCACCTGCGGGAACGTCAACTCCGCGAGGCGAACCGGCGAGTTCATCAGGCGAGCGGTGCTCGCGCGCATGGTCCTCCGGGGAGGATGCTACGACAGGTGCTGTTGGATCTTCTGCTCGAACACCGGCTTCGGGTACGCGCCCACCAGGGTGTCCACGTGCCGGCCGTCCTTAAAGAATAGAATACTCGGAATCGAGCGCACGTTGAAGCGCATCGCCGTCGTCTGATTCGCGTCCACGTCCAGCTTCACCACCTTCAGCTTGCCCTGGTACTCGCCGGCCAGCTGGTCCAGGATCGGCGCCACCATGTGGCACGGACCGCACCAGGTGGCCCAGAAGTCCACGATGGTGAGCCCGCGATGCTGCTCGACTTCCTGTCCGAAGGTGGCGTCGGTGACCGCCACCGGATGACTGTTGACTGCCATGACCTCTCCACTCCCTCGGGTGCAATCGTTATGTTGACGGGCGATATGGCGGATTCACACGCCCGCGTCGCCCACGTCGGTATCGCCGTTCCGTCGATCGCCGCCGCCGTCGCGTTCTACCGCGACGTCTTCGGCCTCGAGCCGGGACGTGCCGAAACGGCCGACGGCGCCACGATCGTCGGGCTCGCCTTCGGCGACGTCCAAGTCGAGCTCCTCGAGCCGCGCGACCCGCACGGCCCGGTGGCGAAGTTTCTCGCCAGGCGCGGGCCGGGGATCCATCACATCTGCTACCGCGTGCCGGACCTCGATCGGGCGCTCGAGCGGTGTCGGGCGGCGGGCTATCGCCTCGTCGACGACGTGCCGCGCCGCGGGGCCGGTGGTCGGCGCATCGCCTTCGTGCATCCCAAGGCGACGGCCGGGATCCTCTTGGAGCTGACCGAGTAGCAAACGCCCGCTGTGACGCGAACGTTCCCCCCCCTCCCTCAGCGCTTGCAGGCGTCCGCCGGGTTGGGGAGGCTCGCGAGATCCACCGCGTTCACGAGCCAGGCGCCGTTCCGCGCGTGCACCAGCACGATCGGGAACACGACCGTGCACGAGTTGGGACGCTGCAGCTCGACGCGGAACTGCTGCATCCGGTTCTCGCCGGTCACGGCGGTCGGGCCCTCGAGCACGCGATAGCCGACATGATTGAGGTAGATCTGGAACACGGTGAGTCGTTTCTTCAGGTCGTCGGGCTTCATCCAGCTGGCGGCCGGCCCGCGCTCGCTGCCCCAGAGATCGCCCATGCGGTCGAGGTCCTTTGCCTTCACGGCCGTCATGAATTGCTCGAGCGCCTGCTGGGGCGACTGCGGCGCGGGCGTCTGCGGGCCCCCCCCCGCGCACGCGAGGAGGCCCAACGCGACGAGCACGGCCGGTCGTGGTCTCACGGGCGAAACCCTCGAGTGTGGGCGGGGTGACCCGAAGGTAAGACGGCATGCGGCTCTACGTCAACATTGATCACGTCGCGACGCTGCGTGAGGCGCGTCGGACCGACGAGCCAGACCCGGTGCGCGCCGCCGAGGCCGCCGAGCGGGGCGGCGCGGACGGCATTACGGTGCACCTGCGCGAGGACCGGCGGCACATCCAGGATGCCGACGTGCACGCGCTCCGGTCGTCGGTGCGCACCGTCTTGAACCTCGAGCTCGGTGCGGCGCCCGAGATCGTTGCGATCGCGCGCCGCCTGAAGCCGTTCCAGGCGACGGTCGTCCCGGAGCGCCGCCAGGAGATCACGACGGAAGGCGGTCTCGCCCTGCAGGGCGCCAACCGCAAGGTTGCGGACGCGATCCGGCGACTGACGGACGCCGCCATCCGCGTGAGCCTGTTCATCGACCCCGACCCGCGGACCATCGATCGCGCCGCCGAGCTGGGCGTGCCCGCCGTCGAGCTGCACACCGGTCGGTACGCGCACAGGTGGCGGCGCAGCGACGTGGCGCTGCGCGCGCTGGCGCACGCCGCCGCCCACGCGCGGGCGCGCGGGCTCGCCGTGCACGCCGGTCACGGCCTCACCTATGACAACGTCCAGGCCGTCGCCCGCATCCGCGAGATCGAGGAGCTCAACATCGGGCACTCCATCGTTTCCAACGCGGTATTCTGGGGGCTGGAGGAGGCGGTGCGGCGCATGCGGCAACTGGTCGATGAGGCAAGGGCGCAGGCCCTTTGTTAGCTTGAAGTCGCCATGACCGGTCCCTCGAAGCCCCTCGGCATGTCCGACTTCTTCGCCCTCGAGGCGGGGGAGTATCTGGAGCGCCTGGACGGCCTGCTCGCGAAGGGCGAGAGTCCGAGCGCCGACGAGCTCGTGCGGCTGGCGCGCGCGCTGCGCGGCAGCGCACTGATGGCGAACCAGCCCGCGATCGCGCGCGCGGCGGCGGGACTGGAGGCGCTGGGCCGCGCGGTGCGCGAAGGGCGTCGCGCCTGGGACGCCGCCACGCGGCACCTCGCCGTGCGCGGCGTGGACGACCTGAAGGTCTTCGTGCGCCGCGCCGCGAGCTGGACCGACGCCGACACCGCGAAGGCCGAAGGCCTCGCCCACGAGCTCGAGCAGCAGGCGGGCCGCCCCTCCGCGCAGGTGCGGGCGGTCGAGGCCCTCGGGCTCGACGCGGGCGCCCGCGCGTTCGTGGCGCGCGAGGGAGCCGCGATCGCGAGCGCGCTCGACCGCGCCGCGCAGACGCTGCGCGGCAACCCCCTGGCACACGACCCGCTGCAGCAGGTGCTGCGCGCGCTCCAGCCGCTGCGGGGCCTGGCCGCCGTGAACGACCTGCCGCCCCTCCCCGACCTGCTCGAGGGCATCGAGCGCGCCATCGCGGAGCTGTCGCGCTCGGGGCTCGCGCCGCCGGCCAACGTGGCGGAGCTGTTCCAGGCGGCGGCTACGGCGATCGCCCGCTCCGCGCGCGACGTCGCCGAGCGGGGGCGCCCCGATCCGGACGGACCCGAGTTCCGGAGGTTCGCCGACCTGCTCGTCAAGTTCATCGAGAGCGAGCCCGACGTCGTCTCCGTCGGCGCGCTCTACTACAGCGACTCCGGCCCGCACATCGTGTCGCGTGGCGTGCCCGTGGCGCGCCCGTCGACGTTGGGCCGGCTCGAGCTCGTGAGCCACGGCGAGCACTTGCGCCAGGCCGCGGACTCGCTCGAACGGGCCCCCTCCGCCACGCAGCGCGAGCTGCGCGCGCACACCCTCGGCACGACGTTCCGCGCGCTCGCGAACGCGGGTGGCGGCGTGCTCGCGGACCGCGTCGCCCAGTTCGCCATCGCCGCGCGCGAGGCCGTGGCCTCGGGGCTGGCCGTCAACAACCCGGCCGGGTTCGCCGCCGAGTTGCGCCGCGTCGGCGACCTGCTGGCGCGCTCCAGCGCGGGCGAAGAAGAGGCGCTCGCCGCCGAGCTCGACGGCCTGATCGCGGGCGTCCGCGCGCTCCAGCCTGGGGCACCCCCGCCCGTGGTTCCCATCGAGTCCCTGGCCCCCGCCCCGCCCCCCCCGTCCCCCCCGCCCCCCCGGCCCCGAGCGCGGGGCGCCGCCGAAGAAGCGGTGCCCGAGTCGGCCGACCTCGTGGGGTCCTGGGCGGTGTACCAGCGCCTCGTGCTAGGCGGCGTGGGCCCGGCGTCGCTCGAGGAGCTGATCGCCGCGGCGGCCCAGGTGCCGACCCGGCCCCGCGCGCCGTCGCTCGACACCGCCCGGCCCGCCCCCCGGCACGCCCATCCCGGCGCCGGGGCCGAACTGCCCGTCGTCGACGTTCGCCTCCTGCTGTATCGCGGCGAGCGCGCGTTGCAACGCGCGCAGGAGCTGCGTGAAGCCGCCAAGCTCGCCTCGGGGGAAACGCTCCGGGCGCTCGTCGAAGAGGTCTGCGACCTCGTTGCCCTCGCCGTCGAGCCCCCCCCCAACTCCTAGCGGTCCAGCGTCGCGCTGGGCGTGGGTCGTGGGGCTCGTGGTCACGCTCGGGCTCCTCGCCTGGGCGCTGCACGGCGTCGATGCGCACGAGCTCGTGGGGCACCTGCGGCGCGCCAATCTCTGGCTCATGCTGGCGACGATAGCGCTCGCGACGCTGACATTCCCGCTCCGCGCGCTCCGCTGGCGGCTCATCCTGCGCGACGTCGGGGGCAGCCGCTTTCCCCTGCTCCCGCTGTGGCACGCCACGGCGATCGGGTTCATGGCCAACAACCTGCTCCCCGTGCGCGCCGGCGAGTTCGCCCGGGCCTACGCCGCGAAGCAGGCGCTGCCGGTGCGCTTCACGACCGCCCTGGCGTCGGTGGGCGTGGAGCGCGTGTTCGACGG
>QHTX01000084.1:2120-2982 GCA_003220975.1 Gemmatimonadota bacterium | reverse complement strand
CGCTATTCGGGGCGGTGCTCGTCATCGCCCTGCTCGTGGTGCACCGCCCTGCCCCCTGGCTCGCGCTGCTGCGGCGCGTCGCCCACGCGCTGCTCCCGGGGCGCCTCGCCGACCGGGTCACGCATGTGGCCGAGGGCCTCGTGGCCGGGCTCGAGGTGCTGAAGAGTCCGGGCCGGTTCGTCGGCGTCGTGGCGTGGTCGCTGCTGCTGTGGCTCGTGAACGGCGCGTCGTTCGCGATCTGCTTCCAAGCGTTCGGTCTGCCGGTGCCTGCGGAAGGCGCGCTGTTGTTGCAGGGGATCATCGGGTTCGGCGTCGCCCTGCCGTCGTCGCCCGGGTTCGTCGGCGTGTTCGAAGCCGCGACGCGGGCCACGCTCGCGGTGTACGGCATCGGCGCGACTCGAGCGGTGAGCTACGCGGTGGGCTACCACCTCACGACGTTCGTCCCCATCACCCTGCTCGGACTGTATTCGCTGTCGCGCATGCGCCTGCACCTGGCGGAGCTCCGCGCCGCGGCCGACGTCGAGGACTGACGGCGTGGCGCCCCCCCCGCCCTCCCCGGACCGCGTCCGTATCGCGGCCCACGCGAAGCTCAACCTGTTGCTCCGCATCCTGGCGCGGGAAGCGCCGTCCGGGTACCACCAGATCGAGACCGCGTTCGCGCTGCTCGAGCTGGCCGACGAGCTGGTCGTGAGCCGGACCGCGGACGGCGGCGGCGTCACGCTGGCCGTGGAGGGGCCCGACCTCGGTCCCGTGGAGGACAACCTGGCGGTGCGGGCGGCGCGGGTCGTCCTCGATGCGACGGACCGGAAGTTCGGCGTGGCGATCGAGCTGACGAAGCGCATTCCGGTGCGCGCGGGGCTGG
>QHTX01000084.1:1568-2110 GCA_003220975.1 Gemmatimonadota bacterium | reverse complement strand
TCGGCGGCGGGTCGAGCGACGCCGCGGCGGCGCTCCATGCCGTGAACGCGCTCGCCGGTGACGCGGTCCCGCGCCACGAGCTACTCCACTTCGCCGCGCGGCTCGGCGCCGACGTCGCGTTCTGTGCGAGCGGCGCGCCCGCCGCCGTCGCGTGGGGTCGGGGCGAGCGGCTATTCCGGCTCGCGCCGCCGCCCGCCGCACCGGCGCTCGTCGCCGTCCCTCCTCCGTCCCTCGCCGTGGCCACGCCCGACGCTTACCGCTGGTGGGACGACATGCATCTCGAGCCGCCGGCGCGGGGGCCGGTCGTCCTCGACGCCGCCGCGTTCGCGACCTGGGGCAGCATCGGCCGGTTGGGGGGCAACGACTTCGAGGTGCCGGTGTTCGGGAAGCACCCCGGATTGCGTGCCCTGTACGAGAAGCTGGCTCAGACGCACCCGTACTGGGTGCGGCTGTGCGGTTCGGGCGGGGCCGTGGCCGCCGTGTACTCGAGCGAGCGGCTGCTCGGCGACGCCGCGATGATGCTGGGCGAGAAGGAGGAACAG
>QHTX01000084.1:0-1525 GCA_003220975.1 Gemmatimonadota bacterium | reverse complement strand
AGCCCCGGGCGTATAGTGGAAGAGACACTAGCGCCCGAGGGACATCATGCCCGAACAGCTCATCGGAACGGTGGTGCATTACTTCAAGGGGCCGAGCGTCGCGGTCGTGCGCGTCACCGAGGGCGAGCTGGCGGTGGGCGACCAGGTGCGGTTCCACGGCCACACCACCGACTTCACCGAGCAGATCGCCTCGATGGAGGTGAACCACCAGAAGGTCGAGCGGGCGCGCCCGGGGGAAGAGGTCGCGATCAAGGTGACCGACCGCACCCGCCAGCACGATCAGGTCCTCAAGGTGACGCCATGAGGTGGCGTAGACGCCGCGCACGCGGCGCTCATCGTCGTCGCCGCGTGCGCCAGCCCCGCTAGTTCTCCCCCCGCTTCACGTCCCGCGCCGACCTCCGCGGCGCTGTCGATCGACAGTCACGAGCGCTACTACGACATCGCAGGCTCGAGCGTGCAGGAGTTGCGCGACGAGATCCGCCGCCTTGGCCCCCAGGGTGGCGACGACGCACTGACCGTCTGGGATCTACAGTGGACCTATGGCGACGCGCCCGCGGCGCATGGGTGCGTACTGCGAAACGTGAAGGTCACCCTCACGGTGACGACTACCCTGCCCCGGTGGGAACCGCCCGCCGGTACGCCCGCCCGCCCGGTCGAGTCCTGGCGGACCTATCTCGCGCATGTGAGAGTGCACGAAGCCGGTCACAAGGCGATCGCCGAGCAGTATGCGAGGAAGCTCGTGGCGGCGCTCGGGTCACTGCGCGGGGCGACTTGTCGGGAGGTGTGGGACGCGGCGCAGCGCACGGCGACGCGGGTGGTGGAGGAGGGCCGCACGAGGAACCGCGCCTACGACGTGGAGACGAAGCACGGGCAGACGCAGGGGGTGGTGCTGGCTCCCTGAGCCGGCGGGCGTTCCTGACACCCTCGGGCGTAAGCAAATGGACCCTGCAGCGCGGGTTTGATTACCACGGCGCGCCGAGCGTACCTTATGCTGTCGCCGGAGCTGACCTGGAAAACCTTCCATGCCCGTTACGGCGAAGCTGTCACGCGCGTTCTACGACAGGTTCGGCGACGAGCTGACCAATGAGCTCGTGGAGTGGTTCAATCAGGTGGACGCCACCTATCGCCTCGAGTTCCGCGACCTCTTCGAGACCAACTTCGCACGATTCGACGCGAAGCTGGAACAGCGGATCGCGGAGCTCAGAGCAGAGCTGCGGGAGGAGATGGCCGAGCTGCGGAGCGAACTCCAGAGCGAGCTGCGGAGCGGCTTGGCGGGCGTCGAGGGCCGGCTGCTGGCCCGCATCGGCGTGGTCGAAGGCCGGTTCGGCACTCTCGAGGGCCGTCTTGTCCGCTGGATGTTCCTGTTCTGGGCGGCGAGCCTGGGAACGTCGATCGCGCTGATCCAGCTGAGTCGCTGAGCAGCCCGTTTCTGTTGCCCGTCCCCCGCTGTGCGCCGGTGCGTCTATATTCTGTGCACTGAATCCCAGCCTTTCAGACTGGCCCCTCGTCCAACGGCAGGACACCA
>QHTX01000083.1:26286-37488 GCA_003220975.1 Gemmatimonadota bacterium | reverse complement strand
AGCGCGAGCGCCTTCTGGGAGCCGGTCAGCACGAAATCGAGCCCCCAGGCATCCGTTTCCACGGGAGAGCCCGCGACCGAGGTCACCGCGTCCACGAGCAGCAGCACGTCCTCGAACTCGCGCACGACCGCCGCCAGGGCCGCGACGTCCTGCAGCACCCCCGTCGACGTCTCCGAATGCACGAGCGTTACGGCGTCCACCGGCGTGCGGCGCAGCGCGTCACGCAGCATGTCGGGCTCGACGGCGCAGCCGAGCGGCACGTCGAGCCGCACGCACTCCTTGCCGCAGGCCCGCACCAGATGGGCGAAGCGTTCGCTGAAGGAGCCGTTCACGAGCGACAGCGCGCGCCGCCGCACGCCGTTCCGCACCGCCAGCTCCATGAACCCCGTCGCCGACGTCGTGCCGACGAGGACCCTGCGGGTGGTGCGGAACAAGCGGGCGAGGCCCGGCGCCATCCCGGCGAGCAGCTGCTCCATCGCGCCCGACCGGTGCCCGATCATGGGTCGCTGCATCGCGGCCAGCACCTCGGGGTGGACATCGGTGGGCCCGGGGAGAAAAAACCGCCCGAAGGGAGGGGCGGGGGGGGCGGGGGGGGAAGGGGGGGCCGCGGTCATGCCGTGGCGCGAGCGAGCGCTTCGACCAGCCCCTCTTCCACGACCTCCGCCGTCCTCACGAGGCGGACTCCCTCCTCGCCCCATTCCTTGAGCAGCTGCTCCGAAATGTCCTTGTCGATCCCCTTCACCGCGTCCGTCACGACGAACAGCCGCGTGTGCGGCAGACGCGCCAGCAGACCTTCGACGGCCGCCTTGTCGCACACGTCGGTCGCGACGCCGTACAGCACGATATCGTCGGGGCGGAGCACGTCCAGCACCACCGGCACGTTCTCGTTCGTGAACACGTCGAAGCGGTGCTTGTGGAACAGGATGTCCCCCTGATGCGCGCGCACGCGGTCCGCGAGCGCCTTCGGGTCCAGACGGGCAGGCTCGATCACGAAGGGGTTCCGGAGGGCCGTCTCGGGGATCTTCTTCTGGCCCGGCGTGTCCCGCATGCAGTGCGGCGGAAAGGTGGTTTTCCAATCGGGGGTGTCGGAGATCTCCGCATGACCGGCGACGTGCTCGTCCGCGCTCGCCACGATCCGGACCCCGTGTGCGTGCGCGTAGTCGGTGAGGCGCTTGAGATTGCCGATGATGTGATCGGCGTCCGGCACCAACAGCTTGCCGTCCGCCTTCATGAAGTCGTATTGGGTATCGACGTCCCAGAAAATCACGCGGGCCATGCGACCTTCCTTGAGGAATGCCAGCGTCGGGGAATCTCTCTGGAGAATCAGGTGAGTGTCAACAGGACGTAGACGAGACGGATAGACGGGTAGACGGATAGCGGCATGTAGCGATAGAGGCTCCAGGCACCCCTGACGCCTCAATGCTACTCACCGCTCGGCGTCTACCCGTCTACCCGTCTGGACTACAACCGCAGCACTACTGCAATCTCGTCACAACAGTTTTGCCGCGGGCACCGCGCGCAATCCGCCCACACCTTGAGCGGGAAGTGCTCCCGCTCGGCGGTCACGAAGCCCAGCTTCTGGAAGAACGTGGGCTTGCGGGTGAGCGCCAGCACCTCGGCGAGGCCGTACGCCCGCGCCTCGGCGAGCAACGCCTCGAGCAGCGCGCGCCCGATGCCCGAGCCCTGCCAATCGGCCCGCACGGCGAGGCCCGCGACCTCGGCCAGCGCCACCGAGTACACCTTGAGCGAGCCGCACCCCACGATCGCGCCGCCCTCGAGGAGCGCCTCGGCCACGACGTACTCCTTGATGTGCCGGCACAAGTCGTAATTGCTGCGCGGCAGCAGATCGCCGGTCGCGACGTACGGGGCCATGAGGGTCTCGAGCGGCGACACGTCGGAGAGCACCGCCGCTCGCACCGCCACCCCGGGGAGCGGAGAGCTGGGAGCAGGGAGCAGTACCGTCGCCTGCGAGCCTGCTCCCAGCTCCCTGCTCCCTGCTCCCTTCATGAGAGCACCTCCTCCAGGATCCCGACGCCGCGCTCCAGCTCCTCGCGCGTGACGACGAGCGGCGGCACGAGACGGATCACGTTCGCTCCCGCCGTGGCGACGAGCAGGTGGCGTTCGCGCGCCGCCGCGACGAAGGGAGCGGCGGGCTCCGTCAGCTCGATCCCCCACATCAGGCCGCGCCCCCGCACCTCGGCCACCCGCCTGTGGCGCGCCGCGACGCCGGCGAGGGACGCGCCGAGCCACGCACCGAGCTCCCGCACGGCGGCGAGGAAGCCCGGCTCGGCGATCGTGCGCACGACCGCGAGGGCCACGCGCGCGACCAGCGGCCCACCGCCGAACGTCGTCGCGTGGTCCCCCGGCTTCAAGGCCGCCGCGATGCCGTCCGTCAGGAGCACGGCACCCATCGGCAGCCCACCGGCGAGCGGCTTCGCCAGGGTCAGCATGTCGGGGACGACCTCTGCCTGCTCGTAGGCGAACAGCGTTCCCGTGCGCCCCAGCCCGCACTGCACCTCGTCGAAGATCAGCGCCACGCCCCGCCCGGCGCACAGCTCGCGCGCGAACGCGAGCCACTCGGGATCGACCGGGCGGACGCCGCCCTCGCCCTGCAGCGGCTCGACGATCACTGCCGCGGTGCGGGACGCCGAGATCGCGTGATCGACCGCCGCCCAATCCTCCCGCGGGACGATGCGCACGCCGGGGACGAGGGGCTCGAACGGCTTGCGGTACTCCGGCCGGTCCGTGGCGGCGAGCGAGGCGAACAGCCGGCCGTGGAACGAGCCCGTGAAGGCGACGATCTCGGACTTCCCGGACCACTTGCGCGCGAACTTGAACGCCGCCTCGTTCGCCTCGGCGCCCGAATTGCAGAAGAACACGCGGCTCGCGAACGACCGCGCCACGAGCTCCTCGGCGAGCCGCTCGCCGGGCTCGGTGCGGTACAGGTTGGAGACGTGAATGAGCCCGCTCGCCAGTGCCTGGTCGATCGCATCACGGATGACGGGGTGATCGTAGCCGAGCGCGTTGACCGCGATGCCGGCCACGAGATCGAGGTACCGCGTCCCGTCGTCCGCGATGAGCTCCGCCCCCTCCCCGCGGACGAACAGCGGGCCGACGCGGGCATACACGTCCAGCAGCGCCGAGGCGGCGCGCGCGGCGGACTGCTCCGCGGCGGTCGTGCTGGTCACGCCGGCTGGGCTGCGGCGGCGAGGACGCGGGTGCCGGCGGAAGGATGCCCGAGCATATGGACGTCCCCGATGCGGGCGGCGCGCGCGCCGGCGCGGAGCGCCGCGACCGCGGCGCGCAGCTTCACCGTCATGCCGTCCGTCGCGGCGCCGAGCTCGATGAGCGTCTCGACGTCGCCCGCGTCGAGGGCGGGCTGGACGGCGCCGTCGACCTGCACGCCCGGCACATCGGATACGAACAGCAGCTCCGCCGCGTGCACCGCGGCCGCCACGGCCGCCGCCGCCTCGTCCGCGTTCACGTTGAGGGGCAGCCCGCCTTCGGGGCCGGGCGCCATGGGCGCGATCACCGGCGTGAGGCCGGCCAGGAGCAGGCTCTCGAGCAGCGACGCCCGCACCCCCGCGATCTCGCCGACGTGACCGAGGCCGCCCGGGGCCGGGCGCGCCGTGAGCAGGCCGCCATCGACCCCCGACAGGCCGATCGCATCGAGCCCGGCTGCCCGCAGCGCGGCGACCACCAGCCGGTTCGCCGGGCCGGCGAGCACCATCTCGACGGCTTCGGCCACCGCCGGCGTCGTGACCCGCAGCCCGTCCTGTTTTTCGACCGGCAGGTCGAGGCGGCGCGACAGCGTGCTCACCGCCCGCCCGCCCCCGTGCACGACCACCACAGGCTCGAGCGGCCTCAGAGCGTCGGCGCATGCCGCCAGCCACTCGGGCCGCTCCAGCGCGTTGCCGCCGATCTTCACGACGCGCACCTTCAGCATGTGAGCCCCAGCGTCTCCGGCAGGCCCAGCATCACGTTCATGTTCTGGATCGCCTGCCCGGCCGCGCCCTTCACGAGATTGTCGATCGCGGCGATCACCGTGAGTCGGGGACGGCGCACGTTCCCGACGGCGGCGACGCCGAGCGCCACGCGATTCCGGTATACGACGTCCTTCAACGACGGCAGCGCGCCGTGCAGCACCCGCACGCATGGCTCGTCCGCGTAGACCGTCTCGTAGATCCCTTCCGCCGTGGCCTGGTCGAGCACGCGAGAGAGCGGTACGTGGATGGTCTCGAGAATCCCGCGCTTCACCGGCAGGAGATGCGGCGTGAACACCAGGTCGCCCGCGAACCCGCTCTCCCGCGCGAGCGTGGCCCGGAGCTCGGGGAGGTGGCGGTGCTCGTTGCCGACCGCGTAGGCCCGGAAGTCCTCGGCGACCTCACCGAACAGCAGCTCACGCGTGGGATTCCGGCCGGCGCCCGTGACGCCGGACGCCGCGTCGATCACGACCTCGCGAGACTCGTCGATCAGCCCGCACTGAGCGAGCGGGATCAGGGCGAGCAACGCGGCGGTCGGGTAGCACCCGGGATTGGCGACCAGCTCGGCACGCGCGACGCGTGGCCGGGCCACCTCGGTCAGCCCGTACACGGCGTCGGGCGAGAGCCGGAAGTCGGCGGACAGATCGACCGCCCGCTTCCCCACCGCCCGCGCCTCCTGCACGTAGCGGCCCGAGATCCCGTGCGGCAGGGCCGAGAGCACGACCTCCGCACGGTCGAGCGGCGCATCGTCGGCCCGGACGAGGCGCAGGCCTTCGACCCGCTCGCCCGCGGCCGACTCGGCGGTGGCGAAGACGAGCGAGGCCCCCGGATGCCCGGCGAGGAGCCGCAACAACTCCTGCCCGACATACCCGGAGGCCCCGAAAACGCCCACGGGCACGGGTGAATTAATATTCATTGCTTCGGAAAAATATGCAGCCTGGCGGGAAGTGCAAGGGGCGTCAGTCGCCCGTCGGAACGATGCGGGCCCCCTCGACCATCAGGATCACCGCCCGCTCGGGCGCCCGCGTCCGGTGGACCACGCCCTTCGGCACGACGAACCCCTGGCGCGGCGCCAGCGTGACGGTCTGGCCCCCCGGTCCTTCCAGGTCGATGAGGAACCGCCCCTCGACGACGTAGAAGAACTCGTCCTCGGTGTCGTGCTTGTGCCAATGGTACTCCCCCTGCACCACGCCCAGCCGGACGACCGAGTCGTTCACCCGGCACAGCGTCTGGTTGTACCAGCGGTCGGTGCAGGCGTCCGCCAGCGCCTGGACGTCCACCACCTCGCGCGGCCCGTAGTAAACGTTGAGATGGGTGGCGTACGGATAGTCGCTCATGATCGCATGCTCTCCCTGACGAAAGGTCACTCCACCCGCTCGAGACGCGGGCTCGGCCGGTAGCTCCGCCCCACCTTCGCGACCGGCTTGCCCTCCACGCGCACGACGTCGGCGGTGAAATCGAAGCGCCCCTGAAAGAGACTCGAGCCCACGCCGTACATGTCCACCGGCACCCCTTGCTCCTCGAAGTGGCGGATCTTCTCGACGGTGAACCCCCCCGACACCACGATCTTCACGCCATGGAACCCCTCGCGGTCCAGCGCCCGCCGCACGTTCCAGACGAGCTGCGGGTTCACGCCGGTCGGCTTGAACGTCCCCATCTGGGGAATGACCGACTTGTCGACCAGCGTCTCGGAGGTGTCGATGCGCACCCCGTACAGCCGCTGGCCCAGCGCGCGCGCCACCGTGAGCGCCGTCCCGACGCAGTCGTTCTCGAAGTCGACGAGCGTGATGAGCCGGACATTCGGGTCCATGAGCTCCGCGAACTTCCGCGACGCGAGCACCGTGTCGCCGCCGTAGGCGGCGATGAGGGCGTGGGGCACCGTGCCGACCCCCTCGGAGCCCCACCACGAGGCCTGCGCATCGGTCGACACACCGATCGCGCCCGCGATGTGGGCGGCGTAGCCGTCACCGGTCTGGACGAGCCAGTGGTCGTGACGCGCCGGGAAGAACATCACCTGCTTCGGCTTCGCGGCCTCCACCACGCGCCGCGTGTTGGTGCCGACCTTGGTGCGACGCGCCAGCACGCCCAGGTACAGGGTCTCGAGGTGGGCGAACGCGTCATACGGTCCGTCGATCAGCAGCACCGTCTCCCACGGCTCGATCTCGTCACCGTCATACAAGGCGGATACCTCGAGCTCGCTCCACTCCATGCTGCAGAGCTTCAGGATCGCGATCGCCTCGTCGATCCCGCCCAGGAAGGCGTGGGCCTTGCCGAACACCTGCATCGTGACGCAGGGACGGTGCTTGTCCCTGAGCAGCAGCTCGCGCGTGCGGACGAAGTACTTATCCGAGTAGTAGCCCTCCCGCATCTTTTCGGCGGGGAGGTGGAAGATGGACGGGTCGAGCCGCTCGTTCCGAGGCATCGCTGGAAGATATCGCGCTCAGCGCAGCGCGGGCCAGGCGAACGTCGCCACCAGCGTGTCCCCTCCGGCCAGCGCGACCCGGCGGGCGACGTTGTCGAGCCGGCCACAGCGCGTCCGAGCCGGTTCGGCCGGGCCCGGGACCACGACCCGGAGGCACACGACTTCGGCGCCAGCGGCGAGCGCGCTGTCGCGGGCGGTCCGGGGCGGGTCGGGCCGCTCGAGCGTCACGTCGAACTCGAACCGCTGGCGGCCCAGGGCGAACCGGACGCGGCGCCCAGGAGTCTCGGGGACGAGGTCGAGCACCTGACGGCTGCTCGCGGTGTCCGCGCGCACCAGCGTCAGGCGGACGGTCACCCGCCGCGGCGGCACGACCGCCTGGGCTCCGAAAGCGACCGCGCTGTCGATCAGCGTCACTTCTTCGCTCGGTCGCGTCTCGCCGGCCGCGAACTCGCGGTCCACCGCGATCTCCACCCAGAGGGCCCCGCCCCGCTGGCCGGCGCGCTCCGGCCCGAAGGGGGAGAGCCGCGCCGTCCCACCCCACGCGAGCCTTGCCCAGCGCCGGTAGCTGTCCTCCTCCCATAACGGCAGCCCGCGGCGCGAGCGGCCGGCCGCGCGGCGACTGAAGAACACGCCCGCGAGGTTCACCGTATCGGGCTCGGGGAGCGTGCCGAGCAGGGCCTCGAGCTCGGCCGTCCCAGCGTGGAGCGACAGGCGCAGCGCGGTCTCGGGCGGCCCACTTACGACGCCGGTCGCGAGCAGCCGCGTGTCGGACCCGACGCGCTCCACCAGCCGCAGGCGGTATGTGACGCGATAATTCGGCGCCTGGGCCGCGACGAGGGCCGCGGCGACGACGAGGCTACTGCACCACGAGCGTCGCACGCGAGGCCTCGAGCGAAGCCGGCCCCGGCCCGCCCCAGCGCTGGTGCGCGAGCCAGCCGGCCGCCCCGCCCGCCGCGAGGCTCACGGCCATCCAGAACGCGAGCGTCCGGCCGCGCAGGCGCGGGCGCGGCACCGTCCGGGCGTGGGGATCCCCCGCCGACCGGGCGAACGCGACCCGCATCTCGAGGTGGTTCACGCGCGCTTCGGCGCAGTGCCGACACCCCGCGAGGTGGCGCGCCAACGCGGCGCGCTCGGGCAGGCTCAGCTCGCCATCGAGCTCGAGGTCGATCTGCCGCATCCACTCGTCGTGCATCAGGGCAGCTCCTCCCGTATCCGGTAGCGCAGCGCCCGCCGCTGCATCCAGCGCACCGCGAAGGCGTCGGCGAGCGACCGGAACACCCGGTTCCACATCCCGTACTTCGTCCTGCCGAAGCGGCGCGGCCGGTGGTGCACGGGCACCTCGCTGACGCGGCCGCCCTGCATCTTGATCAGCGTCGGCAGGAAGCGATGCATCCCATTGAACAACGGCAGCTCGCGAGCGGCGTCGGCGCGGAACGCCTTCAGGGAGCACCCGGTATCGCGGATCGTCTCCCGGTTCAGCCGGTTGCGCACGCCGTTGGCGATCCGGCTCTGGAGGCGCTTCCAGCCCGAGTCCCGGCGGTCCACCCGATAGCCCACGACCGCCGCAGCACCGCTCCGCTCGAGCTCGTCCAGCAGCGCCGGAATGTCGGCCGGATCGTTCTGCAGGTCGGCGTCGAGCGTCACGGCCACGCGGCCGCGCGCGGCTCGGAACCCGGCGGCGAACGCCGCGGTCTGGCCGGCGTTCGCCGCGAAGGCGACGATGTGCAGCTCCGGGTGGTCTCGCTTCAGCGCTTTGAGCACGTCGAGCGAACCGTCGGTCGACCCGTCGTCCACGGCCACGATCTCGTAGCTCCGTCCGGCGAGCGCCCGCCCGACCTCCTCGACGAGCACGGGGAGGCTGTCGCGCTCGTTGTACACGGGGACGACGAGCGAGAGGTCAACGGGGGGCCGGGGGCCGGACATACCTGAGCTCGGGGGCGTCGGGGTACTGCGCCGCGAGACGGGCGATCAGCGCGTCCGCTTTCGGCACGTCGCGCTGATGGGTCCGGTAGATCTCGGCGAGCCGGATGCCGGCGATGATCACCCGGTGCAGGGGCGGCGGCGGGTCCGCCGCGAGCAGGTGCTCGAGCGACGCCGTCTCCTGGTCGATCGTGATCCCCGTGCTCCCGGGCATGCCGCCGGTGAGCTGGTCGCCGAGGAACTGGCCGAGCGGCTCGAACAGGCCGCCCAACAGGGCATCCCAGAAGCCGTACGCGCTCCACAGCGTGAGCGCCAGCGCGGCCAGCCGCCATTCGATGTGACCGACGGCGAGCGACACGACGACCAGCGCCACGGCGGCGACCACGGCCGCGAAACCGAGAATGCCGCGCACCACGGCGCGCGGGGTCGGCGGGTCCTCAAGGACGCTCACGGTCGGAATGGTAGGGCAGGCGTGGGAAGGGAGCAAGTTGACAGGCTCCGTGCGGCGGCGTAAACCTACGCGGTCCTCAGCGCTCCGGAGCTCCACCGTGCTCGACCTCCTGTCCCGCCGAGAGTTTCTCACGTCCGCCGCCGTCGGAGCCGCCGCGGCGAGCGCGCGCCACATTCCCTACCCCATGCGCCCGCCCCGGGCGCTGCCCCCGCCCAGCCGCTGGGCGGCGAAGCCGGTCGCCGTTGCGAGCGCGAACGGGCTGCGCGCCGTGCAGAAGGCGTTCGACCTGCTCATGCAGGGGGCCGATACGCTCGATGCGGTGATCGAGGGTGTGAAGATCCAGGAGCTCGACCCGAACGACGACTCGGTGGGCTACGGGGGCCTTCCCAACGCCGATGGGGTGGTGCAGCTCGACGCGTCGTGCATGCACGGGCCGACCAAGCGCGCGGGCGCCGTGGGGGCGCTCGAGGGCATCAAGACGCCCTCCGAAGTGGCGAAGCTCGTCCTCAAGTACACGAACCACATTTTCCTCGTGGGTGAGGGGGCGAAGCGGTTCGCGCTCCAGTACGGCTTCAAGGAGGAGGACCTGCTCACCGAGCACGCGCGCGAAGTGTGGCTGCACTGGCGCGCCAACTTGAACCCGAACGACGACTACCTGGACGTGCCGGAGGGCGAGCACATGACCGCGCGGCCGACCGGGACGATCAACTGCGACGCCGTGACGCCGCAGGGCGACCTTTCGTCGGTGACGACCACCAGCGGGCTCGCCTTCAAGATCCCGGGCCGGGTGGGCGACAGCCCGCTCATCGGGGCCGGTCAGTACACCGACAACGACATCGGGGCGGCGGGCTCGACGGGTCGGGGCGAGTCGAACATCAAGGTGTGCGGTGGTTTCCTCACGGTGGAGCACATGCGCCGGGGGATGAAGCCCACCGACGCCTGCCTCGAGACGCTGAAGCGTGTCGTCAAGGCCACCGAGACGCGCTTACTCGACGAGCGCGGCCGGCCCAGGTTCAGCCTGCAGTTTTACGCCGTGAACAAGCGCGGCGAGTTCGGCGCCGCGTCGCTCTACCCCGGCCGCTTCGCCGCGCACGACGGCACCGAGGCGAAGCTCATGGACACGGCGTACCTGTACGAGCGGCCCGCTGCGAGCCGCTAGCGCCGCGCTCGCGCTGCTGGCCGGCGTCGCGCCGGCCCTCGGCGCGCAGCGCTTCTGGCGCGACAACTTCTACCCGTACGGCTACTACAGCACCGTCGACGGACTGTGGGGGGCGGTCCATTACGGGCGCTACAGTCCGCTCGGCGTGGTCGAACGCCCCGAGCCGAACCTGGCGGCCGTCAACCTCGACGCGGGTGCCAGCACCCGGGGCAGTTTTGCCGTGGTGATGGACGCCCAGGCGCCGGCGTGGTGGGAGGCGTGGCGGGCGGGGCTCACCCTGGCGGTGGTGCGCGCCAACCGCCTGGGCTATTACGGCCTCGGCAACGACACGCAGTACTCGCGCGACAGCGTCACGATCGCGGGCACGTATTTCTACAAGGTCAGCCGGACTTCCCTCGTCGCGCGCGCCACCGTGGAACGCCGCGTGGCGGGACCGCTGCGCCTCCTCGCCGGCGCCTCACTCTCGCACACCGACTTCCGGGCCCTCCCGGGGCCGAGCGTGTTCCGCACCGATCTCGCCTCGGGAGCCGTTGATCCAGGTACCGTCCCGTTCACCGACAAGGTGGTCCGCGTCGGTGTCGTTTTCGACACGCGGGACAATGAGCTCGACCCGCATCGCGGGGTCATGGCGGAAGCGTTGTTCGCGAGCGGCACGGGCTACACCCGCACCACCGTCGACGCGCGCGTGCACGTCCACCCGTTCGAGAAGCTCATCCTGGCGGGGCGGCTTGCCGCCGAAGGTGCCGGCGGCACGCCGCCGCTCGCCGCGCAGCAGTTGATGGAGTCGAGCGAGCGGCCGTTCGTCGCGGTGGGAGGCTACCGGTCGCTGCGCGGGTTCTACGACGGCCGCTTCGTGGGGCGCGGCAAGGTGCTTGGGGGGCTCGAGGCGCGCTACGGGCTCGTATGGGTGCCGAGCGTTCTGGAGCTCAAGCTCGTCGCGTTCTACGACGCCGGGCGCGTCTTCGGGCCGGGAGAGGGGGGGGTCCGCCTCACCACGACCGACCTGCATCGCTCGGGCGGCGGCGAGCTGGCGCTTCGCTTCCTGCGCAACTCCCTCGTCGTGGTCGGCTACGGCCGCGGCAGCGAGGGCGGGCAGCTGCTGTTCGGGACCAGCTGGAGCTACTAGGATGGCCACGAGCGCGCTCGTGGTGATCGGCATGGCGATCCTCGTGCTGGTCGAGTTGCGACACGTACGCGCGACC
Organism: Gemmatimonadota bacterium; assembly: GCA_003220975.1. GTDB lineage: Bacteria > Gemmatimonadota > Gemmatimonadetes > Gemmatimonadales > GWC2-71-9 > AG41. Next base: position 26,351 of record QHTX01000083.1, on the reverse strand, counting down.
TCGGAGCCATGACACCCTGCCCTGCTTTCCTCTGTCACATTGCTCGGCTCGTGTTCGTCAATCGG